>QHVJ01000126.1 GCA_003222275.1 Acidobacteriota bacterium | reverse complement strand
GCGCGAAGGGGACTGAGGGGGCATGGCCACCGAAGACGACCTCGACCAGCTCGAGCGCATGTTCCGCCAGCTCCAGATCGAGTGGGAGAAGTTCTTCGGCGGCGTGGAAAAGAAGCCTCCCAACGAGCTGCGGGGCCGCGTGGAAGCCATCGTCAAGAAGTACGCCTACACGGAGATCCGCAACAACACCGAGCGCTTCCGCTACCAGGCGCTGGCGTCGCGCTTCAACACGTTCAACGAGCTGTGGAACAAGCGCATGCGCGCGATCGAGGAGGGACGGCCCTTGGGCCTGCACGGCCGCGCCGCCATCGCCGCCGCGCTGGTGCCGGGCGCTGCGAGCGCGGCCGCCACCGGAGCCTCGGCCCGCGCCGCCGTGACGCCCGGGCCCGGCGGGGAGTTCCGGGTCCGCAGCCCCGAGAAGGACGAATCGGCCGTGCGCGGCCTGTACGAGAAGTTCCTCCAGGCTCGCCAGGAGGCGGGAGAGAAGGGCACGGTAAAGTTCGACAACTTCCAGAAGCTCATCGGCCAGCAGGCCTCCCGCATCATGGCCGACAAGGGCGCACAGGCCGTGGATTTCCGCCTGGAGACGAAAGACGGCAAAGTCAGCCTCAAGGCCAAGGTGGTGAAGCAGGGATGAAGCTCCGGACACTGCTGGCGGCATCGGTCGCGGTATGCCTCGCCGGTGAGGCAGGCGCGTGGCCGGCGGTGCTGATGCAGAGCCTGGGCCGCGACGCCCGGCGCCTGGTGCCGCGATCGCTCGCTCGGCTCATGGCGGAGCGCGAGCCCCAGATCATCGAGGAAGCGCAGCGCTTCCCGCCCGAGCTCGCCCAGGCCCTGGCCGCGGATCTCGCGGCCGGGGTGCTGCAGCCCGCCACCGTGGCCGCGCTCGAGAGCCGTGCTTCGGAGGCGGTGGAGCTGTTCCAGGAGCAGCGGGTGAGCGAAGGGGTGATCAAGCTGGGAGCGCTGCTGCGCATCCCCGCCGACCTGTCCGACCCCGTCCTCTCCGCCGGGAGCGAGGGATATCCCTCGGGTGTCGTCCGCGAGTACTACGCGTTCGTGGCGGGCAGCCTCGACAAGATCCCGGTGGTGCTCGACGACGCCGCCGCCCTGCGCCTCCCGAGCCAGCGCCTCCCCGCCTACTGGCAGTCGATCCTGGGCCGCAGCCGCAGCCAGTCCGGCGTGATCCGTACGGAGCTGTTCCAGAACGGGCGCGTGGTGGACCACCGCAACATCGACTACCGGTCGCCGGTCTTCGGCGTGGGCTCGCTCTCCTACTCGCGGGCGGTGACCGCCATCGCCGTGACGTGGCTCGCCCTGTGGCGGGAGGCGAACGGAGACTTGACGCGGATTCCGGCGACGCGGGAGGTGAGGCCACAGGAGCCCCCGGCCGCGTCCGCCACTCCGTCTCCGGTCTCGCCGGCGCCCGCCCCGCCCCGGAGCGGGGGCCAGCAGTGAGCGCGCGCCGCGCCTTGATCTCGGTCTATCGCAAGGACGGCATCGTCGAGCTGGCCCGCGGGCTGACCGCGCGCGGCTTCGAGATCGTCTCCACCGGCGGCACCGCCGACGAGCTGCGCAAGGCCAGGGTCAAGGTCACCGGCGTGTCCGAAGTGACGAGCTTCCCGGAGATACTCGACGGCCGCGTCAAGACGCTGCACCCCGCGATCCATGCGGGAATCCTCGCCCGCCGCGACGATCCCGCCCATCGCAAGGCTCTCGCCGATCACCACATCGCTGCCGTCGACGTGGTCGTCGTCAACCTCTATCCCTTCGAGGACAAGGTGGCCAAGGGCGCCCCCTTCGAGGAGGCGCTGGAGAACATCGACGTCGGAGGGCCGTCGATGGTTCGGGCGGCGGCGAAGAACTTCCGCCACGTGGCGGTGGTGGTGGACCCCGCCGATTATCCGCTCCTGCTCGAGCAGATCGACCGCGAGTCCGGCGTCGACGCCGCCACGCGGCTCTTCTTCGCCCAGAAGGCGTTCCGCCACACTGCGCGCTACGACGCGGCGGTGGCCGGCTACTTCGCCCAGGTCGAGGTGCGGGAGGGTGCCTACGCGGTGGCCGAGTCGGAGGACGTCTTCCCCTACCGCCTCGCCCTCAACTTCGAGAAGGTGCAGGACCTGCGCTACGGCGAGAACCCGCACCAGCGGGCCGCCTTCTACAGCGACCTCGGCTCGACGCTCTACTCCGTGGCCGCGGCCCGCAAGATCCAGGGCAAGGAGCTCTCGTTCAACAACATCCTCGACCTGGACGCGGCGTGGCGGCTGGTGACGGAGTTCACCGAGCCCGCCTGCGTGATCATCAAGCACACCAACCCCTGCGGCACCGCGCTCGGCGCGGGCCCGCTCGAGGCGTACGAGCGCGCCTGGGCGTGCGACCCCACGTCGGCCTTCGGGGGCATCGTGGCCTTCAACCGCAAGGTGGACAAGGGCGCGGCGGAGGCGCTGGCCAAGGTCTTCGTCGAGGCGGTGATCGCTCCCGGCTACGAGGGCGCGGCGAAGGAGGCCCTGGCGACCAAGAAGAACCTGCGCGTCATGGACATGGACACGACCTCCATCCACCGCGTCACTGGTTTCGACCTGCGCCGGGTGATGGGCGGGGTGCTGGCCCAGGAGTGGGACCTGCACCGGCTGGAGAAGGACAAGTGCGAGGTGGTCACCAAGCGCCGGCCCACCGCGGAGGAGTGGAAGGCGCTCCTCTTCGCGTGGACGGTCGCCAAGCACGTCAAGTCGAACGCCATCGTCTACGCGAGCGGCGTGCAGACGATCGGCGTCGGCGCCGGGCAGATGAGCCGCGTAGACGCCGCCCGCTTCGCCGCCCTGAAGGCGCAGCTACCCCTGAAGGGCACGGCCGCCGCCTCCGACGCGTTCTTCCCCTTCCGCGACGGCGTCGACGAGATCGCGAAGGCGGGGGCCACGGCGGTCATCCAGCCCGGCGGGTCGGTGAAGGACGAGGAGGTCATCGCCGCCGCCGACGAGCACAAGCTCGCGATGGTCTTCACGGGCGTCAGGCACTTTCGGCACTGAAATTGAGCTGGGGGGTGCTAGCGGCGCACCCCCCAGACCCCCCGCTCGCTACGCGGGAGTGAATCCCGCTCCGCTCGCGCTGTTGTTGTTTGCTCCTTGTTCCGTTCTCCGCGTCCTGTCCGTTCGTTCTCCGCGTCCTCTGCGTTGAAGGGCAACGCTATGCGGCGGAAAACAACGACGAAGCCGCGGTTTCGAGCAAGAAGCGGGGACCGGTGCGCAGCAGCCGGCGCTTGAGCGAGAGATACCCCTGCTCCCCGAGGACGAGGTCGGCGAGCACGCCACGGATCGCGCGGCTGCGCCCCGCGTAGGCGATCATGCGCCGGGCGAGGCCCGGCGAGTAGAACCGGTCGCGCAGGGCGGCGGCCTTGTTCAGCTCGCGACCGAAGTCCTCGAGGGCGCGGGCGGGATAGCCCGCGGGGGAACCGCTCTCGCGCAACGTCTGCGCGAGCACGGTTGCCGAGCGCAGCGCGAAGAAGATGCCCTCCCCCGTGATCGGATCGGCGAAGGCGGCCGCGTCGCCCACCAGGGCCCAGCGTGCGCCCGCGACCTCCAGGATGGAGCGCGGGTCCGCCGAAGGGGAGGGGATGGTGTGCGCGTAGCGGGGAGCCTCATCGTCGAGCAGGGCGGGAAAGCTCACCGCCACCTCACGCTCGAGCCGGTCGAGCATCCGCCGGGTGGGTACGGCCGCGAGGGGAGCGCAGATCCCGACGCCGACGTGGTCGGGCCGCGGGAACAGCCACAGGTATCCCGAAAGGTCCGTCACGAACCGGACGGCCATGGGCGCCGTCCCCCGGGCGAACCATCCCGCGGCCATCATCAGCCGCTCCTTCGGCGTGGGGCCGGTCAGCGTGCGGCGCACGAGGCTGCCCGCGCCGTCCGCGCCCACCACCACGTCGAAGACACGCGCGACGGCCGCCCCGGTGCGGATGCGGCCCGCGGCGTCCACCTCCGTGACGCGCTCGCACACGTGCTGCGCTCCCGCCGCCACCGCCCGCCGCAGGATCCAGCCGTCCAGCTCGCGCCGGGCGGCGACCGCGACCGGCCGCGTCAGGGGCACGTCGACGCCGTGCCCCATCCCCGACTCGAACCGGCACGTCTCGACGAGCCGGACGGGGAGCGGGTCGTCGGGAGGCGCGGGCGGAAGCAGGTCGAGCGCGCGCGCGGTGACCCCCCCTCCGCAGGGCTTCTCGCGCGGGTGCGACGCGTCGAAGACGGTGACCGCCGCGCCGTCGTGGGCCAGGTGCCACGCCAGGAGCGCGCCCCCGGGACCGGCGCCGACGACGGCGACCTTCATGCCCGCGCGCCCTCCACCGCGGCAAGCACCTCGGCCGGAGCGGCGGTGGCGGTGCCGAGCTTGCCGACGACGACTCCCGCGGCGTGGTTGGCGAGCATCGCCGCCTCGGCCAGCGTGGCCCCCGCGCCGAGGGCGAGGCCGACGGTGGCGATGACGGTATCCCCGGCGCCGGTGACGTCGAAGACCTCGCGGGCCGCCGTCGGCAGGTGCACGGCGCGCCCGCCGGAGGGAAACAGGCTCATGCCCAGCTCGCCGCGCGTGACGAGGACGGCTTCGCAGCCGAGCATCTTCAATATGCGCTCCCCGGCCGCCCGCAGGTCGCGGTCGGTGCGGATGGCGATGCCCGTCGCCTGCTCCGCTTCCCGGTGGTTCGGGGTCACGACGCTGACGCGGCGGTAGAGGCGGAAGTGGCGGACCTTGGGGTCCACCAGCACCGGCACCCGCCGGCGGCGGGCCAGCGCGAGCACGGAGCGCATGAGCCGGGGCGTCACGACGCCCTTCTGGTAATCGGAAAGGACGAGGGCGACACAGCCGGGCAGGGCGCGGGCGACCTGCGCGAGCAGCGCGTCCTCGAGCCCGCGGGGAAGGTCGTCGGACCGCTCGCGGTCGGCGCGGACGATCTGCTGGTGATGGGCGACGATGCGCGTCTTCACCGTCGTCGGGCGTCCGGCGTCGGCCACCGCCAGGGCCGAGACCACTCCCGCGGCGTCCAGCGTCTCCCGCACGCGGTCCCCGGCCACGTCGCGGCCGATCACGCCCGCGAGCACCGCCTCGCCCCCGAGGATGCGCACGTTGTGGGCCACGTTGCCGGCGCCGCCGAGGTGGAAGCTGTGGCGGGTGACCTCCACGACCGGCACCGGCGCCTCCGGCGAGATCCGGCCCACCGTGCCCCACAGGAACTCGTCGAGCATGACGTCGCCGAGGACGAGCACCCTTCGCCCCTGCATGGCGTTCAGCAGGCGGCGAGCCGAGCGGGCCGAGAGGGGCTTCATGCGCGAGCGGCCGCCGCGACGGCGACCCGCTGCCGGCGCAGGGCATACGGGAGGGAGCTGACGAGAAGGAGGAACATCAGGATTTCGGAGTCCCCGAAATTGTATTCGAAGAGCCCCGCGACGAGCACCGCCACGAGCAGCGCGAAGGCCGCCGCCGCCGCCCATCCGGGCCCGAACGCGCCCCGGTGCACCTCGCGCCAGGCGTCTCCGAGAACCGCCGCCACCAGCCACAGCCACCAGACGAGGCACGGCAGGCCGCGCTCGGCGGCGATCTGGAGGGCGTTGTTGTGGAGGTGCGGCGTCACGGGATTGGGGGCTTCGGGCCAGCGGTAGGCCGGATAGACGGCCTGGATCATCCGCGGGCCCTGTCCGAAGACCGGCTTGTCCCGGATCATGTCGACCCCCGCCTGCCACATGTAGTAGCGGTCGCGGCTGCTCGCGTCGGTGACCGTGAGCCGGTCGACGACCCGCGCGGGGCCCAGGACGAGCAGCGCCGCCGCGCCCGCCGGCAGCAGCCAGAGCGCTTTCGGCGCGCGCAGGAAGGCGAGCGCGACCAGGCCGGCCAGGGTGCCGAGCCACGCGTTGCGCGTGAGCGAGAGCAGCAGCGCCACCGTGCAGACGGGAACGGCGAGGACGGCGAGCAGCGCGCCGGTCGTCCGGTCGGGCCAGGACCCGCGGGAGAGCACCATCGCCGCGGCCGCGGCGGAGAGCGCGGCCACGAACAGCCGCTCGGCCTCCACCGCGAACAGATCGGCGCGCTGGAACAGCGTGAGTATCACGAGCGCTCCCATCACGATCGCCAGCGCCCGCAGGTCGCGGGGCGAGGGGCGGGGGAGCGGCCCGCGCCGGAAAGCCAGCCGCGCCGCCGCGACCACCAGCACGCCCATGACGAGGCCGGACGCGGTCATGTAGTGGCCCAGGAAGCTACGCGGACGGTGCTGGATCGTGTCGAAGCCGAGGAACAGGTATTGCTGGATCGAGCCCGCGGCGAGCACCACGCCGCCCAGCAGCGCGGAATCGACGACGCGCTCGCGCGCCTCTTCGTCGCGAAGGGTATCGACGGCCACGTAGAGCAGTGAAAACAGGACGAGCTGCTTGACGCTGCGGTGGGCGGCGAGGGGATCCGGGGCGAAGGCGGCGGACAGGATCGACCAGACGGTGAAGGCCAGCAGCGGCCCGTCGAGGGGCAGGTGCTCCAGCCGGGTCGATCCACGAACGAGGCGCGCGAGATAGATGGCGGTGGCGAGGGCGAGGAAGATCTCGGCGGCGAAGATCGAGACCAGGCAGGTCGCCGCCACCGCGGCCACGAGCCCGCGCTGGACGCGCTCGAGATTCAAATGAGCGTCTCAGTCCTCGATGGTGGCTTCCTCGGGGAGCATGATCGGTATGTCGTCCCGCACGGGGTAGACGCGCTTGCACTGCTCGCAGCGCAGCCCCTCGCCCTTCTTGACCGGCTCCACCGGAGTCTTGCACACCGGACACGCCAGTATCTCGAGCAGATCGGGATGGATCGCCATTTGCGCAGTGTAGCTCATGCCTTCGTGGCAGCGGTAGCATCAGGCCGCGGACCTCGTACGACCGGTGTCTGTCGCATAGTGGCCCTTGGCCGTCCCCGTCGCACGCGACACGGGTGGGACGCCCCCGCCCCCCGCCGGCCCTCTCCCGCCGGCACCTGATGGCGAATGACGGCGCTGACAAGCGACGAGGAGGTCGTGATGCGCGTGCAATTCGTGGAGAAGGAGAGCCGGCCCGAGCGGCTGGTGTGCGAGGCGGAGGTGGTGTTCGGCGAGGAGGTAGGCCCGCTCGCGGGGATGAAGCTCGTCGGCTTCAGCCTCTGGCGCAGCCCGGAAGGCGAGGTCTTCGTCACCTTCCCCTCGCGGGCGAGCGGGGTCGGCAACGAGAGACGCTTCTACGACTACCTGCGGTCGGCGGAGGGGATCGCCGCCGACGCCAAGCGGGTGAAGGAGTGGATCCTCGAGGAGTTCCGGGCCCATTCGCGAGCGGCCTGAGGCGGGATCGACCGCCGGGGGTGCGGCTTCCATGGCCGCGCCCCCGGCGCCGCGGTACGACGCCTCTTTGACTCGTCGTCGCGCGGCGTGTGAGAATCGCCGGGGGGGCCCTGGCACCACGATGACGATGGCTTGGATGGGACTGTTGCTGGCGTTGGCCGCGCCCGCCGCGGCCGCAAGCAGCGGCAGCGCGCAGCGCGCCGAGGCCTATTACCACTTCTGTCTCGGCCAGCAGGCCCGGCTCTCCGGCGACGTCACCGAGTCGCTCCAGGAGTACCGCAAGGCGCAGAAGCTGGATCCGGGCGCGGGTGAGGTCCGGGCGGAGATCGCCCGTCTCCTGCAGGAGGCGGGCCGCCTCGACGAGGCGGTGGCCGAGGCGAAGGAAGCGGTCCGGCTCGCTGGCGACAGCGCGGAGTCCCACCTCGCCCTGGCCCAGCTCTACCGCGGCCGCGCCGAGGGGGAAGGCGCTGACGACGCGCTCAAGCATGCGGCGGGCGAATACGAGGAGGTCCTCCGCCTCCAGCCGGGCGACGGGCAGACGATGCTGGCTCTGGCCGAGGTCTACCGGCAGCTCAACCAGCCCAAGGACGGCGTGCGGGTCTGGCAGCGCTACCTGGCCCTCGATCCCGGCAGCTTCGAGGGTTTCGTGCAGCTGGGCGCGCAATACCTCGCCCTCGGCGAGTCCGACCAGGCGGCGGCGGCCTTCAAGAAGGCGCTGGAGCTGCAGCCCAATTCCGCGCGCGTGTACCAGGCGCTGGGCGAGATCTACGCGCGGGCGGACCAGACGGATCAGGCCATCCTCCATTACCGCAAGGCCCTCGAGGTCGAGCCGCGCAGCCTCCGTCTGCACATCAGCCTTGGCGAGGTGCTCTACCGTGCCCACCGGCCGAAGGAGGCGCTGGCCGAGGCCGACGCGGTTCTCGCGAGCGATGCGAAGAACCGCTTCGCCCTCGACCTCAAGGGCCGCGCACTGCGGGACCTGAAGGAGTTCGACAAGGCGCGCGAGGTCGCGGATCAGGCGCTGGCCCAGGACAAGAACGACCTCAAGGCCGCCTACCTGAAGATCACGATCGCGGAGGCGCGGCGCGACTTCGGCTCCGCCGTGACCGCCCTCGAGTCGATCCTCGCCCGCGACCGAAAGGGTGAGGACGCCGAAGAGACCGGCAACAACGACAGGGTATTCCTTCTCCACCTCGGCTTCGCGTACCAGCAGCTGGGCCGCTTCGCCGAGGCGGCCGACGCCTTCGGAAAGGCCAAGGTGGTCGGCGGCGACGCCGATGCGGCCCTGCTCGGCCACCAGATCGAGGCGTTGACCCTGGCCAAGGACTACGACCGTGGCCTCGAGGAGGCACGCGCCGCCCGGAAGCGGTTCCCCGACGACGCCGATCTCGCCACCCAGGAGGCCACCCTCCTCCGGCTGAAGGGTGACATGCCGGGGGCGACGGCCATCGTCGAGGGACTGCGAAAGAAGACGCCGCCCGACGCGGCCGTGCTCGTCGAGGTGGCCGATTTCTACCAGCGGGCCAAGCGCTACGCGGACGCCGAGTCCACGCTGCAGGACGCGCGCAAGCTGAATCCTCGCGACGTGCGCATCCTGTTCCAGCTCGGCGCGGCCCTCGAGCGGCAGAAGCGGGCCGACGACGCCGAGGCCGTCTTCCGCGAGGCGCTCGCCGTGCAGCCGGACTCGGCCCCGATCCTGAACTACCTCGGCTACATGAACGCCGACCGCGGCGTCAAGGTCGACGAGGCCATGAAGCTCATCCAGCGCGCGGTGGACCTCGACCCCGAGAACGGCGCGTACCTCGACAGCCTGGGCTGGGCCCTCTACCGGCTCGAGCAGCTCGTCCCCGCCGAGCAATTTCTCCGCCGGGCAGTCTCGAAGGAACGCAACAGCGCGGTGGTCTTCGACCATCTCGGCGACATCCTGAAGCGCCGCGGCAACGTGCAGGAGGCCCTGGTCTTCTGGCGCCGGGCCCTCGACGGCGAGGACGAGGGGGAGGAGCTCGATCGAGCCCTGGTCCAGCGCAAGATCCGCGACGGGCAGGCGAGCCTTAACGACGGCGGGCAGCGTCGTCCTTGAGCTGGGGGGCGCTAGCGGCGCGCCCGCCAGACCACCCGCTCGCTTCGCGGGAGTGAATTCCGCTCCGCTCGTCCTTGAGCTGGGGGGCGCTAGTGGCGCGCCCCCCAGACCCCCCGCTCGCTTCGCGGAAGTGAATTCCGCTCCGCTCGTCCTTGAGCTGGGGGGCGCTAGTGGCGCGCCCCCCAGACCCCCCGCTCGCTTCGCGGAAGTGAATTCCGCTCCGCTCGCTGGTGTTGCTTTCCTGCTCCTGGCGTCCGCGTGCGCCACGGTCCCGCTCCCCCCGCCGGCGGACGTGGCGGCGCGGGCGCGTGAGGCCGCCTCCTACCGCGCCCGCCTGCGGGTGTCGTTGAAGGGACCCGCACTGCGGGCTCGCACGCCGGCGCTCGTGGCCTTCCGCCGTCCCGACGGCCTGCGCCTCGAGATTCCGGGGCCCGCCGGGCCGCGCCTGGTCGCCGTGGCAAGCGGAGGGCGCCTCGTCGCCGTGTTCCCGGGCGAGCGCGCGGTGTACGCAGGTGAGGCCCGCGCCTCGCAGCTCGAAGCCCTGCTCGGCGTCGCCCTCGAGCCGGCCGAGGTGATGGACCTGCTCGTGGGCGTTCCTTCGCCGCGGCTGAGGCGTTACGTCGCCGCTTGGGGGCCGGCGCTGCCTCGCCGTATCGAGGCGACGCTGCCCGACGGCAGCACGCTCAAGGCCACCGTCGAAGATCCCGAGGTGGGCGCGGCGTTCCTCGACGCGGCTTTCGCCGAGCCTGCCCACGAGGGCTTTCGCTCCGTCGACGCCGAAGAGGCGCGGAGCCTGTGGAGCGGACGCTGAAGCCGGCCGCCCGGCCGCGCGTGCTGCGCGTTCCGGCCTACGCCAAGGTGAACCTCGGCCTGGAGGTGCTGGGCGTGCGCGAGGACGGCTACCACGAGCTCCGCACGCTCTTCCAGACGATCGACCTCCACGACGACGTCGTCATCCGGCCGCGGCGGCGCGGCCTGGAGGTGCGTTGCGACCACCCCGATGTCCCGCAGGACGAGCGAAATCTCGCGCTGCGGGCCGCCCTCGAGCTGCGGCGCCATGCGGGCATCGAGCGGGGAGCCGAAATCGCCATCTCCAAGCGGATCCCGGTCGGGGGCGGTCTGGGTGGGGGGAGCAGCGACGCCGCGGCTGTCCTCATGGCCCTGGACCGGCTGTGGGCCGTCGGCCTGGGCCCGGCCGGGCTGCACGGTCTGGCCCGGCGGCTGGGAGCCGACGTGCCCTTCTTCCTGGTCGGAGGGACGGCCCTGGGACTCGCCCGCGGCGACGAGGTCTACCCGCTGCGGTGCCAGGTCCGCGGACACGTGGTCCTCGTCGACCCCGGGAGGCCGATTTCGACCGCCGCGGTGTTCGCGCGGATGGACCGAGGTTTGACAGCGCGGGAAAACAGTAATAAAATCTTTCGCTTTGTATCGAGTGACTTGGAAGGATTTCGGGCCTTCCCGATCCTCGCCAACGACCTCGAGCAGGCAGCCTTGGAGGAGGCTCCGGACCTGGCCGACCAGGTAGGGCGTATCCGGGGTATCCTGATCCGAGAGGGAGCTGCGCTGGCAGCGCTCTCGGGGAGCGGCTCGTCGTTCTTTGGGCTGTACGACGACGCGCGGCGGGCTCGGGGGGCACAGTCCGCTTTGACTGCAGCCGGCTTCATCGTCTTGCGCGCGCGGACGGTGTCTCTCGACCAGTACCGTAATTCCTGGGCCCGGTCGTTGGGGGCGTGGCGGGACGCGCGGGGTTCGAACCAGTCAAGGAGCCGGCACCATGGAGATCACGGACGTCAAGGTCATCCCGGTAGAGGACGAAAAGCTGAAGGCCTTCGTGTCCATCGTGTTTGACCAGTGCTTCGTCGTGACCGACATCAAGGTCATCCATGGCCCGAAGGGCCTCTTCGTGTCGATGCCGAGCAAGAAACGAAAGGACGGAACGTTCAAGGACATCGCGCACCCGCTCAACAACCAGATGCGCCAATACCTGGAGGAGAAGGTGCTCTCGGTCTACCGGCAGCAGGTGGCGGCGCAGCCGTCGTCTCAGGGCGCCGCCTCCGGAGGCGCGGCTCCGGGCGGCTCTTCCCAGGGCTCCGGCGGCGGCGCCGGCTCCCCGTCGGGCTCCGAGCAGGCTCCGCCGTCCTGAGCGCCTCGGACGTCGTGTCCGGTTGGGGCGTGGCCAAGCGGTAAGGCGCGGGGCTTTGGACCCCGTATACGAAGGTTCGAATCCTTCCGCCCCAGCCATCCATCACGGGTAAGAGCAGGGGGCCAGGGGGGGTCTGGGGGGCTGCGGAGCACCCCCCAGTTTGACGAGCGAGCGAGGATTCACTCCGAGCGAGCGGGGGGTCTGGGGGGCTGCGGAGCACCCCCCAGTTTGACGAGCGAGCGAGGATTCACTCCGAGCGAGCGAACGATGGCTAGAGAGCTGAGAGTATTCACCGGCAGCGCCCATCCCGCCCTGGGGGAGTCCATCTGCCGCTGCCTGGGGATGCCCCTCGGCCGCGCCCATCTCGCCCGCTTCAGCGACGGCGAGGTGTGGTTCCAGATCCAGGACAACGTGCGCGGGGCCGACGTCTTCGTCATCCAGCCCACGGGTCCGCCCGTCAACGAGAACCTGATGGAGCTGCTGGTGATGCTCGACGCGTTCAAGCGCTCCAGCGCCTCCCGCATCACGGCGGTCATGCCCTACTACGGCTACGCGCGGCAGGATCGCAAGGACAAGCCTCGGGTCCCCATCTCGGCCAAGCTGGTGGCGGACCTGCTGTCGGTGGCGGGCACGGACCGCATCCTCACGATGGACCTGCATGCCACGCAGATCCAGGGCTTCTTCGACATCCCGGTGGACCACCTCTTCGCCGCGCCCGTCATCATGGACCACGTGTCGAAGCTGAAGCTGCCCAAGCTGATTGTCGTGTCCCCCGACGCGGGCGGCGTGGAGCGGGCCCGGGCCTACGCGAAGCGCCTGGACTCCAGCCTCGCCATCGTCGACAAGCGCCGGGAGAGCCCGAACGTGGCCGAGGTGCACCACGTCATCGGCGAGGTGGAGGGACGCACCGCGCTCATCGTCGACGACATCGTCGACACCGGGGGCACGCTCGGCAAGGTGGCCCAGGCGATCAAGGACGCGGGGGCGCGGGAGGTCCTGGCCTCCTGCTCGCACGCGGTGCTGTCGGGCAGCGCGATGGACATCATCGAGCGCAGCCCGCTGTCGCGGCTGATCGTCACCGATTCCATCCCGCTCTCGGAGGAGAAGAAGCGCAGCCCCAAGATCGTGTCCCTCACGATCGCCGAGCTGATGGGGAAGGCCATCAGGAACATCCACGAGGAGGCGTCCGTCACCAGCCTGTTCGTATAGCCATCGAAGGAGTTCGACCTCATGCCTGAGATCATCGTCTCGGCCCAGAATCGGACCGAGAAGGGAAAGAACGTCAATCGGCGCCTGCGCGCCCAGGGCCTCATCCCTGGCGTGCTCTACGGGGCCCGGAAGGACGCAGTGCCGGTGGCGGTCTCCCCGAAGGAGATCGGTGCCATCCTGCGCAGCGCCTCGGGGGAGAACACGCTGTTCGACCTCGACCTCGGCGGCAACCGCCGCAAGGTCATCCTCAAGGAGTTCCAGGTCGAGCCCATCAAGGGCCGGCTCCTCCACGCGGACTTCTACGAGGTCGCGCTCGACAAGACGCTCGAGGTCGACGTCCACGTGGAGATCCAGGGTGTTCCGATCGGCGTCAAGGTGCAGGGCGGCGTCCTCGACATCGTCACCCGCGAGCTCCGCGTCGAGTGCCTGCCGACCGACATCCCGGAGAAGATCGTGGTCGACGTCTCCGAGCTGGAGATGGGCAAGCACATCCGCGTCTCGGACCTCAAGATCCCCGACAAGGTGAAGGTCCTGACCGAGCCCGACGTGGTGGTCGTCCACGTGGTCGCGCCGCGGGCCGAGGAGGAGGTCGCCGCGGTGGCGGCCGAGGCGGTCCCGGCCGAGGGCGCGCCGGTGGCGGAGCCCGAGGTCATCAAGAAGGGCAAGGCCGTGGCGGAGGGCGCCGAGGGGGAGGAGAAGCCGGAGAAGCCCGAGAGGGCGGAGCGGGCGGAGAAGCCCGAGAAGAAGGAGAAGAAATAGCGCGGTTGGAGCGCCCGCAGCTCGGGCCTCCTCTTGCCGAGCCTGGATTCATTCCCGGCGAGGCGGAATGGCAATGAAATGCCCGAGCGAGGACGCGGCTCTTCGGCGACCGAAGGTCGCCGCTTGAATTGAAGTGCGGCTGGTCGTGGGTCTCGGCAACCCGGGCGAGCGCTACCGCCGCACCCGCCACAACGCGGGCTTCATGGTGGTGGACGCGCTCGCGGCCCGGGTCGGCGCCGGCCGGGGGCGCGAGGAAGCCGACGCCTGGGTGGCCGAGGCCCGGATCGGCGGCGAGGACGTGCTGCTCGTCAAGCCCCTCACGTTCATGAACCGGAGCGGGCTGGCCGTGGAAGCGCTGCTCGCCGCGCGCGGCCAGCTCCCGGGCGAAGTGGTGGCGGTCGTCGACGACGCGGCCCTCGAGCTGGGGGAGCTGCGGGTGAGGGAGCGGGGCAGCCACGGAGGCCACAACGGCGTGCGCTCGCTCATCGAGTCGTTGGGGACCGAGGAGTTCCCGCGCGTGCGGGTCGGGATTCGCAAGGGCGAGCTCCGCGAAGACCTCGCCGGGTACGTGCTGTCGGAGTTTCCGGAGGAGGACGTGCTGGTGGTGCAGGAGATCGTCGGGCGGGCGGCCGACGCGGTGGAGTGTCTCCTCCGCGACGGGGCGGCCCCGGCGATGAACCGCTTCAACGGCCCGCAAAAGGGCTAGAATACCGGTCTCCTTGCTCCCGGTAGGGGCCCGTCGGGCCCCCAAAGGGGCTATAGATCCATGAGGAGGATCAGCGAAGTGAGCGATCGTGTCTACGAGATACTGTTCATAGCGGACCCCAACCTCGGGGAACCCGAGGTGGACGCCCTGACCGAGCACATCCAGGGCTTCGCCGAGAAGGAAGGGGGCCGCATCCAGAAGGTCGAGAAGTGGGGCAAGAAGCACCTCGCCTACAACATCCGCAAGCATCAGGAAGGCTATTACGTCCTCATCGTCGTGGAGGGAAAGCCTTCCCTCGTCAAGGAAGTCGAGCGGCGCATCCGGGTCACCGATGGTGTCGTCAAGTTCATCACCGTCCGGGTGGACGAGGAGCTGCGCAAGGCGGAGGGCCGCCGGGCCGCGCGCGCGAAGGTAGAAGCCAGGCGGAAGAGGCCGGCCACGCCGCGGCCGAGCGCCGCGGAGGGTGAGGAGGTGCCGCTGTGAGCTTCGGTGGAGGCGGCGGTGGTGGTCGTGGAGGACGGGGCGGACGGGACGCCAAGGGCGGAGGCGCCCGGGGCGACAAGAAGGACGCGGGCAAGCGCTATTTCTTCCGCCGCCGCAAGGTCTGCAAGTTCTGTGCGGACAAGATCGACTACGTGGACTACAAGGACGTGAAGCTGCTCTCGTCCTTCGTCCCCGAGCGCGGCAAGGTCCTTCCCCGGCGGATGTTCGGGACCTGCGCCGAGCACCAGCGAAAGCTGACGCTCGCCATCAAGCGGGCGCGCAACATCGCGCTGCTGCCCTTCGCGGCCGACTAGGAGGCGGCGCGTCCATGCCTGTCTCCGCCCCCGCCCGGGAGAGGCCCGACCCGCGGACGAGCGGCGTGCTCGGGGCCGCCGTGGCCTCGACGCTCGTGTTCTCGGCCGCGACGGCGGTGCCTTTTCTCTTCCTCCTGGCGGCGGTAGCGCCGTTCCCGATCGTCGTGCTGCGTGTCCGGGGCAGCCTGGGGGCGGCGCTGCTCGCCACGTTCCTGGCCGCGGGCACGATCGGGTCGGTCTTCTCCCTGGGCCACGCGGTGGGCTTCCTCGCCTTCCTGGCCGTGCCCGGCCTGCTCATGGGCGAGGCGATGGCCCGCGGGCGCGGGCTGCGCAAGGGCTGCGCGTGGGCTTTTGCCCTCCTGAGCCTCGAGATCGGGGTCCTGCTGCTGTTCGCCGGACCGTTCATGGAGACCCTCGCGGTGGCGCCGTTCACGACGTGGAACTCGCCCCAGTTCCAGGCCGACATGCGTTCGAGCGGCCTGCCCGCCGAGCGGGTCGAGGACCTGACGCAACAGTTCCGGTCGCTGCAGCAGGTCATGCAGGTCGTGTACCCGGCGGCGTTCTTCATCGGCGGCGGGCTGATCGTGCTCGCCAACGCCACGCTGCTCGGTGGCTATCTCGCGCGCCGCGATCCGGGATGGCTGGACGGGGGAGAGTTCGAGGAGATCCGCTGGCCGCTCGCGCTGTCGGTGGCCTTCGTGGCGTCGGGACTCGCCGTGCTGGCACCGGTGCTGCGTCCGGCGGCGTACAACGTGCTCCTCGTCCTCGGATTCTTCTATGCGCTACAGGGGTTCGCGGTGGTCGCCTATTACGCGCGCCGGCTGGCCGCGCCCCCGGTGCTGCGGATCGCGGTGATGGTGCTGGTTCTCGTCAACCCGTGGGCACCGCAGATCCTGGGCCTCATCGGCCTCTTCGACACCTGGTTCGACTTCCGGAAGTGGGCCCAGCCCCCGGAGGCAAAATGAAGCGGTCAGCGATCAGCAGTCAGCAATCAGCAACGGACGCCGTTCGTTTCTGAATGCTGAACGCTGATGGCTGATCGCTGCGGTCTGTTGGAGGTTTCATGGAAGTGATCCTGAGAGAAGACGTGGACAAGCTGGGCCGCCGCGGCGACGTCGTGAAGGTCGCCGAGGGCTACGGGCGCAACTTCCTGCTCCCGCGGGGCCTGGCCATGGCGGTCAGCGACGCCAACAAGGCCATGATCGCCAAGGAGCGCAAGGCGCACGAGCTGCGGGCGGCGAAGGAGAAGGCGGATTTCGAGAGCGTCGCCCAGCGCGTCGCCTCGCTGCGTTTCATCGCCCCGCGCAAGGTGGGCGAGCACGACGTGCTGTACGGCTCGGTGACCTCGGGCGACATCGCCGAGTTCCTCAAGGCCAAAGGCATCGAGATCGACAAGCGCAAGGTCCAGCTCGACGAGCCGATCAAGAAGCTGGGCGAGCACGAGGTGAGCGTGAAGCTCCACCCCGAGGTGTCCGCGAACCTGCGCGTTCTGGTGACCAAGGAAGGCTGAGGCCGGCGTAGCGAAAAAACGGTCCCCCTCCGCCGGTCGCCGGCGGTAGACTATCGCCCCGTCGCCGGAGGCCGCCTTGGCAACCGAAGTCGCCCTCAAGGACAAAGCACTACCGCACAACGCCGAGGCGGAGCGCACCGTGCTGGGGGCGGTGCTCGTCGACAACGCCGCCTTCAACTCGGCGGCGGAGGTCCTCACCCGCGACGACTTCTACCGCGAGGCCCACCGGAGGATCTTCGACGCGATGGCCGCGCTCGCCGAGCGCTCCCAGGCCATCGACCTCGTCACGCTCAAGGACGAGCTCATCCGGGGCTCCGCGCTGGAGGCGGTGGGCGGCGCCGCGTACCTGGCGTCGCTCGTCGACGGCATCCCCCGCATCACCAACGTCGAGCAGTGGAGCCGCATCATCAAGGAGAAGGCGGTCCTCCGGAACCTCATCCACGCTGGCAACCGCATCGTCCATTCCGCTTTCGAGGCGGAGGAGGAGGCGGGGGTCATCCTCGACAAGGCGGAGAAGGCGATCTTCGACATCGCGGAGCACCGCATCCGCCAGGGCTTCGTCGGCATCCGCGAGATCGTCAAGGAGAGCTTCCGGACGATCGACCAGCTCTCGCAGTCGAAGGAGCTCGTCACCGGGCTGCCCACGGGGTTCGTCGACCTGGACGAGAAGACGAGCGGGCTCCAGAAGGGCGACCTCATCATCGTGGCCGCCCGCCCCGCCATGGGCAAGACGTCCTTCTGCCTCAACGTCGCCCAGTACGCCTCGGCGAAGACGGGGGAGACGGTCGGCATCTTCTCGCTCGAGATGGCCAAGGAGCAGCTGGTCCTGCGCATGCTGTGCGCCGACGCGCGGGTCGACGCCCATCGCCTGCGCACCGGCAACCTGCAGGAGAAGGACTGGGCGCGGCTGGCCAAGGCGTACGCCGACCTCTCGGCCTCGAAGATCTTCATCGACGACTCGGCGACGCTCACCCCGCTGGAGATGCGGGCCAAGTGCCGGCGGCTGATGGCCGAGCACGGCCTGGGCCTCATCGTGGTGGACTACCTGCAGCTCGTGTCCGGGGCCGGCCGGGTCGAGAACCGGCAGCAGGAAATCGCCTCGATCAGCCGATCGCTCAAGGGGCTGGCGAAGGAGCTGAGGGTCCCCGTGGTCGCGCTCTCGCAGCTCTCGCGCGCGCCCGAAGGCCGCACGGAGAAGCGCCCGCAGCTCTCGGATTTAAGAGAATGCGTGACGGGCGAGACGCTGGTCGTCATGGCCGACGGCCAGCGCTTGCCGATCCGCGACCTCGTGGGGACCACGCCGGAAGTCGTCGCCATGTCGTCCCCGGAAGGATGGCTGACGACAGCACGAAGCGACAAAGTCTGGCGCGTCGGGAAGCGAACTGTCTACCGCGTGAAGCTCGCCAGCGGCCGAACCATCAGGGCGACACTGCGGCACCGGCTCTGGGGATCGGAGGGTTGGACGCGACTGCGGCATCTGTCCGTAGGCGACCGCGTGGCAATCGCCCGGCGGTTGCCGGAGCCCGCACATCCGGACGTGTGGCCGGACAAACGGGTCGCCCTCCTCGGCCAGCTCATCGGCGATGGTAGCTACCTCAAGCACGAGCCGATGCGTTACACCACGGCGTCCGCTGATAACAGCGAAATGGTCACCTCTGCGGCGCGCGACGAGTTCGACGCTGACGTCAAGCGCTACGCTGGGCGGCGGACTTGGCACCAGCTACTGATCAGCGGTAACGGAAACCGTTGGCATCCCGCAGGCGTCAACGCGTGGCTCCGCTCGCTGGGCGTCTTCGGCCAGCGCTCGCATCAGAAACGGATTCCGGCGGCGGCTTTCCGCCTGTCCAACCGGCAGATCGCGTTGTTGTTGCGTCATCTCTGGGCCACGGACGGAACGATCGGCGTCACGCAGGGTCACCGCGGCGGCCATAGCGTGTACTACAGCACGAACCGCCCGGGCCTTGCCGCTGATGTTGGCACCCTGCTCCTGAGGATCGGCATCGTGGCTCGGACTTACTGGGTGCGCAAGGCGAACTATCGACCGAACGCGTTCGTGAACGTATCCAGCGGCGCTGACCAACGCCGGTTCCTCGAAGTCGTGGGCGCGTTCGGTCCACGAGTGCCGCAGGCGCTCGAGCTGCAGATCGCAGTCGGCGGCTCCCCCGCCAATACCAATGTCGACACTCTTCCCACCGAGTACTTCAGCCGGGTGCGGGCACTCATGCGTGACCGCGGAGTCTCCACACGCCGCATGGCGCAGCTCCGCGGCACCGCCTACGGAGGCTCGTCACATTTCCGGTTCGCGCCATCACGTGCCCTTCTGGCCGACTACGGGCGCATCCTCGAGGATGGGATCCTGATGGAGCAAGCGACGAACGACCTGTTCTGGGATCGGATCGTCACCGTCGAGCCAGATGGCGAAGATGACGTCTACGATCTCACGGTACCCGGCCCGGCATCATGGCTCGCCGACGGCATTGTGAGTCACAATTCAGGAGGCCTGGAACAAGACGCGGACGTGGTCGTCTTCATCTACCGCGAAGAGGAGTACAAGCCCACCGACGAGAACCGCGGCGTGGCCGAGATCATCATCGGCAAGCAGCGCAACGGGCCGACGGGCATGCTGAAGCTCGCCTTCATCAAGGAATTCACCCGCTTCGAGAACCTCGAGTGGCGCAACGTATAACCGAATGCGGCGCGCTCCGCTCCGCGTGGGAAATCGTCAAGCGTCTCGCGCCGGAATGAATCCGGCGCGAGACGACAGAGGAAACGCTCCGCTGCGCGCGCCGAACGCTCGCGCCGGGGAAGGTTTTTCAGTCGCCTGCTGAAGCCGGTTATCCTCTAGTCGATGAGCGACTCGCTGCTGGCGGCGCTTCGCCCCGCGCGCGCGCGGCTGGACCTGGACCGGCTGGCCGCCAACTACCTCGCCGTCGCCGCCGCCGCGGGCCGCCCCGTCATGCCGGTGGTGAAGGCGGACGCCTACGGCCACGGCGCCGCCCGCGTGAGCCGCCACCTCGTCGCTCTCGGCGCCCCGATGCTGGCCGTGGCCTACGCGGAAGAGGGAGCGGTCCTGCGGTCGGCCGGCATACGGGCGCCGATCGTGGTGCTGGCCGGCATCGCCCCCGGGCAGGTCCGCTCGCTCGTTCAGCACGAGCTGACGGCCGTCGTCTCCACGCCGTCGACGCTGGAGCTCGTCCTGCAAGCGGGGAAGGATGCCGGCCGGCGCCTCGCGGTCCACGTCAAGGTCGATACCGGGATGACGCGCCTCGGCTTCACCCCCTCGGCGGTCGGCGAGGCGGCCGCCCGGCTCGCCGAATCCGGCCGGATCGAGGTCGAGGGGCTGCTGACCCACCTCGCCGCCGCCGACGAGGACGCCGACGCGACCCGCCGCCAGCTCGACCTGTTCGACGAGGCGGCCGACGAGCTGGCCCGGCGCGGGATCCGGCCGCGATGGATCCACGCCGCCAACAGCGCCGGCCTCGCGTTCCTCCGGCGCCACCACACGCTGGTCCGTCCCGGCCTCATCCTTTATGGCGTCCGGCCGCGGCCGCTTGCGCCCGCGATCGACGTGAAGCCGGTGATGACCGTCTCGGCGGACATCGAGCTGGTCAAGGAAGTCGCGGTGGGGACGCCGGTGTCCTACGGCGGCCGCTGGGTCGCGCCCCGCCGCTCGCGCATCGCCACCATCCCCTTCGGCTATGCCGACGGCGTGCCCCGTACGGATGACATGCGCGACCGTGGCGAGCTCCTCGTGAAGGGGCGCCGCGTGCCGGTGGCGGGAACGGTGTGCATGGATCTCACGATGGCGGACCTCACCGACCATCCCGATGCCGGCGAGGGGGACGAGGCCGTGCTGTTCGGCGACGATCCTCCCGCGTGGGACGTCGCCGACCGCGCCGGCACCAACGCGTGGGAGATCCTCACGAGCGTCGGCTCCCGGGTGCCGCGCGTCTACCTCGAGGGTGGGCGGGTGGTGGGCGTCGAGTCGCGCTTTACTCCCCGGGCCGGGGATCGGACCCGCTGAGGCAGGTCCGTTCGCTAGACTCCCGGCGATGCCCGCGCCGAAGCTGAAGTCCGTCTTCGCCTGCCAGGCGTGCGGGTTCGAAAGCTCCAAGTGGCTGGGCCGCTGTCCCGACTGCGGCGACTGGAACTGCTTCGTCGAGGAGAGGCAGGAGGCGGCGTCTCCGGCCCGCGCGAAGGGACCGGGCCCCGCCCTCGGCGGCCGGCCGCTGCCCTACGACACGGTGGACGGCGCCGACGCCGAGCGCATCGCGACCGGCCTCGGGGAGTTCGACCGCGTGCTCGGCGGCGGCATCGTCCCCGGGTCGATGGTTCTCATCGGCGGGGAGCCCGGGATTGGAAAGAGCTCGCTGCTCCTCCAGGTCGCGCACCTTCTCGGCCGAAGCGGCGGCACCGTGCTCTACGTGTCGGGGGAGGAGTCGGAGCGCCAGATCAAGCTGAGGGGAGCGCGATTCGGCGTGACGGGCGGCGGCCTCTACCTCATGGGCGAGACGTCGCTGGAACGGATCCTGGAACAGGTCGACGAGCTCAAGCCATCCGCCCTCGTGGTGGACTCGGTGCAGACGGTCTACTCGTCGAAGTTCCCCTCCGCCCCCGGCAGCATGAGCCAGGTGCGCGAGGTGGCCACCCAGCTCCTCTTCCTGGCCAAGGGCCGCGGCATCACGACCTTCCTCATCGGCCACGTGACCAAGGACGGTAGCCTCGCGGGTCCCAAGTCGCTCGAGCACATCGTGGACACCGTCCTCTATTTCGAAGGGGACAAGCGCCAGCACCACCGGATCGTGCGCGCGGTCAAGAACCGCTTCGGCGCCGCCTCCGAGCTGGGCGTCTTCGAGATGACCGGGACCGGGCTGCAACCGGTGGCCAACCCGTCGGCGCTCTTCTTGTCCGAGCGGCGCGAGGGCTGCCCCGGCTCGGCGGTCGTGGCCACCGTCGAGGGCTCGCGGCCGATGCTGGTCGAGGTCCAGGCCCTCGTCTCGCCGACCTCCTTCGGCAACCCGCGCCGCATGTCGCTCGGCATCGACCCCAACCGGACGAACCTTCTCCTGGCCGTGCTCGAGAAACGCGAAGGGCTGGCGCTGCTGGGCGACGACGTATACGTGAGCGTCGCCGGCGGGCTCGAGGTCAGCGAGCCGGCGGCCGACCTCGGCGTGGTGGCGGCGGTGGCCTCCTCGCTCCGCAACCGGCCCCTGCCCGCCGACACCGTCGTCTTCGGCGAGGTCGGCCTGGCGGGCGAGGTGCGAAGTGCAGGGCAGGCGCTGCTCCGCGTGCGCGAAGCCCGGCAGATGGGCTTCAAGCGCTGCGTGCTGCCCGCCCGCAGCATCCCCCCCGGAGTCGAGGACATCGAGCTGCTCGGGGTCCACACCCTGACCGAGGCCTTGGAGCGCCTGTCCGACCCTCGCTGAGCCCCTTTCGCGGCGGACGGACGCAGTCTATGATGGGCGGGATCCTGGGACCCTCGAGAGGTTTAGCCGATGTGGCTCATTCTGTTCCGCGTTTTCATCATCGCCCTTCTCGCCCACGCCGGATACGTCTACTCGCCCTTCCCGGGCCAGCCGTCACTGGGCGTCGGCCTCGGCGTCGTCGCCGCCCTCGCGGTGATCGCGCTGGAGATGAAGCTCCGCGCGGTGCCCGGCCATCACATGATCGGGGCGCTCATCGGCGGGGTGGTCGGGCTCTTCGGCGCGCGGCTCGTGTGGGGGGCGCTCGCCGGCCTCGACATCGTGGGCGCGCACTTCGTGCACGCGCTGCTGGTGGTCTTCCTCGGCTACATGGGCATCGCCATTGGCGGCTCCAAGGGCGAGTGGTTCGAGCCCGCCCGCATCATCGCCGCCTTCCGCGACTCGGCCCGCCTCCATCAGTACAAGGTGCTCGACACGTCGGTGATCATCGACGGGCGCATCGCCGACATCTGCGAGACCGGCTTCCTGGAGGGCACGCTGGTCGTGCCGCAGTTCGTCCTGCGGGAGCTGCAGCAGGTGGCGGACTCCTCCGACTCCCTGAAGCGCAACCGCGGCCGGCGCGGCCTCGACATCCTGCAGAAGATGCAGAAGATCGCCCACGTCACGGTGCAGATCGTCGAGACCGACTTCCCCGAGGTGCGCGAGGTCGACCTCAAGCTGATCGAGCTCGCCCGGCGCATGAGCGGAAAGATCGTCACCAACGACTTCAACCTCAACAAGGTCGCCCAGCTCCGGGGCGTGCCCGTGCTGAACATCAACGAGCTGGCCAACTCGCTGAAGCCGGTGGTCCTGCCCGGAGAAGTGATGCGCGTCTTCGTGATCAAGGAGGGCAAGGAGGCCGGCCAGGGCGTGGGCTACCTCGATGACGGCACGATGGTGGTCGTGGACCAGGCTCGCAAGGCCCTCGGCAAGACGATCGAGGTCAGCGTCACCAGCGTCCTCCAGACCACGGCCGGCAAGATGATCTTCTGCCGCTGGCTCGACGGCCCGCCGCCGGAGGAGAGTGTCGTCCGCCGCGACCTGAGGGTGGGCGACCGCCGCGAGCCGCACGGCCGCGACCCGCGCGCCCTGGAGCGGCGGGAGGCCGACCGGCGGGACGAGCGCGTGGCTCCCGGCGCTTCCGAGCCTGCGGCCGATGCCCACCTCCTCCAGGGCGCTCCTTCTCCCTCTTCGGCGCCGACGCGGGAGCTGTCCTTGCCGGCCGAGGCGGCGGAGGGCAGTCCCATCCGACCCATCGCCAAGCCGGACTAGACTTCCCGGGCCGCACTGGACTGTCCGCTCATGCGCCTTCTCCTGTCCGTCCCGGTCCTCGTCTTGGTCACCTTGGGGCTGGGCATCCCGGCGATCCTCGCCGGCCTCGTCGACCGCCGGGGCGAGCTTTCCTGGCGGATCGCGCGGTCGTGGGGTCGCGTCGTCCTGAAAGTGTGGGGAGTACGGGTGCTCGTGGGCGGTCACGCGCCGCCACCGGGACCGGTGATCTATGCGGTGAACCACGGCAGCGTCCTCGACATCCCCGTGCTCTTCGCCTACCTGCCGGGCAGCTTCCGCATCGTCCACAAGCGCTCGCTGTACCTGATCCCGCTCATCGGCCTCTATCTCTACTGCGCGGGCCACATCGCCATCGACCGCAGCAAGGCGTTCCGCGCCCGCAAGAGCCTCGAGCGGGCGGCGCTGCGCATCGCGGGCGGCACCAGCGTGGCCGTCTTCCCGGAGGGGACGCGGAGCGCGGACGGGTCGGTGCGTCCCTTCAAGAAGGGCAGCTTCGTCCTCGCCATAGAGGCTGGCGTGCCGGTGATCCCGGTCTCGCTGGCGGGAGTGAAGCGCGTCGCCCCGCAAGGGCTGCTCCGGCTCCGCCCCGGGGAGCTGGCGATGACACTTCATCCCCCGGTGCCCACCACCGGCCGCGGCGTGGAGGAAGCGGGCGCCCTGGCCGAGCAGGTGCGCGGTATCGTGGCCCGCGGTTGCGCGGCGGCCTGAAGCGGCCCTTGCGCCCCTGGTTCGCTTCCGTCGTCGCGGCGGGCTCGCTGGCGCTCGCGGTCTCCAGCGCCGCCGCCCGCGATCCGGGCGGCTCGTCGCTGCAGAAAGCGATCGACCGCGTCCTCGACCGGCCCGCCTTCGCGCCCGGCTTCTGGGCGGTCGAGGTGCGGAGCCTGCGGACGGGCAGGATCCTCTACGCCCGCAACGCCGACAAGAACATGAAGCCCGCGTCCACGACCAAGCTCGTCACCACCGCCGCCGCCCTCGACGCGTTCGGGCCCGACGACCGGCTGCGCACGACGGTGGAGACCGCGGGCCGCCTGGACGGCATGGGACGGGTGCTCAGCGACGTCTATCTCGTGGGCCGGGGCGACCCGAACCTGTCGGGCCGCTTCACCGACGGGCGCATCACCGCCGCCTTCGAGGATCTCGCCGATGCGCTGAAGGCGCAGGGGGTGCGTCGCATCGAGGGACGGCTCGTGGGCCACGAGGGCCTGTTCCGGGGGGACCGGCGCGGCGACGACTGGGCCTGGGGCGACCTCGTGTGGTGGTACGGGGCCGAGGTGTCGGCCCTCGGCTTCAACGACAACTCCGCCGACCTCAAGGTCACTCCCGGCGAGCGCGCCGGCGACCCCGTGCTCGTCGAGCGCAATCCCGTCTCTTCCTACTACCGCCTCGTCTCGACCGCCACGACGTCGCCGGCGGCGATGACCTCGGACCTGCGCGTCGATCGTCCGCTGGGCTCCAACCTCATCCGCATCTCGGGAACGTTCCCGGTCGGCCTCAAGCCCTGGGAGAACTCGGTGGCCCTCGAGGACCCCGCCCGCTACGCGGCCACCGTTTTCGCCGAGGTCCTGGCCGCGAAGGGGATCGTGGTGGCGGGGGCGGTGGAGACCTCCTCCGACCCGATGCCGGGCGGGCTGCGCGTGCTGGCCGCTCACGACGGCCCGCCGCTCTCCGAGGTGCTGAAGGGGGTCAACAAGCCGAGCCAGAACCTTCACGCGGAGATGCTCCTGCGGCTGCTGGGGGCGCGCCTGAAGGGCGACGGCAGCGTCGAGTCGGGCCACGCCGCGGTCGAGGAGTTCCTGTTGCGCTCCGGCGTCCATCCCGAGCGCTGGTCGCTCCAGGACGGCTCGGGGCTCTCGCGCTCCGACATCCTGTCGGCCCACGAGATGGTGAGCCTGCTCGCGGCGATGGACCGCCACCGCTACGCGGCGGTCTTCCGGGACAGCCTGCCCATCGCCGGCGTCGACGGCACGTTGAAGAACCGGATGAAGGGCACGCCGGCCGAAGGGCGCGTGGTGGCCAAGACGGGGTCGCTGCGCCACGTCAACGCGCTCGGCGGCTACGTGACCCCTCGCTCCGGCGATCGCCTCGTCTTCTACATGGTGTCCAACCACAACCCCGGTCCCGGCTCCGAGGTCACGGGCGCGATGGACGAGATCTGCAACCTCCTGGTGGGCCGGTGAGCGGCCTGCCGATCTCGATCGGGCCCGAGCTGGCGGGAAAGGTCCGGCTGGGCGTGGCCGTCCTCGACGGCGTGAGCGTGAAGAGCGAAGACGCGGCGCTGGCGGCGGAGATCGACTCCGCGGGCGCCGAGCTGCGCACGCGCTATGCGGGCAGTCCCAGCGCCGAGGTGCCGGGCGCGGCCGACGCGCGGGCGCTCTACAAGGCCCTCGGACTCGATCCCACCAAGACGCGGCCGTCGAACGAGGCGTTGCTGCGCCGGGTACTGAAGGGCGAGGCGCTCTACCGGGTCAATACGCTCGTCGACGCGCTCAACCTCTGCTCGCTTCGCTACCAGCTTCCCTTCGGCCTCTACGACCTCGCCCGCGTCCGGCCCCCGGTGGTGCTGCGCAGGGGCCGTGCCGGGGAGAGCTACGAGGGGATCCGCAAGGGGCCGGTGAACGTCCAGGACCGCCCGACGCTGGCGGACGAGGAGGGCGCCTTCGGCAATCCCACGTCCGACTCGGCGCGCACGATGATCACGCGGCAGACGACGTCGGCGCTCGTCACCTGTTACGCGCCGGCGGCCTACAGCGTGCCCCGCCTGCGCCAGGTGCTGGACGGGACGGAGCAGGCCCTTCGCCGCGCCTGCGGGGGGACGCTGGTCGAGCTTCAAGTGCTGCCTGCGGGAGGGTGAGGATGCCGGGCACGGGCAAGGACGTGACGGGCGACCGCGGCCTCGGGATGGGAGAGCGGATCTGCCGCCGCGATTTCTTGAACGCGGCGGCGCTGGCGACGGGAGGCGCGTTCCTGAGCCCGCTCGAGCTGCTGGCCGCCCGCGACGACTGGACAGGATACGGAGGCGTCGGCGACTACCGCTTCTCGAACGGCAACACGAAGGAGGTCATGGATGCGGCCCACTCCATCCGGGACCGGAAGCTCCAGGCGCTGCCGCGTGACGCCGTCGATACCGGGGAGGTCTTCGACCTCGTGGTCGTGGGCGGCGGCCTGACCGGGCTCGCCGCGGCCCTCCTCTTCGAGCGGCAGGCCCGTGCGGGCCGGACGTGCCTCGTCCTCGACGACCACGCGATGTTCGGGGGCGAAGCGAAGGGCAACGAGTTCCTGGTCGACGGTCAGAGGTTGATGGCGCACCAGGGCTCCGCCTTCTTTCCGGTGCCGCACGCGGGCGGCTTCGTCGCAGAGTTCTACGACACGATCGGCGTCGACCGGCACCGCTTCGAGTACCAGAAGTGGGCGAGCGACGCGCGCGAGATCCCGCTCAGCCAGACGACCTACGACATGCTCGGCCGTCAGGGGGCGACCTACGCCTTCTATTTCGGCGCGCGGTTCGGCCAGCGGCCGGGCCTGTGGCTGATCGATCCGTGGGGCAAGAAGCTGGAGGGCGCGCCGATCTCCGACGAGACGCGCGTCGAGCTCCTGCGGACCCGCGAGGGCCCCGACCTCGTGCCCGAGAACGAATGGCGGCCCGCGTTCGAGGGCGATCCGGTATCACGCCGGCTGGACACGATCACCCTGGAGCAGCACCTCATCGAGAAGCATGGCCTCCGCCGCGACACCATCCGCACGTTCCTGTCTCCGGTCACCGGGGGCGGGTACGGCCTGGGACCGGACGTGCTCTCGGGCTACTGCGCCTACGCTCCGGAGACGCAGCACCCGAAAGACGGCGACGAGGAGGCGGGGGGGCAGATGTTCCCCGGCGGCAACGCCGGCTTCGCGCGGCACATCGTGAAGACGTTGATCCCGGACTCCATCGAGGGGCCGCGCACGCTCGAGGGCGTCTGTCGCGGGCGCGTGAGCCTGCGGGCGCTCGACCGGCCGCGCCAGCGCACGCGCATCCGGCTGGGGTCGACGGTCGTGTGGGTGGCGCACGAGGGCGAGCCGCCGGCGTCGCGATTCGTCACCGTGGCCTACACCCGCGCCGGCCGCGTCCATCGGCTGAAGGCCCGCGCGGTGGTGCTGGCCGGAGGAAGCTGGACGACGAAGCACATCGTGCGCGACCTGCCCGCGGAGCACCGCGAGGCCTACGCCGGCTTCTACCGTTCGCCCTGCCTGATGGCGAACGTGGCGGTGCGCAATTGGCGATTCCTCTACGACATGGGGATCTCCGGCGGCCGGTGGTTCGAGGGCCTCGGCAACTACATGGAGGTGCGCAAGCTCGCGACGTTCGGCCCGCAGTCGGCTACGATCAGCCCCGACTCGCCGGTCATCCTGACCCTGAAGGTCCTGTACTCGTATCCGGGCGAGCCCATCGAGGCGCAGGGCACTCGCGGCCGGATGGAGATGCTCTCCACTTCCTTCCGAGACTACGAGCGGCGGATCCGCGAGCAGCTCACGGAGATGTTCGCGCGGTCCGGCTTCGACGCCCGCCGCGACGTCGCCGGCGTCATCCTCAACCGCTGGGGCCACGCGTACGTGAACCCGCAGCCGGGATTCTTCTTCGGCACCGGCGGCCGGCCTGCGCCGCGCGAGGTGCTGCGCCGCGCTCCCTTCGGCCGCATGGCCTTCGCCAACACGGACCTCGTCGGCGCGATGGACCAGCGCAATTGCTTCCTGGAGGCGCAGCGCGCGGTGAAGCAGATTGTGGAGGGCGGTCTCGTTCAATGAACAGCCAGCCCCGGAACCGCCTTCTAACGCGGAGGACGCGGAGAACGAACGAAGAGGACGCTGAGGCGGGAGTTGAAAAGCGCGCCACCCGTTTGTCGCCGTTACGTTCTTTGTCCGTTTTCCGCGTCCTCCGCGTTCCTCCGCGTCCTCCGCGTTAAAAAAGGCGATTCGCGCTTCCTATCAGCGTTCATCTCTGTCGAGAGGTTCGGACTTCAGCCAGCGGTCGAGCCACGCGTAGGCCGCTTCGCGCATGGCAGGTGAAAACTGGTGCTCGCCGTCCTCGTAGAGCGTGCCCAACCGGTCGGCCGCGTGCTGCGCCGCGTATGCCTCGCGCGCCGCCGCCACCGTGGCCTCGATGCCATCGCGGGGGAAGATCGGATCCGTGGTGCGGGCCGCGACCAGGAACGGCCGGGGCGCCACGAGGGCGAGCACGGCGCCGTAGTCGCCCGCCTCGGCCAGGCCGGGGACGAAGAGCGCGAAGTTGTGGAGGATCCGGTCGCGCTTGAGCACGGCCAGGCTCGCGAAGCCGCAGCTCGACACCGCCGCCTTGATGCGCAGGTCGGCCGCGGTCGTGAAGAGCGTCTCCTGCCCGCCGAGCGAGTGGCCGATCATCCCGATGCGCGCGCGGTCGACCTCGGGCCGCGAGACGAGATAGTCGATCGCGCGGCGCGCGTCCCACACGTACTTGCCCTGGAGGGTCTTGCCCTCCGTCAAGCGGTGGAGGGCCTGGTAGCGCTCGTATTCGGCGCCCTTCAGCCGGCCCGCCGGGTCCCGGCGCTCGTTGAAGCAGATCGCGTCGGGCGCGAGCGTGACGTAGCCCCGCCGAGCGAGCTCGAGGGCATAGTGTTGATCGGGGGTCGAGCCGAGGCCCGCGGGGCCGTCCTTGCCGACGTCGAATTCGCCTCCGTGCTGGTGATGGCAGAGCACCGCGGGCAGGGGCGCCGCGCCGGTCTTGGGCAGGAACAGGAAGGCCGGGACGCGCTCATCCCGCTCGACCGCGTACGTGACCTTCTCGCGGACGACGTCGCCGAGGTCGACGCGCTCCACTTGCGCGGCCGCCAAAGGTGGAGGCCCATCGGGCACGGCGCCGAGGAGCCTCATGAGTTGGCGACGGTCGAGGGCGGGCATGGACGATGCGGGGGCCGTCCAAGCCTGACACAGGGCCGCCCCCGCAAGAAGCGCGAGGCCGGCGCCGACGCCACGTGACGAGATCAGGGGCGCCATGAGGACCCAATCTACCTGATATGCTCTGCCGCGCCACCATGCGGTCGCCGCTGCCGATCCTCGTCCTCTCCGTCGCCGCCGCCGGCCTCTCGTCGGCCGACGAGCGCCCGCGCGCGAGCGGAGAGCGGCCCGCCTACCGGACGCTCAACGATCGCTTCGGCGTTCCCCGGTACTCGCTCGCCGAGTGGCAGGGTCGCGCCGCGTACCTCCGCGAGCACGTCCTGGCTTCGTCCGGGCTGCTTCCGCTCCCGGAGAAGACGCCCCTGCGCGCCCAGGTCTTCGACGAGCAGAAGCACGACGACTACTCGGTGGCCAAGGTGTACTTCGAGAGCCGGCCCGGCTTCTTCGTGACCGGGAACCTCTACACGCCCGCGGGACGCGGCCCGTTTCCCGCCGTCCTGTTGCCGCACGGCCATTGGATCTACGGGCGCCTCGAGAACACGGAGATCTCGTCGATCCCCGGGTCCGCCATCAGCCTCGCGCGCCAGGGGTTCGTCGCGTTCACCTACGACATGGTCGGCTACGACGACAGCCGGCAGCTCACCCACGGCTTCGGGGGCAAGCGCGAGAGCCTGTGGGGTCTGAGCCTCGCCGGCCTCCAGCTGTGGAACGGCATCCGGAGCCTCGACTTCCTCCAGTCGCGGCCCGAGGTCGACGGGGAGCGCATCGGCTGCGCGGGTGCGTCGGGCGGGGGGACGCAGACCTTCCTGCTCGCGGCGGTGGACGAGCGCGTGAAGGTCGCGGTGCCCGTCAACATGATCTCGCTCCACATGCAGGGCGGCTGCCTCTGCGAGAATCCGCCGGGGCTCCGCCTCGACACCAACAACGTCGAGCTGGCCGCCACCATCGCGCCCCGCCCGCTCCTGATGATCTCCGCCACCGGGGACTGGACCGCCGAGACGCCGCGGGTCGAGTATCCCGAGATGAGAAGGCTGTATGCGCTGGCGGGGGCCGAGGACCGGCTGCAATCGTTCCAGGTCGACGCCGAGCACAACTACAATCGCGCGACCCGCGAGGCCCTTTACGCCTGGATGGCGCGCTGGCTCCAGGGCGCGCCCGCCGACGCGCGCGTCGAGGAAAAGCCCTTCCAACCCGAGCCGCTCCCCGCCCTCCTCGTCTTCCATCAGCGGCCGCTGCCGGACGACGCGGTCACGGCGGAGCAGCTCACGGCGAACTGGATCGCCGAAGCGCGCCGCCAGTGGATCAGCGCCGATCCGCAGGTCCTGCGTTCCGCGCTCCTCCATGCGCTCGCGCCCGCGATCGAGACGAAGCCGGGACGGGGAGGCTCGCGGAAGACCGTCGTCCTTGCCAGCGAGAACCCGGAGCTGCCGCCGGCGCTGGCCCGCGCCGGCTTCGCGGTCCGGCGCGTCGCCTTCACGCCCTTCGATGCCGAGGGGGCGGCGAAGATCGAGCACTTCGAGACCTACAACCGCACGCCGGCCAGCCAGCGCGTGGCCGACATCGCGCATGTCCTGCGCGAGAACCCCGGCTCGGCGCTGGTCGCCGACGGCGATGCCGCCCTGGCCGGCCTGCTCGCGCTCGGCATCGCGCCCGCCGCTCGCGCCGTGCTCGACGTCGGCCGGTTCGACACGTCGAGCGACGCCGCGTACCTCGAGCACGTCTACATACCCGGCCTCCGGCGGGCGGGCGGCGTTCAAACCGCCGCATCGATGGCGACCGGCCGGATCGTCATCCACAACGCGGGGACGAGCTTCGAGTTGACGGGACCGACGATCCTGCCGGAGAGGCTCAGCGTCTCGGAGATCGTGAGCCGGCTGAAGCGGCGCTGAGGCCCGGTCCGCTCCGCCACGTCTCGGCGGAGCCGAGGGCCGTGAAGTCGAGCTGGCGGTCGCCGACCCTGCCCGTCACGTGATACGACGCGCGCAGCTGCAGGAACTGCGTCGGACCCTCCGCCGGTATGCCGGGCCGGCCCATGGGCGTGCGGATCAGGTCATGCACGCGAATGTCCAGGCGCACGTCGAGCCCGGCCTCATGCGCCAGGACCTGGATCGACTCGGGCCGGCCGTCGGGCGACGACGTCTCTTCGATCTGCGCGCCCTTCGCGAAGGCGATCGGCCCTGCGGGCCCGATGACGGCGAGCACGCCGGGGATGCGCTCCGCCTGCTCGGGGGACACGGCATCGGCGGGAGGCCGCACGCGCCCGTAGAGGAACGAGTAGCCCTCGTGCGTAACCTGTCCCCACTGCCACGAGACGCCGCGCCAGAAGCCCCAGTTGTGGTCGTGGTACCCGAGGGCGCCCTCGAGGGAGACCGTCCGGCCGCTGGCTTCGAGTGCGCCTCTCATCGAGCCCGACAGAACGGGCACGACGTAGCCGGAGAGCCAGCCGGCGCGGCCGCGCAGGACGAAGGGAGGCACGGATCTTCCCGGGGACGCCTCCAATGTGATGTCGCCCTTCGCGCCGGGTCCGCCGCGCTCGGAGGCGAGGTCCAAGGCAATCCGATAGCGCAGGCCCTCGAGGCGAACGCGGTTGCCGGCGATGTCGAGGTTGGGCGCTTCGGCCAGCAGCGTCGCTTCCGGGATCACGGCCCGGCGCGAGAAGTTCTCGACGTGCCCGTTCCGCTCGAGCTGGAGCCGCACGCCCGCCCCCCGGGCCCCCCCGTCCTGGGTCGGCGGACCGGTCATGAACGAGAGATAGAAGCGGACCGAGCCGTCCGTCGTGCGGCCGTTGAAGTAGAGCCATTCTGCCCACGAGCCGGTCCACGCGGGCGCGTCCGGAATCGCGTGGAAGCGGTCCATCGCGCGCAGCAGCTCGCTCGGGTCGGGAGAGGTCCAGCTGCCATCGGAGGGCGCGTCCTTCCACGCCGGCGCGTGCGAGGTCTCCCGGTCGCCCACCGCCTTCTCGAGGCTCGGGATGCCTCCCCGACCGCGCAGGCGGGTGACGCGGTTGCCCTCGATGAGGAACAGCGTGCGCCGTTGCGTGGGGGAGGCGGTCGCCACCCGCGCGGCCAGGGGCGGCGCGCCCAGGACCGAGGAGAGGAGGAAGCGCGCGCTCGAGACGTCTCCCGCTCGGCCCACGACCACCAGGTCACCCCCGCCGCGCAGGGCCGGCGATCGCGACTGCTCGAGGATCACGTCCCCCACGCCGAGCAGCGCGGCCATGACCGCGACGCCGAAGCCGAAGCCCCCGGAGAGCACGGCCGTCCGCACCGGCCGGGCCGCGAGCGTGCGCAAGACGAGGCGGAGGGTCACGAGCCCGCGACCACGGAAGGAGCCGCGAGGCGGCCACTGCGCATTGCGAGCCGGCGCCGCGCGCGCGCCGCCAGCGCGGGGTTGTGGGTGACGATGACGAGCGCGGTGCCGTCGGCGTTGACCCGGTCGAACAGGTCGCCGATCTGCTCGCCGGTCTCGTCGTCCAGCTCGCCCGTCGGCTCGTCGGCGAGCAGGAGTCCGGGCCGGTTGGCCAGGGCGCGCGCGATCGCCACCCTCTGCATCTCACCCCCCGAGAGCTGCGACGGACGGTGGCCGGCGCGTTCGCCCAGCCCCACGTACTCGAGCAGCTCCCGCGTCCGCGCCCGGCGCTCGGCGGCGGGCATCCCCGCCTCGCTCTGCACCAGCTCGACGTTCTCCCACGCGGTGAGCATGGGCAGCAGGTAGAACCGCTGGAACACGAAGCCGATGCGGCGCAGCCGGATCCGGCTCCGCTCTTCCTCTCCCATCGCCCGCACGGGGTGCCCTTCGAAGAGCAGCGAGCCGGCGGTAGGCGTGTCGACGCAGCCGAGGAGGTGGAGCAGCGTCGACTTGCCGCAGCCCGACGGCCCGGAGATCGCCACGTATTCGCCTGGTGCCACCGTGAGCGAGACGTCGCGCAGCGCCTCCACCGGCCCCGCGGGCATCGGGTACACCTTGCCCACGCCGCGGGCTTCCACGATGGCGACGGGCGCGCTCACGAGATGCTCTCCTTCCGCAGCGTGGCCGCGATGGGGAGGCGTGCGGCCAGGATCACCGGGTAGGCGGCGGCGACGAGCGCGGCGAGGACGAGGAAGGCCAGGTGAATCGCGAGGGCGCGCGGCTCGAACACGAAGAAGTGCAGGCGCGACGGCAGGTCCGGCATCTGGCGGAGGATCGAGTCGAGCCCGTGGGCGAGAAGAAGGCCGAGGGGGACGGCCACGATCCCGCCCCCGCCCACCAGCAGCGCCGACTCGGCGAGCAGATCGAGGGTGATGCGCCTTCGCGAGAAGCCGAGCGCGCGCAGGGCGGCGACCTCGCCCAGCCGCTGGTTGACGGACACGGTCAGCAGCGTCGTCACCAGGAGCAACGCGAAGAAGGACGCGATGGTGGCGAGGACGAAGGAGACTTGCCGGAAGTACGAGAACTCCGCCTGCCGCAGGCGCTCCAGCACCTCGTCGATCGAGAAGGCGTGCAGGTCCGGACGCGCCCGCCGGATCGCGCTGACCGCGGTCTCGGTGCCCATGCCGGGCGGCGAGGCCACGAGCAGGAGATCGGCCTCGTCGCGCCGAGCGGCGGGGAACGCCCGGGTGAAGCCGTTCAGGGTCACGCCCGCCATCCGCTCGCCGGACGCCTCGAAGGGAAACTCGACGATGCCGCTCACCCGGAACTCGCGGGGCGTCAGCGTCGATGCGAGCCGGACGATCGATCCCGGCCCCAGCCCCTGATCGCGCGCGAAGGTGCGGTTCACCACCATGTCGGGGCGGCCGGCGCCGGAGTCTTCGGCCAGGTCGGCGCCCTGGACGAGCCGCCACTCGCCGCGCCGTCGCGTCTCGCTGCCGATGATCGCGACCTCCTCCGTCTTCTTGCCGAGCGCCTCGACGGCGGCGACGCCGAACCGCACCGGCACCACCGCCGCCAGCTCCGGCAGGCGGCGCAGCGCCTCGACCGTGGCCGCCGCCTCCGATACCGACGGTCCCATCCCCGGCAGCGCCTCGGTGGCGGTCACCCGAACGTCGAAGCCGGTGCTCTCGAGGAGGTCGCGGAAGGAGACGATGAGCCCGCGCGAAAGCATCAGCATGTCGAAGAGCAGCGCCCCCACCACCGCGACCCCGGTGAGCCCGAGCACGGCGCGGGCGGGCTGGCGCGACAGGCTTCGCCACGCGAATTGGAGGGGGCTCACCGGCGCAGCAGGTCCAGGACGGGCCGCCGCAGCAGCGTCCACGAGGCCAGCAGTCCCGCCATGACCCCCAGGGGCAGGGCGAGGGCCACGCAGCGGGCCGCGATCGCCGGGGTCACGCGCACGAAGACCAGCGTCGTGTCGTAGCGCCACTGGAAGAAGGCGTTCACGGCCCCCTGGGTGGCGGCGGCGAACATCACGCCGAAGACCGCGCCCGCGGTGGCGATGCACAGTCCTTCGAGGAGGGCCTGGAGCAGGATGCGGCGCCGGCGAAGGCCCAGGAGGCGAAGCAGGCCCGCGATCTCGCGGCGCTCGTCCGCGCGAATCACCATCAGCGCGAGGAGGAACGCCGTGCTCCCGATCATCGTCACGACCGAGATCGCCATGTGGAAGCGCTCGATGATCACGAAGTGCTCATCGCCGCCGGCCGCGGTGGGTACCACGGAGACGGCGGGGGCGCGGGCGGCCAGCTCGCGCGCGAAGGCGCCGGCATCGGCCGGGTCCTTGAGGCCGATGTTGATGGCGCCCACGGCATCGACGGCGCCGGCTTCGCCCGGGTCGGCGGTGAGGCCTAGCAGGTCGGGCAGGTGCATCCGCGCCTCGAGCCGCTTGGCGGTGAAGCGCGAGGGATCGGGCGTGGGCTCGTAGACGCCGGCGATGCGGAAGGGCCGCGCGCCCGCGCCGCGCGCGTCGGCGGACAGCATCACGATCTGGCCGACCGAGAGGCCGCGCTCCCGCATGAGGCCGCGCGAGACGAGGATATCGGGGGGTGGGTCGCTGGCGCCCGCGGCGGCGCCGGCCGCCCTCGCGGATGCGACAAGGGCGAGGACCAGGAAGAGACGGCGCAGGCTGGCGATCACGACGAGGAAGATTCTAACCGGGCCCGCTTCAAACGCCCGCCAGCCCCGGCTCGATGCGCGTGAAGCCCTCGCCGGCGGCCCACAGGTCCATGCTCAACGAAAGGAGGTCGTCCACCTCAGGGATCGCGCGGCCGTCCACGGTGAGGTCGATCGACTTGACGTACCGGCGGCACGTCTCGCAGGCCTCGATCCGCGCGGCCGGATAGCGCTCGCTCTGGAACGACGGGAGCTTCACGGGATCCCCCTCGTCGCAGGCGGGACAGAGGATCCGGCCCAGAGGCCACTGAGCACCGCACAAGGAACAACCCAGCAGCCGGCGCGCACCCGTCCCCCGAGACCGCCCGTCCCCTCCGTCGGCATCCTCTCGCCGAACGGCAATCCAGGGACCGCCGCCGCAAAATGGACACTGCCCGGGGCCGTGGAGGCGGTCCGGAGCCACTCTCAGATGGGCCAGGACCTCGACGTAGGGACGAAGCAGGGCCCGGGAGAGATAGCGTTCTGCGGTAGCGCCGTCGCCGTTCCACCACTCGAGCAGACGCGATCGGGTCTGGAAAGCCCGTTCGCGCTGCCGGCGCTCGGCATCCGCGACGATGGCGGGAGGGCCCTGCTCCGCGGCGAAGCGGAGCAGATCGACGAGATGGCCCACGAAACGGTCCGCGTCCTCGTCCAGCCTCCCGGAGAGCGGGCGCTCGGCGTGCAGGGACTCGATGGTAGTGGCCAGCCGCCCCTGGACCCGATAGAGCCCGCAAGCGAAACGGAGGGGCTCGGCGGTGGTCACGGGCCCGCGCGCGAGGAGCTCCGCGCGCGCGGCGCGCTTCTCGAAAGCGGTCTCGACGGGGCCTTCAGGGACGGCGGGTTTTCCCACCCAGCACTTCGCGATACCAGCGAGGGTGATGCAGCCGCGCCCAAGGCTTGCGGACGGTGCCCCGGATCATCGAGTGGAACGTCCCCGGCTCGGCCGCCGTGCCGAGATAGATGTGGAAGACGACGGCGACCACGAACAGGATGAACGTCACGTCGTGGATCAGGATGGCCAGCTCCCGCACGATCCGCGGGAACTCGAGGGGGAACCACACGACGACGCCGGAGAGCAGCAGCCCCAGCGCCCCGAGGGCGGCCGCGAAGAAGAACAGCTTCTGGCCGCCGTTGTACTTGCCCACCTCCGGGTCCTCGCCCTGGTAACGCATGTACTCGATCATCTTGCGGGGCCGGAGCCATTCGCGATCGTTCGGCTCCAGGCGCATCTCGCCCAGCCAGTGGACGAACATGACGAGCATGGACACGAAGAAGGCCAGGCCCGCCCAGGGATGGAGCCAGCGGCACACGTTGAGCCCTCCGAACAGATGCGCCATCCAGCCGAAGACCGGCGTCCAGATCGGGAGGCCCGAGAACAAGGCCAGGAAGAAGAACAGGGCGACGGTCCAGTGGATGGCGCGGGTGGCGAGGCGGTGCCGGACGATCTCGTCTCCGACGACGACGTCTTCCGAGCGCCGGGCGCGCAGGATGGCGGAATCCGCCGGAGGGCGGGATGCCGTAGCGCTCATGGTCGTGGCGTCCGAGGAGGCTCGCCGCCGGTCGGCTCGCCGCCCGTCTGCGGGGGTTCCTTCGGCCCCTGATACATGAAGTGGCCGATCGCCCCCACCACGGCGCCGAAGATCGCCACGACGCCGAGAGGGCGGAGCACCGACTTCCAGAACCGCACTCCCAGCGGCACCCGGGGATCGCGGGGCAGGCCGTACCACTCCAGGTGGTCGCCGTGGCCGAGGACGGTCACGACACCGGTGCCGCCCACGCCCGGAGGGTCGTAGAGCACCGCGTTGGCGAAGCCGTTCGCCTTGAGCTGCTCGACGCGCGCGTGGCCCATCGCCACCATGTCGTCCTTCGTTCCGAACTGGAGGCAGCCGGTGGGGCACGCCTTGATGCACGCCGGCTCCAGGCCCGACTCGACCCGGTCCACGCACAGCGTGCACTTGGCCATCTTGCCGGTCTTGGCATGGAACTTCGGCACGTCGAAGGGGCAGCCGGTGGCGCAGAAGCCGCAGCCGATGCACGCCTCCGGGTTGACGTCCACGATGCCGTTCTCGTACTGGACGATCGCCCCCGGAGCGGGGCAGGCGGCGAGGCAGCCCGGATCCTCGCAGTGCATGCACTGGTCCTTGCGCATCAGCCAGACGACCCCGCCGTCGAACTCCTGCTCGTTGAAGCGGATCAGGTTCCAGAATTCCGGATCCAGCTCCGGCATGGTCTGGTACGTGCCGGTCTGCCGGGTGGACACGGGCCCGAGATCGTTCCACTCCTGGCATGCGACCTCGCACGCCTTGCAGCCGATGCAGGTGGTCGTGTCGATGAATTTCGAGACGACGGGGAGCTGGCGCATTCCCGTCGCGCCGCCCCAGAGAGACGCCGAGGAGCGGCGGATCTCGAGGTTGTGGGCAGCCATGGCCGTGCTCCTACGCCTTCTCGAGCTTGACGAGGAAGGCCTTGTACTCCGGCGTCCAGGTGTTCGGGTCACCGGCGGACGGCGTCAGCAGGTTGGCCAGCGGCCCGGTGTGGCCGGGCTCGCTCGCAAAGCCCCAGTGGATGGGGAAGCCGATCTGCCACAGCTCCTTGCCGTCGACCTTGAGCGGATAGAGGCGCTTGGTGACCATCGCCATCCCCTGGATCTGTCCGCGCTTGGAGATGACCCTCACCTGCGAGCCGTTCTCGATGCCCTTCTCCTTCGCGAGGGCCTCGGGGATCTCGATGAAGAAGCCCGGCTGCAGCTCGTTCAGGCGCCCCCCGACCTGGTGCTTGGTCCAGTAGTGGAAGTGCTCGGTGAGCCGGTAGGTCGTGCAGACGATGGGGAACTCCTCCTTCGTCCCGTAGACGTCCTTGTCGGAGGTGAACTTCTTGAACGCGGGGTTCGAAGTTACGTTCGGATGCAGGGGATTCGCAATCGGGGCCTCCACGGCCTCGTAGTGCTCGGGGAACGGACCGTCGTTCAGACCCGAGGAGAACAGCCGCCCGACGCCCTCGGGGAGCATGATGAAGGCCCCGTACGTGCCGGGAGGCGCGTCCGGCTTCATGTCGGGCACGTCGCCCACCCACTTCTGGCCGTTCCAGTAGATGCCAGGGCGCTTGGGGTCCCACGGCTTGCCGTTCGCATCGGCCGAGGCGCGGTTGTACATGATGCGGCGGTTCGCGGGCCAGGAGAAGGCCCAGTTGTGGAACATGCCCAGGCCGGTCGGGTCGGCATTGCTGCGGCGCTGGGCGTTGTTGCCGGCCTCGGTGTAGACGCCGGAGTGGAGCCAGTTCCCGCATAGCGTCGTGCCGTCGTCCATGAGCTGGCCGAAGCCGTCGAGCTGCTGGCCCGCCGCCTTGACGACCTTGGCCTTGTCGGCGGGGTCGTGCACGTCGGCCAGCGCCTTCCCGCTCATCTCCTTCAGCACTTCGGCGAGGTCCGGTTCGGCGGGGTTGGTGTAGCTCCACGACACGTTCGTGAGCTGCTCGGGGAGCGCCCCGCCTTCCTTCTGGTAGAGGTCGCGGACGGCGAGGAAGATGCGGGCCAGGATCTCCTGGTCGGCCTTGGCCCGGCCGGGCGGGTCGAGGGCCTTCCACTTCCACTGGAGCCAGCGGGCCGAATTGGTGAAGGTCCCGTCCTTCTCGGCGAAGTCCGCGGCGGGAAGAAGGAAGACCTCGGTGGGGATCTGCGAGGGCTCGGGTCCCTCGTACTCCTTGGGCGCCTTCCAGAAGATCGCCGTCTCGGTCTCCACGTTCTCGACGACCACCATCCACTTCTGCTTGGAGAGGGCGGCCACCATCTTCTTGGAGTTCGGGCCCAGGCCGACCGGGTTCATGCCGAAGGTGATGAGGGCTTCCGGCCCCGGCTCCTCGGCCCCGGCCCGCATCACCTTGCCGCGGTACATGTCGTCGAAGATGTACATCCAGGAGTAGTTGCCGTCGACCTTCGGCAGCCACTGGTAGCCGAAGTCGTTGTCCTTGGTGGCCGCGTTGCCGTACTGCGCCTTCAGGAGCGAGACCATGAACTTCGGGTAGTTGACCCAGTAGTTCATGGACGGCCACGTCTGCTTGTTCAGCGTGGTCGGGATCGCGCTCTCGTAATACTCCTTGAGGTTGGTGAGCGGGCCCGTGGGCGTCTTCAGGTAGCCGGGCAGGATCTCGAAGGTGCCGGCGGTGTCGGTAGCGCCCTGGATGTTGGAGTGGCCGCGGAAGGCGTTGACGCCCCCCCCCGGCCGGCCCACGTTGCCGAGGAGGAGCTGGAGCATGGCCGCCGCTCGGATCATCTGGACGCCGGTCGAGTGCTGCGTCCAGCCGAGCGCGTACGTGATCGTGCCCACGCGCTCGGCGTTGCCGGTCGAGGTCACGACGTCGGCCACCTTCAGGAACTTGTCCTTGGGCGTGCCGCAGACCTGCTCGACCACCTCCGGCGTGTAGCGCGCGACGTGCTTCCTCAGGAGCTGGAACACGCAGCGGGGATCCTCGAGTGTGGGATCGACCTTGTACGCCCCGCCCTTCGCCCCTGCTTCGTAGCCCCACAGGGTCTTGTCGTACTCGCCCTTGCCCTCGTCGAATCCCGCGAACAGGCCGTCGTTGAAGTCGAACTTCTCGCCGATCACGTAGGGCGCGTTGGTGTGGATCTTGACGTAGTCCTCGTGGTAGCGCTTGTTCTCGATCGTGTGCCGGATGAGGCCCAGGAGAAACGCGATGTCCGTGCCCGCCCGGATCGGCGCGTAGACGTCGGCGACCGCCGCCGTGCGCGTGAAGCGAGGATCCACCACGCAGAGCTTGGCGTTGCGGCCGCGCTTCGCCTCCATGAACCACTTGAAGCCGACCGGATGGTTCTCGGCGGGATTACCGCCCATGGCCAGGATGACGTCGGCGTTCTTGATGTCCACCCAGCCATTGGTCATCGCCCCCCGTCCGAACGTGGCGGCCAAACTGGCCACCGTGGGGCCGTGTCAAACACGGGCCTGGGTGTCCCGGTACGGGACCCCCAAGGCCGTCACCACTTTCCACTGGAGGAAGTTGAACTCGTTGGTGTCCGTGCAGCCCCCGATCATCGCGATGCCGGGGGTCCGGTTGACCACCTGCCCCTTGGCGTTCTTCGCGACGAAGGTCCGGTCGCGGGTGTCCTTGATGTGGCGGGCGATCTGCGCGATGGCGTCGTCCCAGGAGATGTCCTCCCAGCGGTCGGACCCTGGCCGCCGCACCTTGGGGGAGACGAGCCGGCTCTTGTGGGTGATGTCGTCCTTGAGGGTCGCCCCCTTCGGACAGAGCGAGCCACGGCTGATCGGATGGTCGGGATCGCCCTCGACGTGCACCACGGCCGCCTTCACGTTCTTGGACTTGTCGCCGAGGGTGTGGATGATGACGCCGCACGACACGGCGCAGTAGGGGCAGATGCTGCGGGTCTCGGTCGTGCGCGCGATCTTCAGCTCGCGCATCTCGGCCTCGGCCCGCGAGACGTTGAAGCCGAGTGCGACGCCGCCCCCAACGGCCGTTGCTTTCAGGAAGGTACGGCGTTGCATGGGGAGCCTCCGGTGGGTGCCTGCCTGAAGCCATCTATCGCGCCGGCGATTCGCCTTGTCAAGCCCCTTTTCGAAGATCAGGCACCGAGGGCTTTCGCGACCACTTCCGCCGCGCTCACGTACGCCCGGGCGGCGGCGCAGCCCGGATCCAAGGCGACGATGGGCGTTCCGGAATCGCCGCCGATGACGACGTCGGGGTCGATGGGGACCTCGCCCAGGAAGGGAACACCCAGCCGGCCAGCCATCTCCCGGCCCCCTCCGCGCTTGAAGATCGTCTCTTGGTGACCGCACTGGCCGCACACGTAGTAGGACATGTTCTCGAGGATCCCGAGGATCGGGACGCCCACCTGCTTGAACATCGCGACCCCCTTGCGGGCATCGATGAGCGCCACCTCCTGCGGTGTCGTGACGATGACGGCGCCGGAGAGGGCGATCCTCTGCGTGAGCGTGAGCTGGACGTCGCCCGTGCCGGGGGGAAGATCGACGAGGAGGAAGTCCAGCCGGCCCCAGCGCACGCCGGCGACGAGCTGATCGACGGCCTTCATCAGCATCGGGCCGCGCCAGACGGCCGGCCGATCCGGGTCCATCAGGGCGCCCAGGGTGGCGACCCACACGCCGTGCCGTTGCATCGGAAGGAGGCGGTGGTCGTGCTTGTCGACGTACGGCTTCTCATCGATGCCCATCATCATCTGTTGGGACGGGCCGTAGATGTCCGCGTCCATCAGCCCCACGGCGTAGCCAAGACGCACGAGGGCCACGGCGAGGTTCGCGGTCATGGTGGACTTGCCGACGCCTCCCTTGGCCGACGCCACCGCCACCTTGAGGCGCACGTCGGGAAGGAGGTCGGCCACGTGCGCTCTTCGTCCTAACGGCCGGGCCGCTCGGTCGGGGGCTGGGACCCCGGCCCGGGGAGGGGTCGCTTCCGTCCGCCGGCCGCCGCGCCTTCGAGCAGCGTCGCCTCGTCCGGGTAGGCGTAGATGGTCGGGGCCTTGTGCTGCCCGAGGCCACCGGTGTCGGCGGTGGGGCCATAGGTGCTATAGAGGTCGCGCCCGAGCATGCGCGCGAGCGCCGTCTGCTGCCCGCGGTGGTGCGCGGTGTGCGCGATGC
>QHVJ01000125.1 GCA_003222275.1 Acidobacteriota bacterium | reverse complement strand
CCGACGGCTCCCGGCCCCCGCGCACGAGGCGCAGGTATTCCGCCATCTCGTCGAGGCTCTCCGGCGTGCCGTGGGCGAGAAGCAGGACGCCGTTCATCCAAGCGTCATCTCTCGGTGTGCGCGTGGACGTGGTCGACGACGGCCTTGACGTTCTCGACCGGCGTCGCGGGCAGGATGCCGTGGCCGAGATTGAAGATGTGCCCGGCGCGACCGCCCGCGCGGACGAGCACGTCGTCCACGCGGGCGAGCAGGCGTTGCCGGGGACCGAGCAGCGCCGCCGGGTCGAGGTTTCCCTGCACGGCCACCCCTTCGCCCGCGGCCCGCCAGCCTTCGTCGAGCCCGACGCGCCAGTCGACGCCGATGACGTCTCCTCCCGCCACGCGCTGCAGCGAGAGCAGGTGCGCGGTACCGGTGCCGAAGTGGATCATCGGAACGAGGCCGCCCGCACGCGCGAAGAGCGTACGCAGATGGGGCAGCACGAACTCGCAATAGTCGTCCGCGTCGAGGACGCCCACCCACGAGTCGAACACCTGGAGGGCCTGCGCTCCCGCCTCCGCCTGCGCGCGCAGATAGTCGCCGACGACCTCGGCGAGCAGGTCGGCCAGGGCGTGCCACGCGCGGGGATCGGAGTACATGAGGCCCTTGGTCGCGGCGAAGTGGGTGGAGCGGCCGCCCTCGACCGCGTACGACGCGAGCGTGAAGGGCGCACCGGCAAAGCCGATGAGGGGCGTCTCCCCCTCCAGCTCTTTACGCAGCATCCGGATCGCTTCCAGCGTCGGCCGCAGCTCCTCGCGGGGGTCGAATCGACGGAGGCGACCCACCGCGGCCGCATCGCGCACCGGCGCGTCCACGACCGGGCCCTCCCCCGCCGCGAAGTGGAACGGCACGCCGAGAGGCGCCAGCGGCAGGAGCAGGTCGCTGAAGAGAATGGCGGCGTCGACGCCCAGCGCCCGCACCGGCTGGAGGGTGACTTCCACCGCCAGCTCCGGCGTGCGACAGATCTCGAGCAGGTCGTGGCGCTCGCGCACCGCGCGGTACTCGGGCATGTAGCGGCCCGCCTGCCGCATGAACCAGACCGGCGTGCGATCCACGGGCTCACGCCGGCACGCGCGGAGAAAGCGGTCCTTCACGAGAGCGATGATAGCGCACGCCCGTTGACACGCCTCCGTACCTGCTGTCAGACTCCAGGCAATCGTCAGGGTGCCCCTCCGGGGGAGGGGGAACTTTCGAGGCCATCGCGAGGCGCTTTCGCGAGGCTCGGAAGGTAAGGGAAGCAGGTTCGAAGCCTGCGCGGTCCCGCCACTGTAGCCGGAGAGCCCGTCTCCAACGCGCGCCGAGAGCCGGCGCCGCCACTCGGGTCGGACCCGGGGAAGGTCGGAGGCAGGGCGTCGACCCGGGAGCCAGGAAACCTGCCCTGACCGCACTGGTCCGAGAGGCTTCTCGCGTGAAGGAGCTACGGATGACGGGCGGGCGTTTCCTCCCATCTCACTCCGTCACGTCGAGCCTCCGAGAACGCGGAGACTCGCCATGTATCGTCGATTTCTCGCCAGCCTGACGTCCGTCCTCCTCCTTGCAGGCGGCGCGGCCGCACGGGGGGAGCCCGCCGGCGCCCTCGCCGGCCGCGTTCACACCGCCGAAGGCACGCCCGTCCCCCAGTTGTTGCTGGTCGTGGCCGGACCGGGCGGCGAGCGCACCGCGCTCACCGGTCCCGACGGCCGCTATCGCGTCGCGGGCCTCGCGCCGGGCGAATACCGCGTGCGGGTCGAGGCGCCGGGCTTCATCCTGTCTCCCGAGCCGCGCCGCGCGGTCGGGGGCGCCGAGGAAGACCTCGACCTCGTGCTCTCGCCCGCCCCGGTGCGAGAGCAGGTCATCGTCGCCGCGACGCGCGCCGAGGCCGCGCTGTCGACGCTGGGCGTGGCCGCTTCCGTCCTCGACCGCGAGCGCATCACGCAGCGGCATGGCCCGGACGTGCTCCATCTGCTCCAGGAAGTGCCGGGGGCGGCGGTGGCTCGGGCGGGAGGCCTCGGCCGCCAGGGATCGCTGTTCCTCCGCGGCGGTCCCTCCAACGCGGCGCGCGTGATGATCGACGGCGTGCCCGTGAACGAGCCGGGGGGCGCGTTCGACTTCGGCGCCCTGCTGCCGCTCTCGCTGGAGCAGATCGAGGTGGTGCGGGGAGCGGCGAGCAGCCTCTACGGCACCGACGCGCTCGCGGGCGTCGTCCACCTCGTGACCCGCCACACGGGCCCCGGCGAGGGCACCGCCTTCGAGGCCGAAGGCGAACGGGGACGCTTCCACGGCTGGCGAGGGCAGGGAGAGGCCCTGGGCCGCCGCGGCGCGCTCGACTGGACCGCCGGCGTGCTCCGCGTCGAAACCGACAACCAGGACCCCAACAGCGCCTTCCGCGAGACGGCGGGCGCGGCCGCCCTGGGCTTCCGCCTCGGCGAGCGCTCCTCCCTGCGCATGGTGGCCCGCGGGGGAACGAGCGTCGCGGGCACGGCGGGCCCCACCGCATTCGGCCGTCCGGACCTGGATGCGTCGATCGAGCGCCGGCTCCTCGTTCTGGGCGGCCGGTTCCGGCGCGCGGGTGACCGGCTCTCGCACGACGTTCGGGCCGGCTTCGCCCTGAGCGACGAGCTCGACCTCGATCCGATCGACTCGGGTCCCTATGTGCCGCGCTTCGGCGATCGCGTGGGGGCGTTTTCCATCTCCGACTTCACCGACCCGGCCGGCTTCCAGAACGACACCCGGCGTCTCTCCGTCGGTTACCAGGTCGAAGGCCGGGCCGGCACGCGGCACCTGCTCACCGCGGGTGTCGATCTCGAGCGGGAGACGGGCGCGCTCGGGACGCGGGCGGAGCCGCTGCTCTCGCCGCGCCGCACCAACGTGGGCGGGTACGTGCAGGACCGTCTGGTCGTGGCCGACCGTCTCTTCCTCACCGCTGGGGCCCGCGTGGAGCGCAACGCCAGCTTCGGCACGCGGGCCGTTCCGCGGGTCGCCGCCGCCTGGCGGTTGCGCGGCGGCGCGGACGCCACCACGCTGCGGGCGAGCGCAGGGACGGGCATCAAGGAGCCGAGCTTCTTCCAGTCCTTCGGGGTCTCGTTCTTCGCCCGGGGCAACCCGAACCTGAAGCCGGAGCGGAGCCGCACCTTCGACCTCGGGATCGAGCAGCGGCTCCTGGGCGGGCGCCTGCGTGGCGAGGCCACCGTCTTCCACCACGATTACCTGGACCAGGTGGCCTACCACGTCGTCGACTTCACGACCTTCCAGGGCAGCTACGTCAACCTCGGCCGCACGCGGGCGCGCGGAATGGAGCTGTCCGTGGAGGCCGCGCCCGTCGACTCGTTCTGGCTGTCCGCCGCGTACACCTTCCTCGACGGGACCATCCTCGTCAGCACCGACGAGTTCGATCCCGTCGTCGCCGTCGGCCGGCCACTGCTGCGCCGGCCGAAGCATCAGGCCAGCTTCGGCGGCCGCTTCACGTACGGCCGCGTGGGCCTCGGGGCCAACCTCGTCGCGGTGGGCCGGCGCGCCGACAGTGACTTCGCCGGGCTGGGCCTGTTGATGAACGACGGGTACGTCCGGCTCGATGCGCGGGCACGGGCGCGTCTCCGGTACGGGCTGGAGGCGTTCGCGGTCGGCGAAAACCTCCTGGACCGGCGCTATCAGGAAGTCCTCGGCTATCCGGCGCTCGGTCGGGTCGTGCGGGCGGGCTTGCGCTTCAGCTCGGGGCCCTCGCGGCCGTGAAGGCCCTGCTCGCCTGGAGCAGCGGCAAGGACAGTGCCTGGAGCCTCCACGTCCTCCGGCAGCAGGGAGGCGTGGAGGTCGCCGGACTGCTCACGACCGTGAACGAGACGTTCGGCCGCGTGGCCATGCACGCGGTCCGGCGCGGGCTGCTCGAGGCCCAGGCCCGCGCCGCCGGCGTGCCGCTCCGCACGGTGCCCATTCCCCATCCCTGCCCGAACGACGTGTACGAGGCGTCGATGGCCGGCGCCCTGGCCGAGGCCCGCGCGGCGGGGATCGAGGCCGTCGCCTTCGGCGACCTGTTCCTGGAGGACATCCGCCGGTACCGTGAGGAGCGGATGGCCCCGACCGGCCTCCGTCCGCTCTTCCCGCTGTGGGGCCGCCCCACGCGCGCGCTCGCGGAGGAGATGATCGACGGCGGGCTGCGCGCCCGCTTGACGTGCGTGGACCCGCGGGCCCTCGATGCGTCCTTCGCCGGCCGCGCGTTCGATCTCGACCTGCTGTCGGCGCTTCCGCCGGAGGTGGATCCCTGCGGCGAGCGGGGCGAATTCCACACGTTCGCGTGGGACGGGCCGATGTTCCGGAGCCCGATCCCCGTCGTCGCCGGCGCGATCGTCCATCGTGACGGATTCGTCTTTGCCGACCTGCTACCGGAAACGGATTCAACGCAGAGCGCGCAGAGACCGCAGAGGATGGGACAACGATGAAACGCCGTCTTTTTACGTTTCTATTCCTTCTCTCTGCGTCCTCTGCGGCCTCTGCGTTTGATGCCGTTCCACGTCGCATCGCCTCCATGAACCTCACCGCGGACGAGATCCTCGTGGAGATCGTTCCGGTGGATCGGCTGGTGGCGGCGACGGCGGCGGCCGACGACGCCGGCACCTCCAACATCGTGGGCCGCGTGCCTCCGGGAGTGGCGCGATTCCGCCGGGCGGAGATGGAGCGCCTCCTCGCCCTGTCGCCCGACTTGGTGGTCGTGTCGGAGTACACCGACGCGGACTTCCTGCGCCTGCTCGAGCGCTCGGGGATGCGCGTGCACCGCATGGGCGGCCTCGACTCGCTCGCCGGAATCCGCGCCGCCATCCTCGACCTGGGCCGTGCGGTCGGGAGCGAGGAGGCGGCGCGCGGCCTGGTGGCGCGCTACGACCGGCAGCTCGCCGAGCTCGCGCGGCGCCTGGCGGGAGCGCCGAAGCCGCGGCTGCTGTACTGGGCGGGAGGGATGACCGCGGGTGCGGGCACCGCCATCGGCGCCCTCATCGAAGGGGGAGGCGCGACCAACGTCGGCCGGGAGATGGGGCTGGAGGGCATCGCCCCCATCGGCGCCGAGCGCGCGTTCGTGGCCGATCCCGATGTCGTCCTCGTGGGCGAAGGATGGAAGAGCGCCGAGGCGCTGCGGGACCATCCCCTCCTGTCCCAGATGCGCGCGGTCAAGACGGGACGAATCGTCGCCATGCCCACCGAGCTGCTCGTGACGCTGAGCCATCACGCCGCGGAGGCGTGCTGGTATCTGGCCTGGGCCCTCCACCCCGACCGCATCCCTCGCCCTCGGCCGTGACGGAGCCGCGCCGGCGCCGCATCGCCTTCGCCGCCCTCGCCGCCGCGCTGCCTCTGTCCGTGTGTCTCGCCGCCGCCGCCGGGAGCGTGGCCCTGCCGCCGGGCTCGGTGCTCTCTTCCCTGGGGTCGCGGCTCGGTCTGCCCGACTTCTCCCCCTTGAGCGCGGCGGGTGCGACGATCCTGTGGACGGTGCGCCTCCCCCGCGTGCTCCTGGCCGCCCTGGTCGGCGGTGGCCTCGCGGTCGTGGGAGCGGCGCTGCAATCGGTCTTCCGCAATCCGATGGCCGATTCGGGCCTCCTCGGCGTCGGCTCCGGCGCCGCGCTGGGCGCGGTGCTGGCGGTGAAGCTGGGCTGGGGCCAGACCTTCCTCGCGCTCCCGATCGCGGCCTTTGCGGGAGCGATGGCCGCGGTGCTCGCGGTGTACGTGCTGGCCCACGCCGCTCGCCGCGCGTCTCTTCACGGCCTGCTCCTCACCGGGCTCGCCGTCTCCGCGCTCGCCGGCGCGGGCACGTCGGTGCTGCTCGTCGCCACCGAGGAGTTCCGCGTCAAGACGGTGCTCTTCTGGCTGGCGGGCGGGCTCGAGGGGCGAAGCTGGACGCACCTCCAGCTCGGGGGCGCCTGGATCCTCGCCGGCACGGCCCTGCTCCTCGCCCTCGCCCGTCCGCTCGACGTGCTCTCGCTCGGCACCGACGAGGCGGCCGCCCTCGGCCTGCCGGTCCATCTCACGCGGCTCACGCTGCTGGCGTTGTCGTCGCTGGTGGCGGGAGCGGCGACGTCGGTGGCGGGATCCGTTCCCTTCGTGGGCCTGGTGGCTCCCCACGCCCTGCGCCCGCTGGTGGGTCCGCTCGCCCGCCATCTCCTTCCCGCGTCGTTCCTGGCCGGGGCCGTCCTCGTCGTCCTCGCCGACCTCGCGTCGCGCACGCTGAGCGCCCAGATGGACCTCCCTCTCGGCGCCCTCACCGCTTTCGTCGGTGCCCCCTATTTCCTGCTCGCGCTGCGGACGAGCGAGGGACGCGCGTGACGGTGGTGCTCGAGGCGACGGACGCGGTGGTGAGGCGCGGGCCGCGCGAGGTCCTTCACGGCGTGAGTCTCGCGCTCCACGAGGGGGACGCGGTCGCCCTCGTTGGCCCCAACGCCGCCGGCAAGTCGACGCTGGTCCGCACCCTCGCCGGCCTCCTGCGGCCGGAGCGAGGCCGGGTGCTCCTGCGCGGACGCGCGGTGGCGCAGTGGGATCGCGATGCGCGCGCGCGCACGCTGGCCCTCGTCACGCCGGAAGAAGACGCCCCCGCCGCGCTCACCGTGGAGGACCGCGTCGCGCTGGGCCGCTACCCGCACTGCGGCCCGTTCCGACCCTTGAGGAGCGACGACCACGCCGCCATCGCCGCCGCGCTCGCCGTGACCGGCATCGAGGCGCTGGCGCGGCGGGCCCTGCAAACGCTCTCCGCGGGCGAGCGCCAGCTCGCGGCCCTGGCCCGCGGGCTCGCCCAGCAGCCGCGCGTTCTCCTGCTCGACGAGCCGGGAGCGCACCTCGACGTGGGCCACCAGCTCGGCCTCTTCCGCGTCCTCGACCAGGCGCGGGCGGGAGGAGTGGCGGTGCTGGCGGTGGTCCACGATCTCCAGCGCGCGGCCGCGTGGGCCGGCCGCATGGTCCTCCTGGACGAAGGGCGGGTGGCCGCCGAGGGGCCGCCCGACGAGGTGCTCACCTCCGCCGAGGCTGCGCGCGCCTTCCGCGTTTCGGTGCGCGCGCACGCGCTGCCCGGCGCCTCGCATCCGCTCTACAGCTTCGAGGAGCCCTAGCGTCCGTGAGGATCGCGTGCCTCCTGCCCGCGGCGACCGAGATCGTGTGCGCCCTCGGCCTGCGTGAATCGCTCGTGGGCCGCTCGCACGGCTGCGACTTTCCGGCCGACGTCGCCTCCCTGCCTGCCCTCACCCGGGCTCGCGTCGACCCGTCGTTGCCGTCGTCGCGGCTCGACGACGAGGTGCGCCGTGTCTACTCCACCGGCGAGCCTCTCTACCTCCTCGACGAGGAGCGCCTCGCCGCCCTCGCTCCGGACGTGGTCGTGACCCAGGCCGCGTGCGAAGTGTGCGCGGTGTCTTACGAGCAGGTGACCGCGGTCACGCGGCGCGCCGTCCCCGCGGCGAATGTCGTTTGCCTGCAGCCGTCGCGCCTCGGCGACGTGCTGGACGACGTCCGGAAGGTGGCGGACGCTTGCGGCGTGGGCGCCAGAGGGGACGCGCTCACGGCCGCGTTGCGCCGCCGGTTGGAGGCGTCGCGGCGGGTGCGCCCCGCCGTGCCCGGGGTGGCCGTGATCGAGTGGCTGGACCCTCCGATGCTGGCCGGCCACTGGGTCCCCGATGCCGTCGAAGCCGCCGGAGGCCGCGCCCTCGGCCCCGCCGCCGGACAGCCCTCGCCGTATGCGACCTGGGATGAAGTACGCGCGCTCCGCCCGGACGCCCTGGTCGTGGCGCCCTGCGGCTTCGACCTCGCGCGCACGCGGCGGGAGGCCGAGCCGCTGGCCCCGACGCTGCGCGCGCTGGCGCCGCGCGTCCTCCTCATGGACGGCAACGCCTTTTTGAACCGGCCGGGCCCGCGGCTCGTGGAGGCCGTGGAGACGATGGCGTCCTGGCTCGACGGCCGTTCCGTGGACGGCCATCGAGCGTGTGCGTTGCCTCACCGCCTCTGAAAGCGGTCCCCAACCGGCGTGCTATCATCGTGCGCTCTCCCGGAGGCCACATGGCTTTCTTCGACCTCGACCCGCTGCTCGAGTCCATGCTCGACACGGCGCCCGACATCTCGGACCTCAATCTGTCCGTGGGCCGGCCGCCCCAGGTCGAGGTGGACGGACAGCTGCGGCCGGTGAGCTTCGCCGGCATGGACAAGCTCTTGCCCTACCACACCGAGCTGATCGCCATGCGGCTGCTGGCGAACAAGCGGGAGGCGGCCGACAAGCTGGTGCGCACGGGATCGGTGGACGTCTCCTACAGCCTGGCCCGCCGGACCCGGTTCCGCGTCAACATGTTCTCGCAGCGGGGAAGCTACTCGGTCGTGCTTCGCGTGATCCCCAACCGGGTGCCCACCGTGGAGGAGCTGGGCATCCCCCCCCAGCTCAACGACATCGCGAACGAGCTGAACGGCATCGTGCTCGTCACCGGACCCACCGGCTCGGGCAAGAGCACGACCCTCGCCGCCATCATCAACAAGATCAACCGGGAGAAGCCGGTCCACGTCATCACCATCGAGGACCCCATCGAGTACCTCCACCCCCACGCGATGGCCACCATCAACCAGCGCGAGGTGGGATCGGACACCCAGACCTTCGCCCTCGCCCTCCGCGCCGCCTTGCGCCAGGCGCCGAAGGTGATCCTGGTCGGTGAGATGCGGGACGTGGAGACGATCTCGATCGCGCTGGAGGCTTCGGAGACGGGCCACCTCGTCCTCTCTACCCTCCACACGATCGACGCCGCCAAGACGATCGACCGCATCGTGGGCGTGTTTCCCAAGAACGAGGAGCGCCAGGTCCGCACGCGCTTCGCCCAGGCCTTCAAGTGGGTGGTGAGCCAGCGCCTCGTCCCCAAGAAGGGCGGGGGCCGGATCGCGGTGTGCGAGGTGCTGCGGGCCAACTCCCGCACGCGCGAGTACGTGCAGGAAGGTGAGCGGGAAGGCAAGAGCCTGCTCGACGCGATGGGGGATGGCCGGCTGGAGGGGATGCAGACGTTCGACTCCGAGCTGGAGCGCCTCATCAACGCCGAGGTGATCGACCGCGAGACCGGCCTCAGCTATTCCACCAACCGGACGAACCTGCAGCTCCGCCTGGACACGATGGGCGAGCCCACCGCCGCCATGCCCAGCCTCAAGGTGATGCAGGCCCAGGCCGCCGCCGCTCGGAAATCGGCGGCGCCGCCGTCCGAGATGGACGGCCTGCTCGAAAGGTAGGAACGTGCAGGCCACCTGCCCGCAGTGCTCGAACCGCATCACCATCGACGACGCCCGCGCCCCGGATCGGCCGTTCGGCGTGAAGTGCCCGAAGTGCCAGACCGCGGTCCGGTTCCCCGGGCGGGCGGCCGCCGTCCCCGCCCCGGGCGCGTCTGCATCTCCAGCTCCGGTCGCGTCGGCGTCCAGCGCGGCCGCCGCGCCCGCGGCGCCGGCTTCACCGCCCGCGGTCCCGGGCGGGTCGTCGCTGGCGGTCGGTAACGAGGCCCTGGCCCAGCTCCGCCGCGAGGTGGGGGCGAGCGAGGCGGGCCGCGGCGCCGCGACCCAGGTGCTGGTCGCGGTGCCCGATCGCGCGGTTGCCGGAGCGCTCACGCTTCCCCTGACGCGGCTCGGCCACACGATCGAGCTCCTGGACACGCCCGAGGAGGGGGGCCGCCTGCTCGAACAGGGGGCCTACGGCATCGTGATCACGACGCGGACCGCGCCCGTCCCCGGCAAGACCGAGATGCTCTACCAGCGCGTGACGCGGCTCAATCCCGACGCACGGCGCCGCATCTTCCTCATCCTCGTCGGAGAGGACCTCAAGACCGGAGACGGGACGCAGGCCTTCGTCCTCCAGGCCGACTTCGTCGTGAACCCGAGGGACGCGGTCGGCGCCGAAGGCGCGTTGCTGAACACGATGGCGGAGCGCAACCGCGTGTACCAGGCTTTCCTGGAAGCGCGGAAGAGAATGGAAGCCGCCGCCGGCTACTGATTGAGCTGGGGGGCGCTAGCGGCGCGCCCCCCAGACCCCCCGCTCGCTGCGCGGGAGTCGATCCCGCTCCGCTCGCAGCTCTTGCGTCGCTACCTCAGCCTCGCTTCGATGCCGCGGGGACGTAGACCTGCTCCAGGTAGTCCCTCACCATGCGATGGGCGCTGAAGTTGGGCACGACGGAAGCGATGGAGCTCTTCATGCGGCCGATCCAGCCGTGGCGCTGGCTGTCGGCTTCCTTCGCGAAGAACAGCGGCACGACTTCCTTCTCGAGTAGACGGTAGAGCTCGGCCGCGTCCTCCTTGTCCTGCGTTTCGGGGTCGGCGCTGCCGCCGCCCCCGAAGGCCCACCCGTTGTCGCCCCGATGGCCTTCGACCCACCAGCCGTCCAGGATGCTGAGGTTGATCCCGCCGTTGACGGGCGACTTCTGGCCGCTGGTCCCGCTCGCCTCTTGCGGCCGGCGCGGCGTGTTGAGCCAGACGTCGCAGCCCTGCACCATCATCCGCGCGACCTCCATGTCGTAGTCCTCGAGGAAGACGATCTTGCCCCGGAACTCGCCCTGGGTGAGGAGGAAGAGGCGGCGGATGACGTCCTGCCCCGCACGGTCGGCAGGATGGGCCTTGCCCGCGAAGACGAGCTGGACCGGATGCTCGGGGTCGGACAGCATCGCGCGGAGCCGGTCGAGGTCGGAGAGGACGAGGACCGCCCGCTTGTAGGTGGCGAAACGGCGCGCGAAGCCGATGGTGAGCGCACGGGGATCGAGCAGGCGCTCCACCCCGCGCAGGTCGTCGGGGGCGAGGCCGTGGCGGGCGCTCTGCATCCGGACGCGCTCGCGCACGAAGCGCACCAGGCGCTCCTTCTGCGAGCGGTGGGCGGCCCACAGCTCGTTGTCGGGAACCTCGGTCACGCGGTTCCACAGCTCCGGCTCCAGCAGGTGCTCCGCCCAGGCGGGGTCGATGTGCTGCGCGTAGAGCGCCCTCATCTCGGGGCCGACCCACGTCTCCGTGTGCACGCCGTTGGTGACCGCCGAGACGGGTGACTCCGGCGCGCCCGGCCACAGGTGCCGCCACATCGCGGAGGACACCTGGCCGTGCAGCTTGCTCACGCCGTTGACGTGCGACGAGAGCCGGATGGCGAGGACGGTGAGGTTGAACTGGCCGCTCTCGGTGCCGAGGGCGAGCGCGGCCTCGGGATCGGCGCCCACGTCCTGGGCCCAGGGGCCGAGGTAGCGCCGCACCAGCTCGCGGTCGTACGTCTCGTTGCCGGCCGGGACCGGGGTGTGGGTGGTGAAGACCGCGTTGCGCGCGACCGCCTTCAGCGCATCCTCGAGGCCCTCCCCCGTCTGCACGCGCTCGCGCGCGCGCTCGAGGCCGAGGAACGCGACGTGTCCCTCGTTCATGTGCCACACCGCGGGCGAGATGTTCAGCGCGCGCAGCGCGCGCACGCCGCCGACGCCGATCACGATCTCCTGGGTGAGGCGCATCTCGCGCCCGCGCACGTAGAGGATGCTCGCGATCGGCCGGTCCGCGGGATCGTTGAGGGGGATGTCGGTGTCGAGCATCAGGACCGGCACCAGCCCGACCTGCGCCTTCCACACCGCGGCCTGGACCACGCGCCCGGGCAGGTCGACGGGCACCGTCAGGACGCCGCCCCCGGGCGCCTGCACCGGCAGCACGGGCAGGCGGGCGAAGTCGTTGTCCGGATAGACGTGCTGCTGGAAGCCGTCGGCGTCGACCGACTGCCGGAAGTAGCCGGAGCGATACAGCAGCCCCACGCCCACGAGCGGTATGCCGAGGTCGCTCGCGGCCTTGCAGTGGTCGCCGGCCAGGACGCCGAGGCCGCCCGAGTACACCCCGAGCGACTCGTGGAGGCCGAACTCCATCGAGAAGTAGGCCACGGGGCCGGACAGGGGCGCGCCTTGCTGGTCGTACCATCGCGGCCGCGCGTGATAGGCGTCGAGCGCCTGGATCACGGCCTCGTAGGCGTGGCGGAACTCGGGGTCGGAGAGCAGCCGGATCCAGTGATGGGGCTCGACGTTGATGAGCAGCTCGACCGGGTTGTGGTAGCGGCGCCAGTGGTCGGGGTCGATCCAGGTGAAGAGGCGGGTGGCCAGCGGCGACCAGCTCCACCAGAGGTCGTAGGCGAGCTCGCGCAGCCGCTCCATGCCCTCGGGCAGCTCGATGTCGGCGATCTGCAGCGTGGGGATGCGCAGGGCTCCGCGCGCGGACTCGGGCACGGCCGGGGCCGAATGGCTCACGCTTCGGGCGACCCCACGAAACGCCGGATCCTCACCGCCGCGTATTCGGGCAGGGGGCCGAACTGGACGCCGAACAGGCGCGGCTCGCTGCGGCGCACGACGCGCCCGCGGGCGAAGACGCCTTCGCCCTCCAGCGAGAACTCCAGCTCCAGCTCGTCACCGACTCCCAGGTCGACGGCCGTCTCGATGAGGATGCCGCTGCGGCTGAGGTTCAGGGCCTGGGCGGGCACGCGCTCGCCGACGCCGGTGCCGAGCGCGTCGACCCCGAGCTCCACGGGCAGGCGTGCTTCCCGCCGGGCGGGGACGTCGAGCAACCGCATGAGCCGCTCGTCCCAATCCGGGCCGGGGGGCAGGCGCAGGATGGCATTGGCGCCGGCTTCCAGCAGCGCCAGCTCGGCCGGGTCGAGATCACCCCGCGCGACGATGGCGATCGACACGCGGCGGGTGCCGGGATCCTCGCGGAGGGCGACGATGAGCTCGTACGACCCGGGCAGGTCCCGGTCGACCACGACGATGTCGGGCCGGACGGCCACCGCCATCGTCCGGGCGTCTTCGAGCCGCGTCGCGACGTGGCGCTCGATGCCCGTCCGCCAGAGAACGGTGTGGCCCAGCTCGGGCTGGAGGTCTTCCTGCGAACAGATCAGGGCGGCCGCCATGGCAGGCCGAGTCTACTACGGGCGGCCGGTGTTGAGTGTGACCAAGCCCCGTCCGCCTTGCCGTCCCTGGGTTTAGCGGTCTCCCGCCTTTCCTTCGCGGTCCCCGGTCCAGGTGGGTAGGACCTTGATCCCCAGCCGCTTCATCTTCTCGTGGAGCGACGAAGGAGAGATGCCCAGGCAGCGGGCCGCCCGCCGCTGATGCCCGCGGGTGGCGCCGAGGGCCGACAGGATCAGTTGACGCTCGTACTCGTTGACGAGGGTCTTGAGGTCGTGACCCTCCGGGGGGGAGCTCGACCGCCTGATGTCAGCCCGCGCCGGGTCCTCGCGCTCGCCGGCCATGATCGCCTGTGCCATCTTTTTCCTCCGATCAAGAAAGTAGACGGGGCGCAAGTGGCCGACAATGGACCGGCACGGGTTTCTGGATGAGTTCGCCCTGAGGCTGCAAACGGCGCAAGGCGTATGATTTGCCGCCGGGGCTGAGCCGGTGGCGCACGGGCGTGGCGCCCCCGTGGGGCCCTCGGGCCGTTGACAAGATTTGGCCGAACCTCTCGAGGGTCCGCAGCGTCTCAAACCGCAGAGCCAGCCCCTGTCCGGGACCGTTGTTCAGGAAGTGAGATGACCCCGAAGCCGCCCGTGAGCCTTCCTCCCGATCGACCCGGCGAGTGGACGGTCGTGCGCTTCGGCGTATTCGAGGTTGATCTCCGCAACGGCGAGCTCCGCAAAGGCGGCGTGCTGATCAAGCTCCAGCAGCAGCCCTTCAAGGTCCTCGCGCTCCTCGTCGGCCGGCCGGGAGACATCGTGACGCGCGAAGAGCTGCGCTGCCAGATCTGGGGCGGCGACACCTTCGTCGACTTCGACCAGGGCCTGAACTTCTGCATCAAGCAGATCCGCGCTGCTCTCGGCGATCAAGCCGACACGCCGCGCTACGTCGAGACGCTGCCGCGGCGGGGCTACCGGTTCATCGCTCCCCTCGAGCGGCGCGAGCTGACCCCGCCCCCCGAGGCCGCGCCCGCAAGCCACGGTGACGAGTCGCCCGCCACACCTCCCCGGCCGCTGCCCTTTCCCGCTCCCCTGCCGACCGACGTCAATCGGACGGCTCCGCCGCCGGCCGCGCGACGCCGGCCGTGGGCGGCCGCGGCGTATCGCCCGGCCGGGCTGGCGGCCGCGCTCGGCCTGCTCGTGGCGGCCGCGTTCCTCGCCGGATGGCGCGCCGGGCAGTCGGCCTCGCCCGCCTTCCAACGTCTGACGTTCCGGCGCGGCTTCATCGACGCCGCCCGCTTTGCCCCCGACGGCGAGGTGCTCTACTCCGCCATGTGGGAAGGCGGTCCCGGGCAGGTCTTCGCCACCCGGGTGGGCAGCGCAGACACCCGTGCGCTCGGCTATCCCAAGGCCCGCGTCGAAGGAGTGGCCGGCACGGAGATGGCGCTCCTCCAGCCGCGGGAGAATGCGCTGCCCGTGCTCGCCCGCGCCCCCCTGGCCGGCGGGCCGCCGCGCGAGATCCTGGAGGACATCGGCCAGGCGGACTGGGCGCCCGACGGATCGACGTTCGCGGTGGTCCGGCGCGTCAAGGGCTTCGCGCGCCTCGAGTACCCGGTCGGCCACGTCCTGTTCGAGACGGTGCCCGGCCGCATCAGCCACCTGCGTGTCTCGCCGCGTCTGGACCGGGTCGCGTTCCTGGAGCATCCCGTTCCCGACGACGACCGCGGCTCGGTCGTGACCATCGACCGCAGCGGCGCGCGCACGACCCTCTCCTCCGATTGGGCGAGCCTCGAGGGCCTCGCCTTCTCGCCTTCGGGCGACGAGGTGTGGTTCACGGGGACGAAGGTAGGGGCCGACCTGGCCCTGTACGCGGTCACCCTGGGCGGCCGCGAGCGGCTCGTGCACCGCTCGCCGGGCCGGCTGGTCCTGCGCGACATCGGCCGCGACGGCCGCCTGCTGCTCGCGCGCCACACGTTCCGGCTCGAGATCCGCGCCCGGATCGGCGACGAGCAGAACGAGCGCGACCTCTCCTGGTTCGAGCTTCCGCTCTTGACCGACCTGTCGGAGAACGGGCGCCAGATCGTGTTTTGCGAGAGCGGGGACGCGGGCGGCCCCGGCTACGGCGTCTTCCTGCGCGCCACCGACGGATCGCCGCCGGTGCGCCTCGGCGACGGCCGACCCTTCGACCTCTCCCCCGACGGTAAGTGGGTGCTGTCTCGCCCGGTGCGTCCGCCCTTCCAGCTCACGATGCTTCCCACCGGCCCCGGCGAGACCCAGGCCCTCGAGGACCAGGGCCTGCAGGACATCCGGTGGGCCGGATGGTTCCCCGGCGGCCGGCGCGTGCTGATCATGGCGAACGAGGCCGGCCGGCTGCCGCGGATGTGGGTCCTGGACCTGTCCGGGGGCAAGCCGCGCGCGGTGACGCCCGAGGGAGCGACGGGCAAGGACACGGTCATCTCTCCCGACGGTCGTTTCGTGGTGGCGTTCCCCGCGGGCGCGATGCGCGCGCTGCGCTACCCCGTGGAAGGCGGCGAGCCCGAGCCCATGGCCGGCCTCGAGGACAACGAGTACCCGGTGCAGTGGACCGAAGACGGCGCGTTGTACGTGCGCAAGGGCGGCATACCCGCCAAAGTCTTCCGCATCGACGTCGCCACCGGCGGGCGTTCGGCGTGGAAGGAGATCGCTCCCGCCGATCCGGCGGGTGTGTGGTCGATGGTGCGCATCATGCTCACCCGCGACGGCAAGTCGTACGCCTATGGGTTCAGTCGTTCCTTGTCCGAGCTGTATCTCGTTCAAGGCCTGAAGTAGTCCCGAGCCAGGCGCGAGCCCGCGCGATCTCGCGGGCGTAGACGGAAGGCGGCGCGCCCGCCGCGAATCGCGCGAGGAACGGTTGCGCTTCCGAGCGCCGCCCGCGGCGCGCGAGCAGCGAGCCGAGGTTGAGCATCGCGTCGTAGTTGCCCGCATCGAGCGCGAGCGCGCGGCGGAAGCGCCGCTCGGCCTCCGCTTCGTCGCCCCGTCGCGCCGCGAGCAGGCCCAGGGTGTGGTGGGCCAGCGCGAGGCGGTCGTCGCGGGCGACCGCCGCCTCCAGGTCCGCCCGCGCCCCCGCGTCGTCGTGCGCCATCATCTCGACCGTGGCCCGCTGCACGAGCGTCAGCGCGCGCGAGGGATCGGCCGCCACCGCCCGGTCGAAGCTCGCGCGGGCTTCGCGGGTGCGCCCGAGCTGGGCGAGGGCGGCGCCGCGAGCGACGAGCGTGTCGAGCGCGGCGTCCTTGCGGTCGGCATAGGGCGCGAGCAGCCGCTCGGTCTCCGCCGCCTGTCCCGCCTCGTTCAGGTACGAGCCGAGCAGCGACGCGGTGCCTTCGTCGTCGGGGCTGACCGCAACCGCGCGGCGCAGGGTCTCCACCGCGGGGCCGAGCCGGCCGGCCTTGCGCCGCAGGAGCGCGAGCTGCACCGCGCGAGGCTCGTCTCGCCTCCGGCGCGGGTTTGGGGGGCGCGGGCACGGACAGCGTCGCCGCCGGTTTCGCCGGGCTCCGGACGCGGCGGGACGGTTCTCATGATCGGAAGACTACGGCGCGCCGATCGCGATGGCCATGCGGCGGCGCTGAGCCCTGGGTGAGTTCTTGGGGCAAGGGCCGGCGGCAAACGGAGATGGATGCGGCCATGAGCCCTCAGTGGCCCGCGACCGCGAGCGTCAACGGCGCCCGGGCCGGTTCCCCGGCCGCGGCATAGCGTTCGGCGCCCGCCCGGAGGGCCTTCTGCTCCGCGGGACCCAGGAACGCCCGCGCCTGGACGAGGAACGCGCGGCCGAGCTTCTCGGCCATGAGGCCGCCGTGGCTGTGGACGAGGTCCGGGACCACGGCGTGGACCACCTCGTGCGCCACGACGCGGCCGAGGGCGCGGGCCACCTGCTCTTCCTCCTGAAGCGAGAGGCGGCGGGTCGGCTCCTCCTTGAGGCCGAGAGCCCAGAGCACGTTCGAGAGATAGATCCAGGTCGTGTGTGACTGCCCGCCGCCGCGGGTCCCTCCCATGACGTGCTCGGGCAGGCGCGCCCCGTTGGCGACGCCCGCCATCAGCACGACCTTCAGCTCGTCCGCCGCGGTCACGGTGGACGAGTCGCCGAGCGTCCACGCCGCGACGACTCCCGCGTCGGCCAGGATCGCCGAGGTTTCACGGGCCGCGCCCTCGAAGGCGTAGGGCGCCGAGTCGAGGACGTCGATCCAGACCAGACGCAGACGCGGCGCGGCCGTGCGCGCCGGCGGCCGGGAGGCGGCGCGGGCCTCTCGGGTCTCTCGTGAGGAAGTGAGCGACCCCTCCGTCTCGTCCGCCGATGCGGACGGGTGGCGCCCTGCGCCGAGAAGTACCGCCGCCAGAACGACAAGGCCTTGAACGCCCCGATCGAAGTGGCCCACCGCCGGCTCCTTTCCGCCCCCGGTGGCCCGGCGTCCTGACGGCGCGGGGCCGTGTGCTGTGGACTAGACGCTCGCGGCGGGGGAACCGTCTCTACGCCGGCACGGGGTTGCGGCGGAGTTGTGGGTGAGCGGACAAGTCACGACCCCTCAGCGTCGAACGGGGACGTGTGAGACGACCGCCTCAGCCCTTGCGGGAGGTGCTGCGGGAGAGGGTGCGGCGGCCCTTCACGGGCTTGGACGCGGGCGCGGTCGCATCGATCTCGGCCAGCCAGGCGGCGGCCGACGCGTCGCTCGGCATGCGCCAGTCGCCGCGCGGGGAGAGGCTGACCGACCCGACCTTCGGGCCGTCGGGGCTCATCGAGCGCTTGAACTGCTGATCGAAGAACCGCGTGACGAAGACGCGCAGCCACCGGCGGATCGTGGCCGCGTCGTAGTGGCCGCGGAACGCGTGCTCGGCGAGGAAGAGCGTCTTGGCCGGACCCGCGCCCAGGCGCAGCAGGCAGAAGAGGAAGAAGTCGTGCAGCTCGTAGGGCCCCACGATCTCCTCGGTGCGCTGTGAGATGGCCCCGCCCTCTCCGGGAGGAAGCAGCTCGGGAGAAACCGGCGTGTCGAGGACGGAGCGCAGGACCTTGGCCTCCGGCCCCGTCGTCTCGTGCTCCGCCACCCAGCGCACCAGCTCGCGCACCAGCGTCTTGGGCACGCCGGTGTTCACGTTGTACATGGAGATGTGGTCCCCGGCGAACGTGGTCCAGCCGAGGGCCAGCTCGGAGAGGTCGCCCGTGCCCACCTGCAGCGCGCCTTCCTTGTTGGCGAGGTCCATCAGCACCTGCGTCCGCTCCCGCGCCTGCAGGTTCTGGAAGGTGACGCTCTGCGTGTCGCTCGGATCGAGGCCGATGTCCTGGATGTGCTGCCGGCAGGCGGCCTTGATGTCCACCTCCCTCAGCTCCACGCCCATCGTGGCCGCGAGCTGCCGCGCGTTGTCGAGCGTGTGGGGAGTGGTGCCGAAGCCGGGCATGGTCACGGCCAGGATGCCCGGGCGGGGCAGGCCGAGCAGGTCGAACGTCCGCGCCGCGACCAGGAGGGCCAGGGTGGAGTCGAGGCCGCCGGAGAGCCCGAGCGTCACGCGCCGCAGCCGGGTGTGCTCCAGGCGCTGGGCCAGGCCGGCGGTCTGGATGGAGAACACTTCCTGGCAGCGCTCGTCGAGGGTCGCGGGGTCGGCGGGCACGAAGGGATGGCGCTCGAGCTCCCGGATCAGCCGGTGCGGCGAGGGGGCGGGTATCGGGTCGAGGGCCACCTTGCGGTACCCGCCCGAGAGGGCGTGGACACTCTCGGCGAACGAGGTCTGCCGCACGCGCTCCACGAGGAGGCGCTCGGTGTCCACGTCGGTGACCACCAGCTCCCCGTCCCGCCGGAAGCGCTCGCTCTCCGCGAGCACCGTCGCGTTCTCGGCGATGACGAGGTGGCCGCCGAAGACCACGTCGGTGGTGGACTCGTGCACGCCGGTGTTGGCGTAGACGTAGGCGGCCAGCGCGCGACCCGACTGCACCTTCACCAGGTCGCGCCGGTAGGCGGCCTTGCCGACGAGGTCGTTGGATGCGGACGGGCACAGCAGCACCGTGGCCCCGGCCACGGCATGGAGGCTGCTCGGGGGAACCGGCGCCCAGAGATCCTCGCAGATCTCCACCGCCAGGCTCACGCCCGGCTCTTCCTCGAGCGCGAAGAGCAGACGGCAACCGAAGGGCGCCGCGGCTCCCGCCAGCCGCACCTCGTCGCCGACCGCTTCGCGGGACGAGGAGAACCAGCGCTCCTCGTAGTACTCCTTGTAGCCCGGCAGGTAGGTCTTGGGCACCACGCCGAGCAGCCGCCCGGACTGGATGACGGCCGCCGCGTTGAAGAGCCGCCCCTCGAGGGCCACGGGCATGCCGGCCACGATCACCATCGGCGTCCTCGCCGTGTCGCGCATCAGGCGGCCGAGCTCGCGCTCGGCGCCGCCGACGAGGGTCTCGAGGCTGAAGAAGAGGTCCCCGGCGGTATAGCCGGTGAGGGCCAGCTCCGGCAGCAGGAGGACCTGGACCCCGAGGCCGTGCGCCTTTCGCACGAAGCGCAGGATCTGGTCCACGTTGCGCTGCGGATCCGCCACCGTCACCGGCGGACACGCCGCGGCAACTCTCAGGAACCCGTACGGTGCCGTAGCCACGACGCCAGAATACTAGAACGTGATTTTCGCCGCCAGCTGAACGATTCGTTGGGTGTCCGAGAAGTTCACCTGCGTGCTCGAGTCCGCCCCGAAGTTCAGGCGCGGGTTGGACAGGTTGAGCTGCGGGACGAGGAGGCCGCCCGTGAAGTTGTAGAGCGTGTCGCGCTGGAAGGAGATGTTCGTGTGGTTGAAGACGTTGAACGCCTCCCCGATCAGCTCCAGCCGCGCCTTCGGCCCCAGCGGGATCCGCCGCGAGACGCGCATGTCGAGGTTGTAAGCGGTCGGGACCCGATGGGTGTTGCGGCTGCCGGGGACGATGTCGTTGAACCGGTTGCCGTCGTTGTTGAGGTCGTTGGTGACGCGCTCCGAGTAGGGCTGCCCGCTCTGCATGGCGGCGATCCAGCTCATGGACCAGCCGTCCAGCACGGCCTTCGCCACTCCGTGGGAGCCCTTCGCGTAGGACAGGTCCCAGTAGCCGCTGAACACCGCCCGGTGGCGCACGTCGTTGTCGCCCGGCGCGCGGTCGGCCTCGAAGTCGGCCGGGTTGGAGGCGTGCTTCGCGTCGTCCCCCGCGTTGCCGGGCACCACGGCGGTGGCGTCGGGCTTGGTGTCGGTCACCTTGCCCAGCGTGTAGGCGAAGCTCGCTTGCAGGGTCTGCCGGAAGCGCTTCTTCACTTCGAGCGTGAGGCCGTTGTAGCTCGACTTCGCGGTGCTCTCGAACCGGATGATGCGGTCGAAGCTCGAGAACGGTCGCATGTCGGGGAAACGGAGCACGGTGAGGTTGCCACCGCCCTGGACGGAATAGGTCACCGGCACCGGCGTCCCGACGTTGAAGTCGCGCGACCGCTGCAGGTTCCGTCCGGCCACGAACAGGTAGCTCGCGCCCACGGACACGTCCGTCCCCAGCGCGTACTCCACGCCCGCGCTCGCCTGATGCACCTGCGGGTTCTGGTAGTCCTTGTCGAAGACGAAGATGCTCGGCTTGACCCCGGCCGCTCCCGTGGGCGGCGCGGAGAGCGTCGCGGGATACTTCGGGGCCTGGCTGCCGCTCACGCGCAGGGAAATGACGTTGACGCCGTTGTTGGAGTGGGCGGTGCCGACCATGATCGACGGCGTGCGCCCGTAGAAGAGGCCGTAGCCGGCGCGGACGACCGTCTTCGCGTTCGGGTTCCACGCGAGGCCGAGGCGCGGCCCGACGTTGTTCTTGTCGGTCTTGAGGAAGCTCGTGTCGATCCCGGCCGCGGCGAGCTGCGGGTCGGGGTTGCGGACCGCCGGCTTCTCGAAGGACTGCAGGT
>QHVJ01000442.1 GCA_003222275.1 Acidobacteriota bacterium | reverse complement strand
GTGCCCGTGATCGTCGACGCCGGCGTGGGGACGGCGTCCGACGCCGCGATCGCGATGGAGCTGGGGGCCGACGGCGTCCTCATGAACACGGCCATCGCCCTCGCGCGCGAGCCGGTGCGGATGGCCTCGGCGATGAAGAAGGCGGTGGAGGCGGGACGGGAGGCCTTTCTCGCCGGGCGCATCCCGCGCAAGATGTACGCCTCGGCCTCCTCCCCCCCCGACGGCATGGTCGGGCGCTAGCCGCTTGGACGACGCCGGCGACCTGGAAGGCCTCCGCCGCCAGCTCGAGGAGCACGAGAAGGCGTACGCGGCGCTGCTCGACGCCCTCGACGGCCTCGCCCGCTTCCGCCTCCCCGCCGAGCAGCTTCCCGAGATGCATCTGCAGATGGGGCGCCTCAACGAGCTGTGGGAGCGCGCGCTGCCTCCCGTCTCGCGCGGGCTGACCTGGGGCCTGCCTCGCGTCGTCTGGAACGTGATGGAGCCGGCGCTCGACCACCAGCGCGATTTCAACTCCGTCCTCGTCCAGATCCTGAACGGCTACTTCGACGCGACCGCCCGCCTCCACGCGCACCTGCGCGAGGTGGTGGGCACGCTCGTCCGCTATCTGCAGCGCGTGCTTCCCCTCGTCGATGCCCGCGACCGGATGGCGACCGGCCTCGCCACCACCCGCGCCGAGCTGGTGCTCGAGGCGTTCGACCGCCGGCAGGAGTCGCTCGCGCGCCGGCTCGAAGGCCTGATGGCCCTGCGTGACCGCCTGGAAGCGGTCTCGGCCGAGGTGCGCGGGGTGCGGGAGACGCTGGCCGCGGGCGTTCCGCCGCCCGCGGTGGCCGCGGCCGCGGTGCGCGCCGCGGAGGATTCAGGCTATGCGGCCTTCGAGAGCCGCTTCCGGGGGCGGTCCGAGGATCTGCGCGAGCGCCTCGCGTCCTACGTCGTCCTCTTCGAAGGCCTCGCGCCCGTGGCCGACCTCGGGTGTGGCCGCGGGGAGTTCCTCGAGCTGCTGAAGGCCCGGGGCGTCGCGGCGCGGGGGGTGGAGGCGAGCACCCACGCCGCGGCGGAGTGCCGCGCGCGCGGCCTCGACGTGAGCGAGGGCGACCTCGTGGACTTCCTCCGCGCGCAACCCGACGCCTCCCTCGGCGGCGTCTTCGCGGCCCAGGTCGCGGAGCACCTTCCGCCCGCCGCCCTCCAGGCGCTGCTGCGCGAGGCGCACCGCGTCCTCCGTGCCGGCGGCCTGCTCGCCCTCGAGACCGTGAACCCCCGGTCCGTGGTGGGCCTGCTCGAGGTCTTCAACCGCGACCTGACCCACCAGAAGCCGCTCCACCCCGACACGCTGAGCTTCCTGGCCGCGGCGGCCGGCTTCACCGACGTGCGGATCGAGCTGCGTTCGCCGGTGGAGCCCGCGGCGCGCCTTCAGCCCGTGCCGGCCGACGGGCTTCCCTCGCGCGCCGCGGTGGTCATGAACGAGAACGTCGCTCGTTTGAACGATCTTCTCTACGCGCCGCAGGAGTACGTCCTGCTCGCGCACCGTTGAGCCGGATCGCCTTCGTCTCGCCGCTGCCTCCCGCGCGCACCGGCATCGCCGACTACTCGGCGGACGTGCTGGCCCTGCTCGCGCCGGGCCATGAGATCGACGTCTTCCACGCTCAAGCCGAGGTCGACTCGGCGCGATTGCCGTCCACGATCGGGCTGCACCCGGCCGCGACGCTGATCGAGCGCCACCGGGATCGGCGCTACGACGCCGCGGTCTACCAGATGGGCAACGGGCCCGCGCACGACTTTCTCTACGACCTGTTGCCACGGGTTCCGGGCCTCCTCGTCCTCCACGACCTCGTGCTGCACCACGCGCGGGCCCGGATGTTCCTCGACTCGCCGGCTGCGCGCGCCTACGCGCAGAATCCCGCCGACCGCTCACGGCAGCAGGCGGCCCGGCCCGCCCTCGAGGCGTACCGCGCCGAGCTCGCCTACAGCTATCCCGAGCGCGCGGAGCGCCTGTTCGAGGCGCAGCTCGGCACCGTGGGGCCGCTGTTGCCATACGCGTATCCCCTCTTCCGGCTCGCCGTCGAGGCTTCGCGGGTCACGGTCGTTCATAACGAGTTCATGGCCGCGGCCGTGCGGGCCGAGGTCCCCGACGCCGGTGTCGTCCGCGTGGCGATGCCGGTCACGGCGCCGGCCGTCGGAGCGGAGGAGGCCGCCGCCTTACGCGCGCGTCTCGGCTTCACGCCTGACGACTTCGTCGTGGGCAGCTTCGGCCTCCTCACGCCCGAGAAGCAGATCGAGACCGTCGCCCGCGCCGTCGCGCGAGCCGCCGTCCACGTGCCTCGCCTACGGCTCCTCCTCGTGGGCCCCGTGCCCGACCCGGGCTCGCTCTCGAGACAGCTCGCGGGGCTCGACGTCGCCGGGCGGACCGTGATCACCGGCCGCGTAGAGTTCGCGGAGCTGGCCGCGCACATGGAGGCGGCGGACACTGCGGTCCACCTCCGCTACCCCACCGCGCGCGAAACCTCGGCGGCGCTCCTGCGTCTGCTGGCGCAGGGGCGGCCGGTGATCCTCTCCGACCTCGAGCATCTCGCCGATATTCCGGGCGACGCGGTGATGCGCGCCGATCCGACCGACGAAGAGGGCGCGGTCACCCGGGCCCTGCTCTCTCTGGCCGCCCGTCCCGAGGCTCGAGCCCGCCTTGCGGAGCGTGCGCGCGCGTTCGTACGCGCCGAGCACGCGCCGGCGCGGTGCCGAGCCGACTACGAGATGGCTCTCGCGCTGGCCGTCGCCCGTCCCGATCCGCCTCGCCGTCCTTGGCCTTCGCATTGGGCCGCTCTCCGCGGCTGAGTCGAGCCTTCCCGGGAACCGCCGGCCGTCTCCCGGTGTCGAATCCGTCAAGGAAGGTCCGATATGCATCGACTGTTCTCGGATCTCGTTGTGTCGCGTGATGGAGGCACGGCGCGGCGCGCCGGTTTCGCCCTGCCCGCTTCGCTCACCCTGCACGCAGTCGCGGCGACGATCGTGGTATTCGCGGCCGTCCTCCGCCAGGACCTGCCGCCACCGGTGGAAACGACGCCCGGCCACATCCCCGGGTTCGTCGCGCTGCCCCCGGCCGGGGGTGACCGCGTGGTTCGGCCATCGCCGCCGAGGCTTTCGCGGCCGGCACCGCCAGGCGCCATGGCCTTCGTGCCCGATCTGCCTCTCCTTCCCGAGGATCCGGGCTTGGATGTGCCAGCCATCGAGCCCGGCATCGACCCGGTCGGCGCCCATCCCTGCGTGATCGGCTGTGCCCCGGGCGGGGTTCCCGGCGGCGACCCCAACGGTGGCGTCCCCGGTGTGGGCTTGCCGTCACCACCGTCCACCGAGCCGATCCGTACGGGCGGCGACATTCGTCCTCCGCTGAAGGTGCGCAACGTCTTTCCCGTCTATCCCGAGATCGCGCGCGCCGCCCGCGTCCAGGGCGACGTCGTCCTGGACTGCACGATCAGCAACGAGGGCCGCGTGATCGACGTCCAGGTCCTGAGTGGCCACGCCCTTCTCCAGGCGGCGGCGGTCGACGCCGTGCACCAATGGCTCTACCGGCCGACGCTTCTCAACGGAGTCCCCGTGCCGGTGGTGATGACCGTGACCGTGCATTTCGCGCTCGACCCTCGTCGGTGATCGCCATGGAGCTGATCCTGGCGCCGCTGAAGCCTCGAGGGCTCGATGCCAGCCTGCCCGAGCCACCGGGACCTACGCCGCCCGGGCTCCGATGTACGGCCGCGTGGTGGCGGCGATGGACACCGCCCGCGGCGCGGGCGCCGATCGGATCGGAATCCTGGGCCCGCGCTGAGACAGCGGCGTTTGGCGCCCTGCGCTCGTTGTCCTATCTTCTGAGGACGATGCGCCGGGCCGCCCGCAAGATCGTCGTCGCCGCCGTCTATTGCCTGGCCGTGGCCCTGTTACTGGAGGGGGCCGCGCGCGCCGCCCTCTCCTCCGACGCGTTCTTTCGCCGCGTCGCCGGCAACGACGAGGCTTCGTGGCGCCTGCGGTGGGTCAAGCGGCAGAAGACGGGGCGGCGGATCTACTACGCCTTCGACGACTACCATCCCACGCGCGGCTGGACCCTGCGCCCCAACCTCCGCGACGTGCCCGCCTTCGGCGGCAAGACGCTCAGCTCGAACTCGCGCGGGCTGCGCGGGGCGCGCGAGTATTCCCTCGACAAGCCCGCGGGCTCGAGCCGCATCGTCGTGCTGGGCGACTCGTTCACGTTCGGCGAAGACGTGGCCGACGACGAGGCCTGGCCGCGTCGCCTGGAGGAGCTGATGCCGGGGACGGAGGTCCTGAACCTGGGCGTCCACGGCTACGGTCACGACCAGATGCTTCTGTACCTGCGGGAAGAAGGCCTGAGGTATCACCCCGACGTCGTGGTCGTGGGCTTCCTCCCCGACGACATGGAGCGCAACGTGGTCGCCTTCCGCGACTACGCCAAGCCGCGCTTCGTCCTCCAGGGCGGCCAGTTGGCGCTCAGGAACGTCCCCGTGCCTTCACCCGACGACGTGCTCGCCCGCGAGCCCTACCGGCCGAAGTTTCTCGATCTGCTCTCGATGTTGCGCGGCGATCTCCTGCACCGGTCGGGACGCGACCAGGAAGCGATGCGCGAGATCACTCTTCCCTTGCTCGACGAGATGAACGCGACCATCACGACGGCGGGCGCCCGCGCCGCCTTCGCGTACCTGCCGGTCTACGGCGAGATCGACAAGGCCGATCCGGGGATGACGGGCCGCGAGCGCTTCTTCTTCTCCTACTGGCGCCAGCGCGGCATCCAGTCGATGTACTTGCGCCCGTACTTCCTCGAGAAGATGCGGCAGGGAGCGGAGTTCAAGACGTATGGCCACTGGGGTCCTCTCGAGCACCAGACCGTCGCCGAAGGAGTGAAGGCCTACCTCATCGAGAAGGGGCTGGTAAGGCAGCGTGTCTCACGGGATCCGGCCCAGGGCGGCGTCGAGCGCGGTCTGCAGGCCGAGCAGTAGCGCGAGCCCGAGCAGCACTCCCGCCGACACGCGCCCGACCGCGCCCCGGCGCGCGAGCGCGGCCAGCAGGAGGCCACCCCCCACCGCCACCGGCACCGCCGTGAAGTAGTGGTGCTTGAGCAGCAAGTTGAAGAAGAGGTCGGCGACGCTGAAGACCGGAAGGACGGCGGCCCATGCCCCGAGAAGGGGCCACCCGCGGAGCGCCCGCGCCCGCGCCAGGCCGGCGAGACCGAGGACGGGGATGAGCGCCGACCCATAGCTGTAGTTGAGCTTGTGCGGCAGGGCCAGGAGCCGCCGCAACACGGGGGTTCCCCCTCCTTCGGGCGCGCCGGAGCCGTGAAGGATGCGCGGCACCGACTGGCTCAGGAAGGGCCAGGTCCACTCCATGTAATAAAGAAGGAAGGCGACGGCGGCCGCGGCCAGTCCCGCGGCGGCGAGCGCCCGTGCCGCCGACGGCTCGCGGCGGACGACGAAGGGCAACGCGACCGCGATGGCGAAGACGGCGAAGAGCAGGCCCGCGGTGTAGGCGAGAAAGCAGAAGCTGAGCAGCGCCACCGCCGTCACCCAGTTCCACGGCTGCTGCAGCCGGTCGAGTCTCAGGATGAGATAGCCCATCGCCGCCGCCATTGCGAAGCAGCCCAGGATCGTCATCAGGTGGCCGAGGCCGAGAAGCTGATAGAAGGGCACGAGGCCGGCGGCGAGAACCCCGCTCCATGCGCCGGCGGACGGGCCTCCCGCCGCCGTCGCCAGCGTCGCGGCCACGAGGACGATCCCGGCCAGCCAGACCGCGAGGACGAGCTTCACGGCCAGCGCGAACCACGCGTCGGGAAGCGCCGCCAGCGGCGCGACCAGGGTGTGGAAGAGGGCCGGATGGGGAACGATGATGTCGCCCCACTGCGCCTGACGGCTCAGCATGCTGCCCGGATAGGGCAGGTAGTAGAGAAGAAACCGCCCCTGCCAGATCTGCTCGGCAATCTGGGTGTGGAAGCCGAAGTGGCCGCCGCGGTACAGCGGGAACGCGCTGGTCGTGAAGAAGCAGACGAACCCCACCGCCGCCGCGGCGAGCGCCGCGGGAGGCGTCACGACCGCGTGTCCTCTTTCGCGGCGGACGGTGGCCACGCCGGCGAGCCCGGCGGCGAGCGCGGTGCCGAGGGCCGCGATCGCGCAGAACGTCGCGGCGAAGGGAATGGTCACCACCGGGTCGAGGGCCAGGGCCATGGCCTCCGCGGCCAGGATGGCGGCCCCCGCCGCGAACGACGCCGACGGAGAAAGGCCGACGGCCCCCAGCCCCACGCCGACGAGGAGCGCGGCGCCGATGACCAGCGCGACCGTGCGCACGGAGGGCCACGATGCACCGCGTTGGATGCGCACCCGGTCGATCCGCAGGTCGGAGGAGTCGCTCCCGGCTGGGAACTCGATGACGAGACCGGCGCGCCAGCCCCAAGGAGCTCGGACCTGAAGCGGGGTCGTGGTCCAGGCCTCGCCGAGGGAGGCCTCCGCTTCCGCACCGCCGGCGCGAGCCAGGACCAGCGGGTGCGACTCTCCGCCCAGGG
>QHVJ01000441.1:955-4753 GCA_003222275.1 Acidobacteriota bacterium | reverse complement strand
CTACGTCTCGGCGGCGGCCGCCCGGCGCGAGTACGGCGTCCGCGTCGACGGGCCCTGAGGGTGGCGATCCGCGCGATCCGCTGCGGCACGCTGTTCGACGGGACGGGCGCCACGCCGCTCCGTGACGCCCTGGTCGTGGTGACCGACGAGCGCATCACGAGCGTCGGGCCCGCCGGCAGCCGAGCCGTCGCGCCGGGGACGGAGATGCTCGACCTCCGCGACCGGTTCGTGATGCCCGGTCTCATCGACTGCCACAGCCACGCCTCGATCGTGCCGGGCCAGGGCGACCAGCTCGGCCAGCTATGCCGCGGGCCCGTGCCGCAGGCGCTGGCCGCCACGCGCAACCTCCGGCGGGACCTCGCGGCGGGCACCACCACGATGCGGATCATGGGCGAGGAGCACTTCGTCGACGTGGAGGTGCGCGAGGCCATCGAGGCCGGGGTCATCGTCGGTCCTCGGCTGCTCGTGGCCGGGCGCGGCCTGGCCGCCGACAACGGGCACGGCCGCGCGCTGACGAGCTACGACGGCGTGGACAGCGTCCGTCGCGGCGCCCGGGAGAACCTGCGCCGCGGCGCCAATCACGTGAAGATCTTCGTGACGGGCGGCGTGAGCTCCCCCGGTCCCATGCCGACCGCGAGCGCGTACACGCGCGAGGAGATCCGCGCCGCCGTCGAGGAGGCCGACCGCGTGGGCACCTACGCCGCGGCCCACGCGCATGGCGGGCCGGGACTGCAGCTCGCCGTCCGTGAGGGCGTGCGGACCATCGAGCACGGGGCGCTGGCCACCGACGAGGACATCGCGCTGATGATCGAGCGCGGGGTCTGGCTCATCTGCACGTTCGCGATCTTCATGCATCCCACCGGGATCGAGCAAGGCGACGGTCACCGGTCCGCCATCATGGACAAGGTCCGCTCGGCGCGCCGCGTCGTCGCGGAGAACTTTCCGCGGCACCTCGCCTCCGGCGTGCGCTTCGCGTGCGGAACTGACAGCATGCACGGGCTGATGCCGTTCGAGATGCAGACGCTCGTCCGGTTCGGCGTGTCGCCGGCGGACGCGCTCCTGGCCGGCACCCGCTGGGGCGCCGAGGCGTGCCGCATCGACGACCAGGTGGGCACGATCCAGCCCGGCAGGCGCGCCGATCTGATCGCGCTGGACGGCGATCCGCTGAAGGACATGGCGGCCCTGGAGCGCGTGAGCCTGGTCATGAAGAATGGCGTCGTGTACAACGCTGCCCACGAGGGATAACCATGAGCGATCACGACCCGCACGATGCCCCTGCTGCCAATCCGATCGGCCCGCGCTCTGGTCTCACACGGCGCGCCTGGCTCGCGCACGTGGCCGGAGTCGCGGCCGGCGTCGGCCTCGCCGGCCATGGACCGCTCACCGCCTTCGCGCAGGGTGCGCCCAAACGTGGCGGCATCCTCCGGGTCGCCACCGTCGACAAACCCGTGAACATGGATCCGGGCTACGCCCAGCTCTACTCGTCACTGCAGATCTACCAGAACGTCTACAACAAGCTGGCCTACGTGGACGAGGCCGGCCAGTTCATCCCCGGGCTCGCGAAATCGTGGAAGCAGGAGAACGACAAGACCTGGCTCTTCGACCTCGTGGACAACGCCGTCTTCCACAACGGCGAGCCGTTCACGGCCCAGGACGTCGTCTTCACGTTCACGCGTCTGCTGGACGCGAAGAACAAGCTGCCCATGCGCATCTTCTTCTCACCGGTGGAGGGCGTGGAGGCCGTCGGACAGCATCAGGTCCGCTTCCACCTGGCGCGACCGTTCGGGCCGCTGCTGGCGATGCTCACCCAGGCCACCGAGATCGTGAACGAGAAGGCCCTCAAGGAGAAAGATCCCAAGCTGTTTCCGATCGGGACCGGACCCTATCGATTCGTCGAGTGGGTGAAGGACGATCACGTCACCCTCGAGCGCTGGGACAAGTACTTTCGCCCCGGGCGTCCCTACATCGATCGCATCGTCTTCTACGCCCCCGCCGACGACACGGTGCGGCTCACGGGGTTGCAGACCGGCCGGTTCAACTGGATCCAGACCGTGCCGCCGCAGCGCATCTCCGAGCTGGAGCGCGGCCGCGACCCCAAGGCCTCGTCGGGCAGGCCCTACCTGCCCTTCTTCCTCATGCTCAACGCGAGCAAGCCGCCCTTCAGCGATCGGCGCCTGCGTCAGGCCATCGCCTGGGCCATCGACCGCACGGAGATCGTCAAGCTCGTCTACTTCGGCAGCCACGTGCCGACGGCGGAGCCGACGCCGGAACCGAGCCCGTGGGCGACCGGCGTGAACGCCCACAAGACCGGGCCCGACGTCGCCCGCGCCCGGCAGCTGCTCAGCGAGGCCGGCGCCGGCGCTGGCCTCACGCTCACCTACCTCGTGAAGTCCCAGGTGCCAGTGCTGGTCAAGACGGGCGAGATCCTTCGCGAGCAGCTCAAGAAGGTCGGCATCGCGCTCGACGTGCAGCCGCTGGAGTCGGGTCAGTACTTCGAGGCGCTCGTCGGCAAGAAGTTCGACATCGCCGCCGCGTGGTGGAGCGTGACGGTCGATCCGGACATGTTCTACTCCCCGCTGCAGCACTCCACGTCGCCGTGGAACTTCTCGGGCTTCAAATCCGAGGAGGCCGACAAGCGCATCGACGCGTTCCGGTTCACGACCAGCCCCGCCGCCCGCAAGAAGATGTACCCCGAGCTCGTCCGCTGGTTCCAGGAGGAAGGCTCGCTGATCGTCTTCAGCAACGAGATCCAGCGCTACTGGATGAAGCCGAACATCCACGGCTCGGCGCCGCTGCCGTCGCTGGAGCTGCGATTCGAGGATAGCTGGATCGCCTGAGGGGCGATGGCCTCGCCCTGGATCTACGCGGCCCGACGGCTGGCCCTCGCCATCCCGCTGCTCCTGGGCATGAGCGTCCTGGTGTTCGGACTCATGCGGTTCGTGCCGGGCGATCCCGCGGTGGTCGTCCTCGGCTACAAGGCGACACCGGAGGGCGTGCGGGCCCTGCGCGAAGCGTTTCACCTCGACGAGCCGCTGCCGGCGCAGTACGCGCGCTGGCTCGCCGGGCTCGTGCGGGGCGACTTCGGGCTGGACTTCCGGCAGAACGAGCCCATCGGTCGGATGATCCTCGATCGCCTCCCCGTCACGGTCGAGCTGACTGTGCTGGCCACCGCCGGCGCCGCGCTCATCGGCATCCCGCTCGGCCTGCTGGGCGGCGCCCGGCGTCGCGGGCTCGCCGACCGCGCCACGCTCGCCATCGGCCTCGTCGGGGTCTCCATCCCCGACTTCTGGCTCGGCATCATGCTGATGCTGGGTCTCTCGCTGGGCGCCGGGGTGCTGCCCTCCGGCGGCTTCGTCCCGATCGGCGAGAGTCTCCTCGAGAATCTGCAGCACCTCGTGTTGCCCGCGCTGACGCTCGCGCTGAGCCGCGCCGCCGTGCTGGGACGGCTGAGCCGCGCGGCGGTGCTCGACGTCGCGCAGCGCGGGTTCGTGCAGTGTGCCCGAGCCAAGGGTCTGGCCGAGCATGCCGTCCTCTTCCGCCACGTCCTGCCCAACGCCGCGATTCCGATCGTGACGGTGCTCGGGCTACAGATCGGCTACATGCTGGGCGGCGCGATCGTCGTGGAGATGATCTTCACGCTGCCGGGCATCGGTCGCATGACGCTCGATGCCGTGCTCGAGCGCAACTATCCCGTGGTGCAGAGCACGGTGCTCGTCATCGGAGCGATGTTCATGCTGGTCAACCTGGCGACCGACATTCTCTACGGCGTCATCGACCCGCGGGTGCGGCGCCGGTGAG
>QHVJ01000441.1:0-854 GCA_003222275.1 Acidobacteriota bacterium | reverse complement strand
ATGCTGGGCGGCGCGATCGTCGTGGAGATGATCTTCACGCTGCCGGGCATCGGTCGCATGACGCTCGATGCCGTGCTCGAGCGCAACTATCCCGTGGTGCAGAGCACGGTGCTCGTCATCGGAGCGATGTTCATGCTGGTCAACCTGGCGACCGACATTCTCTACGGCGTCATCGACCCGCGGGTGCGGCGCCGGTGAGCGCGCGCGTGACCGAGGGGCGCCACGGGTTGCCCGGGGCGCGCCGAGCGTTGGCCGGGGGAGTCCGAGGGGGGCGTAGCCCCTTTCGCTTGAAGAGGATGGGGGGCCATGTGGGGGCCCCCCACGACGATCGGTGAGGCGCGCGTGGCTACCGGTGGCGGGCCTTGGAATCGTGGGCGTGCTGGCGCTTGCCGCCCTGCTCGCGCCGATGCTGCCGCTCGGCAGTCCCACGGATATCTCGAAGGACTTCGCCCTGCGCGGGCCCACCGCGGCCGAGCCGTTCGGCCGTGACGACCTCGGGCGCAGCCTGCTCAGCCGCGTCATCCACGCGTATCGCGTTTCGCTCGGCGTGGCGGTGACGTCGGCGCTGCTGGCCGTCCTGGTCGGTGGACCGCTCGGTCTCGTCGCCGGCTACGCCGAGGGCCTGCCCGACCAGCTCATCATGCGACCGCTCGATGTGCTGATGGCCTTCCCCGCCGTCCTCCTCGCGATCGCGCTCATGAGCGTCTTCGGGACCGGCGCGCTCCTGCTCTCCGTCGCGCTGGCCGTGGTCTACACCCCCGTCATGGCCCGCGTGGCGCGGGCGGCGGTTCTCGCCACCAAGATCGAGGTGTACGTCGACGGCGCCCGGGCGCTCGGCGCCACCGTGCCGCGCC
>QHVJ01000440.1 GCA_003222275.1 Acidobacteriota bacterium | reverse complement strand
GATGACGCCCGGCCTCGACAACGCGGGCCGGCCCTACTTCGCCCGCTTCAACCGCACCGCCACCTCGAACGGCTGGCGGAAGACCGACACGCGCTACGACTCCATTCAGGTGAAGCTCGACCGAAGGTTCGCGAACGGCCTGCTGTGGACGAACTCCTACACGCTGTCGCGCGCAAAGGATTACACCAACGACAACGGGGACATCGGGACGCCGGCCGACGTGCAGCGCAGCTACGGCCTCTCCGACTTCGACCGCACGCACTCGTTCGTGTCGAGCTTCGTGTACGAGCTGCCGTGGCTGAAGGACGCCAAGGGCGCGGCGGGCGCGATCCTCGGCGGCTGGCAGGTGGCGGGCATCTTCATCGCGCAGTCCGGGACGCCGGTCGACATCCGCTCGGGCGGGGCCACCCTGCGCGCGCCCGGCAACCAGCAGCGGCCCAACCTCAACGGCGGGCAGCGGGTCATCGGTGACATCGGTCCCGGCCAGCAGTACTTCGACATCTCGGTCTACTCGGCGGCGCCCGCCAACACGTTCGGCAACATGACGCGCAACGCGGGGCCGCGGGGCCCCGGCTATGTGAACCTCGACGCGTCGGTCGTGAAGCGCATCAAGGCCAACGACCGCTACGTGCTCGAGCTGAGGGTAGACGCGTTCAACGTGACCAACACGCCGCACTTCGCCAACCCCGGCCGCGACTTCGGCACCGCCACGTTCGGCCAGGTCACGAACACGCTCGGGCCCGGTGACGGGGCCACGGGGCCGCGGCTCGTGCGCTTCGGCGCGCGATTTACGTTCTAGCTACGGCGTCTTGCGATGACTGTTTCCCTCGCCGGCCGGATGGCCGTCGTCGTCGGCGGGACCTCCGGCATCGGCCGGGCCCTGGCCTACGGGCTCGCCGACGCCGGGGCCGACGTCGTGGCGACCGGCCGGCGCAAGGAGCTCGTCGACGAGGTGGCGAAGGAGATCGAAGCCCGCGGGCGGCGCACGCTGCGCGTGCCTTCCGACGTCACGGACCGGCCTTCGCTCGAGAAGCTGCGGCAGGCCTGCGTGTCCGCCTTCGGCCGCGTCCACATCCTCGTCAACTGCGCGGGCAAGACGAAGCGCGTCCCCAGCCTGGAGATGACCGGGGAGCAGTGGGACGACATCATCGAGACCAACCTGACGGGGACGTTCCGCGCCTGCCAGGTCTTCGGCCGCCACATGATCGCCGAGCGCTACGGCCGTATCGTCAACATCGGCTCGCTGGCGTCCTTCGTCGGCCTCCACGAGGTGGCGGCCTACACGGCCAGCAAGTCGGGGGTCGCGGGCCTCACCCGCGCCCTCGCGGTGGAGTGGGCGCCCCACGGCGTGTGCGTGAACGCCATCGCCCCCGGCGTGTTCCGCACCGAGCTGAACCAGAAGCTCCTCGACGGCACCGACCGCGGCCGCGAGCTGCTGGCCCGCACGCCGATGCGGCGCTGGGGCAAGGTGGAGGAGCTGGCGGGGGCGGCGGTCTTCCTCTCCTCCGACGCCGCGAGCTTCGTGACGGGCGAGGTCCTCACCGTCGACGGCGGCTTCCTGGCCAGCGGCGTCAACCAGTAGATGGGCGCCGAACGGGCGGAGCTCGACGAGAAGGCGGCGCGCGTCGAGCGGATGCTCGTCGACGCCGGCCTGGCGGGGGTGATCGTCGGCGCGCAGCACAACTTCGCCTGGATCACGGCCGGCGGCACCAACCGCATCGACGGAAGCCGGGAGGCCGGCGCGGGCGCGCTGCTCCTCGGCCGCGGCGGCCGCCGCTACGTCCTCGCCAACGTCATCGAGATGCCGCGGATCATGGACGAGGCGGTCGCCGGCCAGGGCTACGAGCCGGTGGAGTTCGGGTGGGAGGACGAGCGCTCCTCGCCCTCCTTCCTGGTCGACACCGCGCGCAAGGTCCTGGGCGGGTCCGACCCGATCGGCTCGGACCTGCCCGTGCCGTCGGCGGTGGGCACCGAGGGCCGGCTGACCCGCGCCCGCGCCCGGTTGACCGGGGCCGAGCAGGCGCGCTTCCGCGTCCTGGGTCGCGATGCCGGCGAGGCGCTCGGAGACGCTTGCCGCGGCCTCGAGACCGGCATGACGGAGATGGAGATCTGGCGGCGCTCGGCGGACGCCCTCGCGGCCCGCGGCGCCCGCGCCATCGTCAACCTGGTCGCCGCCGACGACCGCATCGCACGGTACCGCCATCCCGTGGCCACGGAGCGGCGCTGGGAGCGGACGGTGATGGTGGTGGCCTGCGCGCAGCGGGACGGCCTCGTCGTCTCGCTGACGCGCATCGTGAGCGCGGGCCCCGCGAGCGACGACCTGCGCCGCCGCACGCGCGCCACCGCCGGTGTCATGGGACGGCTGCTCGCGGCCACCCGTTCGGGCGCCACCGGACGGCAGCTCTACGACGAGGCCGCGCGCGCATACGCCGAGGCGGGCTTCCCCGGGGAGCAGCGCAAGCACCACCAGGGTGGGGCCTGCGGCTATCGCACGCGGGACTGGATCGCCCATCCCGCGAGCGACGACGTCGTCGACGCTCCCCAGGCCTTCGCCTGGAACCCCTCGATCACCGGGACCAAGATCGAGGAGACGGCCATCGCCCATGGTGACGACGACGCCATCGAGGTGATCACCTCGACCCCGGGCTGGCCCGCGATCACGGTGGAGGCGGGAGGCGCCACGGTCGAGATGCCCGACGTCTGGTCGAGGGAGGACTGATGGAGGGCTCCGTCACCACGCGCGTCGGCAGCTTCCGCTGGGTCGTGTGCGCGCTGCTGTTCACCGCCACCACCATCAACTACATCGACCGGCAGGTCATCGGCATCCTCAAGCCCACGCTGCAGGCGGAGATCGGCTTCAACGAGATCGACTACGGCAACATCGTGTTCGCGTTCCAGCTCGCCTACGCCATCGGGCTCCTGCTCGTCGGCCGGCTCATGGACCGGCTGGGGACGCGGAAGGGTTTCTCGGTGGCGGTCGTCGTGTGGAGCATCGCCGCCATGGCTCATGCGTGGGCCCGTTCGGTGGGAGGGTTCATCGCCGCGCGCTTCGCCCTCGGCCTCGGCGAGTCGGGCAACTTCCCTGCCTCGATCAAGACGGTCGCCGAGTGGTTTCCCAAGCGCGAGCGGGCGCTCGCCACCGGGATCTTCAACGCGGGGACGAACATCGGCGCCGTGGTCGCGCCGATCGTCGTGCCCCTGATCACGCTCCGCTACGGCTGGCCCTGGGCGTTCATCGCGACCGGCGCCATCGGCTTCGCCTGGCTGGTGCTCTGGCTCTTCCTGTACCGCCGTCCGGAGGAGCATCCCCGGCTCGGCGGTGCGGAGCTGGCGCACATCCGCAGCGACCCGCCGGAGACCGAGGCGCGCGTGGGCTGGGGACGCCTCCTCCGCCACCGGCAGCTGTGGGCCTTCGCGATCGGCAAGTTCATGACCGACCCGATCTGGTGGCTGTATCTCTTCTGGCTGCCCGACCTGCTCCATCGCAACTATGGCCTGAACCTCACCAA
>QHVJ01000450.1 GCA_003222275.1 Acidobacteriota bacterium | reverse complement strand
TAGTACTCGTAACCCACGAAGAAGAAGATCTTGTCCTGCTTGAGCGGGCCGGACAGCGTTCCCCCGGGGTAGACGAACTTGTTCTGGACGCGATCGCGGCCGATCTTGTTCGCGTACCACTCGTTCGAGTTCAGGTGGTAGTCGCGGAAGTAGCCGAACGCCGAGCCGTGGAACTCGCGGCCGCCCGCCTTCGTGATGACCGACATCGCGTTGGGCCCCTTGGCGTGCTCGGCGCCGAAGTTCGACTGGAGGACCTTGAACTCCTGCGTGAACTCGGTGTTCGGGTTCACGGAGGTGGCGCAGTTGCAGCCGGGGTCGGCGCCGGGAGACCCGTCGACCGTGATGTCGAGGGAGGCGGTCCGCGTTCCGTTGGCCGTGAAGTTGCCGATCGCACTCTGGTTGTTCCCGCCCCCGCCCTGGTACTCGCCGTTGCCGTTGATGCCGATGACCTCGCCCGTGAAGCCCGGGCGGTTCGAGACGCCCTGCGTGGAGGGCGTGAGGCCGGGCAGGATGCGGAGCAGCTCGGCCGCGCTGCTGCTGACGATGGGGATGTTCTCGATCTGCGACGCGACGAGGGTGGCGCTCTTCTCGCCCGAGTCGAGCGGCACGATCGGCGTCTCGGCGGTCACCGACACCGCTTCCGTTAGTCCGCCGACCGGCATCTTGATCGTGCGCAGCGAGCGGCTGTCGCCGCCGTGGAGGTTGACGCCCTTCATTTCGGTCTTCCGGAAGCCCTGCAGCTCGAAGGCGACCGTGTAGCTGCCGGAGGGAACCGCGGCGAAGGCAAAGAAGCCGTCCGCGTTGGTCACCGACCGCCGCTGGTCCCCCGACGCTTCGTTCGTCAGCGTCACGTTGGCGCCGGGCAGGACGGCGCCCGACTCGTCGACGACCGTGCCGCTCAGCTCACCCGTGAACCGTTGGGCGTGAGCGACGCCCGGCATCACCAGGGCCAGCGCCAGGACCGAGACCGACAGCCAGGGCAGACGAGTACCTGCGGTGCTTCGCATGACGTGCCTCCGCGGAAAGCCGGAACTCCATCTGGATCCGGAAGAAACTGAAGCGAGGTTAGCCCCCGGCCCGGAGGCTGTCAAGGCTGTCCTGAGAAGATGGCGCCGAATACGTGAAACCGCTTTCGGCGGTATTCGGAGTCTTGAACGCTACTCCACCAGCGCGAACGCGATGATGCTCGGCCCCGCGGCGACGGCGACGTACTGCGTGCCGTCGAACATGTAGGTCATGGGCGAGGACTTCCAGTTCGCGTTGGCCTGGAAGTGCCAGAGCGGCCGCCCCGCCGACGCGTCCACGGCCATCAAGGCGCCGCCGTCTTCGGCCAGGAACAGCAGGCCCCCCGCGGTGCCGAGCACTCCGCCCCAGGACTCGGCCTCGCCCGTCTGCGGCAGCTCCCACGCGATCCGGCCCGTCTTGTAGTCGATGGCGCGAAGGACCTTCTGGCCCGCGTCGTCCGTGTCCTTCGTGGTGCCGTGGTAGTAGGACTTGCCCGGCTGCCACTCGCCGTTGCTCTTCGTGTAGATGGTGCACTTCTCGAGCGTCTGCACGTAGTAGAGGCCCGTCGCACGGTCGAATGAGGTGGAAAACCAGTTGGTGGCGCCTTCGACCGAGGGGCAAACGGTTCGGCCCTCGGGCGTCGGGTCCTGGTCGGGGATGGGCACGGGTCGTCCATCCGGCCCGATGTCGCGGGCCCACGTCAGCTTCTTGACGAACGGCTTCGCGAGCAGGAGCTGGCCGTTCGTTCGGTCCAGCACGTAGAAGAAGCCGTTGCGGTTGGCGTGGAGGAGCAGCTTGCGCGGACGGCCCTGCCACTCCGCATCGGTGAGGACCACCGGCTGGTGCGCATCCCAGTCCCAGATGTCGTGGGGCGTGTACTGGAAGTGCCACTTCAGCCGGCCGGTCTGCGGGTCGAGGGCCAGCATCGAATCCGAGTAGAGGTTGTCGCCGCGGCGCTCGCTGCCGTCGTAGTCCGGGCATGGATTGCCGGTCGGCCAGTAGAGCGTGGCGAGATCGGGATCGTACGTCCCGGTGAACCATGCGGTGGCGCAGCCATGCTCGATGTCCTTGCCTTGCCACGTCTCCGAGCCCGGCTCGCCGCGCTTCGGCACCGTCCAGAAGCGCCAGACCTCCTTGCCCGTCGCCTGATCGTAGGCGGCGAGGAAGCCGCGAGCGCCTTCGTCGCCCCCCGAGGTGCCCGAGATGACGAGCCGGCCGACGGTGAGAGGAGCCGACGTCGCACCGTAGTTCTGGTGCCAGTCGGCCATCTCGGTGTCCCACCGCAGCGCTCCGGTGAAACGATCGAGCGCGAAGATGTGGGCGTGGTCGGTGACCATGAAGACCTGCTCGCCCGCCACCGCCACGCCGCGGTTGGTTCCGCCCGCGGCGTCTCCGGCGAGGCCCTTCGTCCGCAGCCGCCGGTACGCCCAGATTCGACGCCCGGTGCCCGCGTCGAGCGCGTGACACTCGTTCGCGGTCGTGACGTACATGATCCCGTCCACCACGAGCGGCGTCACCGCCAGGCGCGAGGCGTTCGGCATCGGGTACGTCCAGCGCGGAGCCAGCCGCGTCACGTTGGCCTTGTTGATCTGGTCGAGCGCGCTGAAGCGGTTGCCGTCGAGCCGGCCGTGGTACGTCGGCCAGTCCGCCTGCGAGGTGACCGGCCGGTATCGCTCGCCGTCCTTGCGCAGCAGGTGGACGCGGTGGTTCTCGTCGAGGAGCTGGAGGTCGTAGGAGGACCTGTTCACCGCGACTCCCGCCAGCACTCGGCCTTCGGTCGTCTCGACGCTCACGCGCGGCGGCCCCGAGCCCTCCTTGGAACGCAGCGTCCGCAGGAAGGCGATCAGCGAGCGCATCTCCGGATCCGGAAGCGGGAACCCGGGCATGCCCGCGCCGGGCAGGCCGTCGTGGATGAATGCGGCCAGCTCGTCGTCGCGGCGCAGTGCCAGTCGGGTCACGATCGCCGGACCGTGCTCGCCGCCGTTGCCGTCTCCGCCGTGGCACGAGGCACACACCGTCTCGAACTGGCGTTTGCCGGGCTCGGGCGCCTGCGCGAGGGCAGCGCTGGCTCCGAGCAAGGCGCCGAGCAACACCGTGGCTAGACGCATGGCCGCGGAAGATATCACGATCGCTCTCGCCGTTCGCAGCCGGTCTCCGGCGCGACGTGTCTCATCAGACGGCGGCACAGATGCGCATACAGCCGGGAGAGAAGCGGCCGGGTTGAATTGGCGGCCTCACGGCGGCGGTGGCGCACTCTTCCCGGGGCGAGTTCCGCCCTTCGCGGGACGACCGTGCCCGTAGAACAGCTCACTCTCGTACGCGTTGTGGGCTCGACACAGAAGCCGAACATTCTCCGTCGTGCCCTCGCCCCCCGCACCATGCGGGTGGATGTGATCAAACTCGATGAAGGCCCTCTCGTTGCACCGTCTGCCGCTCTTGCTGACGAAAGCACACCTGCCGCGGTCACGCGCCCCGACCACGCGCCGCACGTTAGCCGCGACGTCCCGGCTGCCGCGAGCCGTGCCACGACTGGCCCGTGGCCGCTCCGTCGCCGCGAATTTCTTTCGGGCCAGATCTTCGAGCAGCACCGTCAGCGCTCGATCGATGACCTGCGCCAGGTCCCCGGTCGGGATGGAGTGTCGGAGCAGATCCTGGGCGAGGCGTAGCTTCTCGCGTGTCTGAGCGCTGGCCGTGAACCTGATTTCATACCGCTCTGGCGCGAGCGGCTTTATGAGCGGCCGGCGTGCCGGTGGCGGCGACAGTGCTGCGACCAAGTCAACCGAAGACCCAAGGACAGTCTCGATACCGGAATGACCAGCCGCAGCCGACAAGGCGACTTGCGAGGATTGTGCGGTCGCCGCGGGGGCTGCCGGCGCCTCCGACGGTGACAGCACCGCCTTGGCTGCCGGCAGCTTGCGGACGGAGGACGGAACGTCCGGCTGCGGGAAGTGCCGGACCAGCAACTCCTCGACCTGCCGCTTGCTCTTGCCCGCGGCCGCCGCGACCAGGTCCTGGTGGTTCTCGGCCGTCAGGTGGGACGACAGCAGGCGCACCGTCGCCACGCTCAGGGAGCCCTCGCCGAGCATCCGCAGAATGACCGGGAACCTCTTGGCCGTCCGTGCCGCCTCGATGCGGTTATAGGCGGCCGGTTCGGAGAGGCGAAGGACCTCGCAGCAGTAAGTGAAGAGGGACGAGAAACCCGCGGCGAGATAGAGGCGGCGACCATCGAGCTCGGCCAAGTAGGCGATGAGAGACGCGGTGGCCTCACGCTCGCACCTGGCGAGGGACTTCACCGCTACTACAAGATCGTCGTCAGAGAGCTGGGATGGAATGTTGATCGTCATGATTACTCAATATCATATTAGGCGGAGAGGAAAGGACCGTTTCAACACTGAAACTTATCTCTGTCACGAATATCTGCCAAGAGTATGAATGCACCGACCTGAATCGTGCGGCTCTTGATCCAGTCGGGACTCTGCGGGGCGGCCGAAGGCGGCGGTGATGAACTCTTCCCGGGACGAGTTCGGCTCTCCGGGGGACGCCCATGCCCGTATTGGTACAGTATGAGTATAAAAGAAACGGCAAAGCCACGGCCAGGCATGCCTGCATAAGGATGAAATGAACAAGACACTTCTCAAGGGGATCGGTTGCGTCCTGGCCGGAATGGTCACGGGTGCCGTCCCCGCGATCGTGACCGACGTCGTCCTTGAAAAAACTGGAGTGTTTCCCAGCTTCTCTGAACAAATGGAGCATGGGCTCCATGTTTCGTGGATGCTTCTGCTCGCCCTGACCTACCGCCTCATCTATCAGGCCTTGGGCAGCTACGTGACGGCGAAGCTGGCGCCGGATCGGCCCATGTTCTACGTGCTCATCGGTGCCGCCATCGGTTTCGTCGTCTGTGTCTTCGGTACCATTGTCATGTGGGACAAGGGCTCGCATTGGTATCCGATATCACTGGCGGTTCTGACTCCACCCACGGCCTGGTTGGGTGGGAAGTTGG
>QHVJ01000449.1 GCA_003222275.1 Acidobacteriota bacterium | reverse complement strand
GGCCACGACGATGATATGGTACGCCAGACCACGGAAAACATGACATGACCGACGACGGCTTCCGCTTCGTCCACCTCACCGACACCCACATCATGGCCGGCGGGACCTGGCGGATCCGCGGCGGCGACGTCGAGTTCGACACCGACGCCTCGCTGCGCCGGGTGGTGGAGACGGTCACCCGGCTCGACCCCGTACCGGCGTTCGCCGTCCTCGGCGGCGACCTCGCCAGTCCCGACATCCTGCACCGCGAGCGGACACTGACGCCGGCCGAGTACGCGCCGTCCTATGCGCGGCTCAAGGAGATCCTCAAGGGGCTGCCGTGCCCCGTGCGTTACTTGATGGGCAACCACGACAACCTCGAGGCGTTGAACCGGCTGTTGCGTCCGGAGATGCCCGTGACCGCCCCGTGTTACTACGGCTTCGATCACACCGGCATGCACTTCGCCGTCCTGGATTCGCACGTGCCGGGGCACGCGGACGGCGCGCTCGATGCTGCGCAGCTCGCGTGGCTGGAGCGGGATCTGTCAGCGCATCGCGACGCGCCGACGATCGTCTTCGTGCATCACCACCCGTGGCCGCTCGGCCACGCGTGGATGGACACGATGCCGCTGCGCAACGGAGCCGAGCTGATGGGCATCCTTGGCCGGCACGCCCAGGTCAGATGGGTCATCGGCGGCCACGTGCACAGCGAGCAGCTCATCCAGCGCGGGGCGCTCACGCTGCTCACCACGCCGTCCACCTGTATCCAGCTCTCGAAGCTCGGCGGCCCCACGCACTTCGACCCCGGACCGCCCGGCTTCCGCGTGGTCGACGTCGAGGACGGCCGCCTCTCGAGCTACGTGGTGTACGTGGGCTGATCAATCGCGCGCGCGCATTTGGGTTCGGCCTGTCGTGAAACATCCGCCGGCGCGGCGCGCTAAGCCTTGCGGCTCCGCACGTTACTTCTTCTCAGCCGCGGCGCCACCCTCGCGCGTGAAGCTGAGTAGGGGTGCGGCCAGCGCCGTGAATTCGGTCGGGAGGACGATTTTCGTCGCCGGGCTCGCGCCGAGCGCCCGTAGCGCATCGAGGTACTGCAGTGTCATCGTCTTCGCGTCCACCGTGTGTGCCGACTCGTAGATCCGGGTCAGCGCCAGGGCAAAGCCCTCGGCCTTGAGGCTCTGCGCCTGCCGCTGACCCTCGGCCTCGAGGATGGCGGCTTGCTTCGATCCTTCCGCCACCAGGATCGCCGACTGCTTCTTGCCCTCCGCCTCGAGGATCGCGGCGCGCCGATTCCGTTCGGCCGACATCTGGCGATTCATCGCCTCCTGGATCTCGCGGGGAGGGGTGATCTCGCGGATCTCGACGGTGGTCACCTTCACGCCCCAGCGCTGCGTCACCTCGTCCAGCTTCGCGCGCAGCACTTCGTTGATCTGCTCGCGCTTGGCGAGGACGTCGTCGAGGGGGATGTCACCGATCACCGCGCGCAAGGTCGTGGTCGCGATGCCTTGCACCGCGACGTCGAAGTTCTGCACCTCGAAGACCGAGGCGCGCGCATCGAGCACCCGCGAGAAGATGAGGAAGTCGATATTGATCGGGGCGTTGTCCCTCGTGATGCAGGTCTGCTGCGGGATCTCTTTGACCCGTTCGCGCATATCGACGATGGTGCCGTTCTGAATGACAGGAATGAGGAGCCGCAGTCCCGCATCGAGGGTGTCCTGGTACCTCCCCAGCCACTGGACGACCAGATCGCGGTTCTGCGGCACGATGCGGATCGAGGCGCGCAGGAACAGGAACGCCACGACGACGATGATGACCCCTAGCACGATGAGCCCGATGTTCACTTAGCTCTCCCTCTCTTCCGTTTCCGCCGGTTCGACCACGAGCCGGATCGAGTCCAGACGCCGCACGCGCACTTTCACGCCCTTGGCGACGCTTCCGCGCTCTACGTACGCCGACCAGTCCTCGCCGCCGGCGTGAACGATGCCGGCCGGCGTGAGGTCACTACGGGCTACGCCGATCGTTCCGATGAGCGCCTGCGTGCGGCTTCGCACCGGCACGCGGCGCATGTGCAACGCGCCTCTTACGATCATCACTACAAAGGCCGCGGGCAGCGCGGCTGCGGCCATCAGCACGAGCGGGTCGATCGTCAGCCGCAGCCCCGGCAGCGTGGGGTTCGGTGCCGGGAAGAGTAGCAGCGCCCCGAAAATCAGCGCGAAGATCCCGCCCGCCATCAGGATGCCGTGGCTTGTCACCCAGATCTCCGAGACGAACAGCAGCAGAGCGAAGACGAGGAGCGCAACGCCGGCTGCGTTCGCGGCGAGCGTCCCGAGCGCGAAGAGCGCGATCACGATCGCGATGACGCCGATCACGCCCGGGAAGATCAGGCTCGGATTGGAGAGCTCGAAGATCAGCCCGAAGGTGCCGAGGGTGAAAAGCAGGAGCGCGATCTGCGGGTCCACGACGACATGCAGGAAGGTCTCGATCAGGTTCGGCTCGTTCGTCTCGACGCGCGCGCCCGCGAGCAACAGCGTCATCCGCCGGCCGGCCACCTCCACACTCTTCCCGTCCGCCTTGTGCAGCACGTCGGCGACGTCGCTCGCGACGAAGTCGACGACGTTCAGCCGCGCCGCATCGTCGTCGCGGACGGACGCGCTCTTCCGTACGGCGTCCTCCGCCCACCGCGCGTTGCGGCCGCGTGCGAACGCGATCTTCTGCGCCACGGCCACGGTGTCATTCTCGACCTTTTGCCGCAGATCGCCCTTGATGTCGTTGCCGGAAGAGTCGACGGGGTGTGCCGCGCCGATGTTCGTCGCGGGCGCCATGGCCGCGACGTGCCCGGCCATAGTGATGAACATCCCAGCCGACGCCGCGCGCGCCCCGGCCGGCGAGACGTACGTGATGACCGGGACACGCGAGTTGAGCAAGCGACCCGTTATACGGAACGTCGAGTGCGCCAGTCCGCCCGGCGTGTCGATCTGGAAAGCGACCGCGGCGGCACCCTGCCCTTCGGCGCGGGCGACGATGCGGTCGACGTACTGCGCGGTGACGGGGTTGATGACGCCCTCGATCTTCCCCAACAGTACGGTGCGCTCCTCGGCGGGCGCGGGTTGCCCGAGAGCCACGCCCGCGGCGATGACCGCGAGCCAGACGACCTTCCTTCCGCCTCTCACCGAAGGAGTCGCGCGGTGCACGATCGCCGAGGAACTCTTGTACGTCGAACGCCCAGGATCACCCGCCGCTGAAGGCCGTCGGGTGAATCCTGCAGTTAGACTCCGCCGAAACGGCGTCGGCGTGCTGTGAAGGCTCACGTCGACACCCTAGATAAGCCGCAGAACGCGCATTCGTGAGGTCTTCGAGTACATCTTGAAGATGTCTGGCTGCGCGGACTTGAGGGCCGCCTGGTCCAATCTCTCAACCCCTTGCGTTCTCCACGTGGAACCGGTTGTCGAGGCGCGCCTAGCGCTTCTTGAGCCGGACCTCTTCGAGCGGCGCCGACCATGGATAGGGATCGATGAGCATGAGCGCGGGGTCCTCCACGCGGGGGCCGATGCCGCTCGGCCAGATGTAGTCGTAGATGGCGGCGAAGCGCACGCGGTCGTAGAGCTGCTGCTGGATCTGCGCGAGCATCGCCGCGCGCTTCTTCTTGTCCAGCTCCTGCGCCTGCTGCCGGTAGAGCGTCTCGATGTCGGGATAGGCGCCGTACGCGTAGGCGCCCTCGGCGGGCACCGTCTGCGACAGGCGCGACGAGGCGTTGCCGTAGACGGCATTGATGCACATGCAGATGCCCTTGAGCTTCTTCGTGGCCAGCGCCGAGTAGAAGGCGGCACGCTCCATCGTCCGCAGGCGCGTCCTGATCCCGACGGCGCCGAGGTTGGCGACGATCGCCTCGCCCGTGGAGAAGTACG
>QHVJ01000448.1 GCA_003222275.1 Acidobacteriota bacterium | reverse complement strand
TGACGTTGCGGAAGACGTTCTCGTAGAGCTTGGCCAGCTCGGCCACCTTGGCGCTCGATACTTCGGTGACGGTGCCGACGATCTGGCGGTAGAGAAGCGCCGCGAGGCGCGTGCAGTCGGACGTCACGCCCCCGACGATCTTCGCAATGTCCCGGACCTTGAAGGCGGTGTTGGCCGGGTCGATCCGTTCGGGCGAAAAGGCGAGGAAGAAATTCACGCCCACGCGGGCCCCTCGCGCCTCGAACATGGGCAGCAACAACTCCTCCGTCGTCCCGGGATACGACGTCGATTCGAGGACGACGAGCTGACCGGACCGGAAGCGGGCGGCGACCTGCTCGGCGGCGGCCACCACGAACGAGATGTCGGGATCCTTGGATTTTCGAAGCGGTGTCGGCACGCAGATGATGACGACGTCACTGTGCTCCAACACGGCACCGTCGTCCGTCGCCTCGTAGCGACCCGCCTCGAGGACCGTCGCGAGGTCCGCGCTCGAGACGTCGGGGGTGTACGAGCGCCCCGCATTCAAGACCCCGACCCGATCGAGGTCGGTGTCGAGCCCGGCGACGGTGAACCCCGCGCGCGCGAATTCGATGGCCAGGGGGAGACCGACGTACCCCTGTCCGATGACCGCGATGCGCGCGGCGTGCTGTCGGATGCGTTCCGTCAATTCGAGCGTGCTCATGGGGTGGTCCGGATGCTAGACGGCGGTTCCAGACACGCGCGACCGGAACGGCCGCTTCGCCGTGTCGGCGATGCGAGTCCACAGGGTCCCCTGACCGTTGGTCGGCTCGTGGTAGTACGAGGAGTAGTAACCGTAGTGACGCGAGGTCGGCCGCTGATCGCCGTTGAATACCAGCCCGATCAGCTTCTCCGGACTCACCATGTTGAGGGCGTCCTCGAGGAGCCGCTGCGGGGTCCGGTGGGCACGAACCACGATGACGAAGCCGTCGACCCACTTCTCGACGACACGCGCGTCGGGAACGGGAACGAGCGGTGGCGTGTCGATCACGACATACTCGTACCGGTCGCGCGCCTGCCCGATGAGCTGGCCCAGCCGCGGAGACTTGAGCATTTCATAGGGCGCGGCCGGGCACCGACCCGACGGCACGACGGAAAGCCGGAATTCGGGAAGCTCGCGCACGACCGCCGAGAGGTCCAATCCCGGGGTCAAGATCGCGTCGACCAGCCCGTTGGCCTCGGGCGCGCGCAGCCGAAGCCCGGCGGCCACGGAGCCCCGCCGAAGGTCGACGTCGATCAACAGCACCCGCGCCGTCGTGTTCTGGGCGAGCGTGCCCGCGAGATTGATCGAGGTCGTCGTCTTGCCGTCGCCGACCGTCGCGCTGCTCACGGCGATGACGTTGAGCCCCCCGTCCTTGCCCTCCTCGATGACATGACGAAGCACCCGGTACTGCTCGGCTTCGAAGGAGCGGGGCTGCAGGAGGCTGATCAGGTGCTGGTCGATGCGAGGCGCCGTCACGACCCACCTCCCGCCAGCGCGGCGGCCAGCAGGTAGTTGCCTTCGGCCAGGTGCCTCGATGCGCCGGTGGCGACGCCGAGCGCCAGGAGGACCGCGACCGCGACGAGCACGAATCGGCGCCGCTCACGCCAGCGATCCCCGGCGATGTCGAGCAGCGGAATGCTCGTCAACACCGGCAGGTTGGTCATCGCCCTCAGGTGGTCGACGGTATGGAAGGTGGTATCGAGATGCTCGGCGAGGGCGACCGCCGCGGCGGCGGCGCCGAGCGCCGCGATGATCCCGAAGGCCAGGATCCGCACCCGGTTCGGCGCGCTGGGCTTATTCGACGGGATGGCGGGATCCAGGATCCGGAATTGTTCGCCCTTCTGCTGTTGCTCCATGCTCCCGGCGAGCTGTGCGTCCTCGTACTTGCGGAGCAGGGAGGTGTAGAGCTCTTTGATCGCGTCGTAGTCGCGCGCCAGCTCCTGGAACTCCTTCTCTCTCTGCGGTGCGCTCTCCGTACGGCGCTGGTAGGTGGCGATCTCGCCGCGGACACGCCCCTCCTCGGTCTTGAGCGCGGCGACCTCCGCGTTGACCTCCTCGATCGCCGCCCGCAGCTGGGTGGCGAGCGGGCGCGACGACGGGCCGCGCTCGGTTGTCGCGGCCTCAGCCTCGCCCGCCTCGGCCATCGTCTCCTCGAACGCCGCGATCTCCGCCTTGAGCCGACTGACGTCCGGATAGCGCTCCGTGAAGCGTGCGCGAAGCTCGCGCAGCTCGCGTTTCATCTTGGCCAGCTGGGCCTGTTTGGTGTCCGGCGCGGCGGCGGTCGAGGTCGCCTCTACCTCGGCGAGCTGCTTCATGAGATTCGTGCGTCGCTCCAGCGCGCGCATGTTCGCGTCGTTGTTGAGCTGCAACCTCGTGCTGAGCCGTTCGAGCGTGGCGAGATTCACCGGAACCTGTTCGGGCAGCTCGCCGGTATGCTGGGCACGAAAGTCGCGAATGCGTGACTCCTGCGCCGCCAGGCGCTTCTTGACGTCGTCGAGTTGCGCGTGAAGGACCTGCGTGGTGTTGACGGCCTGCCGCTCGCGCAGCTGCGAGTTCTCCTCGACGTAGAACGAGGCCAGGGCGTTGGTGACCGCGGCGACGACCTGCGGATCACGCCCCCGATAGCCGAGGATGAAGGCGATCGTTCCGCCCCGCGCACTGCCTTGTTCGACGCTCTTGAGCTCCAGGTGGATGTCTTTCCGCATTCGCTCGACAGCGCCCTCGACGGGTCCCCTTCGCGTGACCTCGGGATACAGGTCGAAGCGTGTGACCAGCTCCGCCAGGCGCGCTCGGCTGAGGACCTCCTGGCTGACGGTCTGGAGTCGAGTTTCCAACTCGATGGTGACCGCGGGTCGTGCGAAGCTTTCCGAGATTTGATAGCGCTCGACCAGCACCGTGGCCGTGGATCGGTACACGTTTGGCAGGAAGCGAGCGACGCTCACCACGATGGACGCCACGAGAACAAATACGGCAAGGGCCACCCATTTTCGCCGGCTCCAGATGTCGAACGCCACTTCGATGACCGATCTCGTTTTCATCGACGCCTGGCTTTCTGGCATGAAGGGGTCGCTCACAGGGGTGCCACGATCGTGCAATCCACTTCGACGGCGACGCTGCGCTGCAGCAGGTTCACCGACAGCACCAGCATTCCCTTGGTGGGCTTGGTCCGCACGAGCACACCCTCCACGTCGGAGAGGGGGCCTCGCGTGATACGGACTCGTGCGCCTTCCCGCAGGTATGGATGGGGCGCCGCCGGAATCCGGGCCTGCACGACTTTCTGGAGGGCCGTCACCTCGGTGTCCGGAACGGCGGCGGGACCTTCGGTCGACGACCCGAGGAGACTCACGAGACCTCGCGCCTTCCGCACCTCGAGGTGGGTCGCCTTGTCGAGCACGGCGTGCAGGAAGAGATAGCCGGAAAACATCGGAACCCGGACGACATGCCGGAGCACACCGCGCCGCGACCAGACCTCGATCTCCGGCAGGAACGGTGCGAGGCCCTTGCTCGACAGCTGATCGTGCACGAGCCGCTCGCAGTGGCTGCGCGTCCACAGCACGAACCACCGCGCGACACTCGGCTCGGTCCGGCCGCGCATCGCCGGAAGGATGACCTGGTTGAGCTCACTCGCGGTCAGCAGCAAGGCTTCGCCCCCTTCGCTTTGGCGGCTCGGTCGGCCGAAATCGCCACAGACGTCTGCACTACTCCTATCGGCGTTCGCTTCGAGACGAGGCGCGCGACTCGATGCGATGCTGCGGTCTACTCCACGGTGGTGCGTTAGGCCAGACGAGCTCATGTCGCGCGCCACCGTGCGCGACGACTGAATCGAGTAAACCGCGGAGACGAGACGGTGGCTACCGGCTGGCAGGGGAATTTTTGGAATCTGTTCGCAGGGACTTGGCGCCCTCGATCGGGGGTGACGGAAGCATCAATCGGGACGGCGGAGGACCCCCAAACGGGGGTGCCGACTG
>QHVJ01000447.1 GCA_003222275.1 Acidobacteriota bacterium | reverse complement strand
GCGGTCGCCAGCGACCCGAGCAGCCGGGAACGCGCGATGAACTCGAGCGCGATCCGGACCCGGTACTTCGCCGCGAGCTCGGCAATTGACACCAGGCGCTCGGACGCGACTGCATAGTCGTCGCGCTTCGGCGTGGCCTCCACGGAATCGAAGATCACGAACCGCGGCACGCCGAGCGCTTCCGCCAGCCCGAAGTGGGCCTCGAGCTCGGCGCGGCGTTCGACCGGACCCGGTGCCCCCCGCCAGAGGAAGTTGCCGGCCGCGCAGGCGGACACGGGCGTCAGCGCGGCATCACGCAACCGGGCGGCAATCGCCGGCGGCGCCAGGCCCAGCCCCTGCAGCTTCGGGAACCATAGCTCGACGTGGCGGAAGCCCGCGTCGTGGTAGGCCGAGCACTCCGCGTCGAATGCCGCCCCCAGCGTCGTCACCTGGTTGATGCAGGGCACCATCGTAGACGTGCGCACGTCCGTCGCGCGCAGCGCCGTCAGAGCCGCCGCGCTTCCGGCAACGAACTCGCGTCGCTTCATTCGCCGCCCCCCCGGCACCTCACAGGTCGCGACGCTTGTGGGCGTCGGCGATGTAGCGGGCCGTCCGCACGGCCAGGGCCATGATCGTGAGCGTGGGATTCTTCTCAGGCAGGGTGACAAAGGGGCTGCCGTCCACCACGAACAGGTTCGCGACGTCGTGCGCCCGGCAGAACGGGTCCAGCACCGAGGTCCGGGGATCGGCACCCATCCGACACGTTCCCACCTCGTGGCTGGCCAGGCCACCGAGACGGTCGTCGCGGAAGAACATCTCGGCGCCCGCCTTGTCGTAGATGGCCGACAGGCGATCCATCATGTCTGCGAAGAGCGCGCGGTCGTTGTCGCCGAACGCGAACTGAACGGCGGGCGAAGGTATCCCGTAGCGGTCGGGACGGGATGCCTCCACGGTGACCCGGTTCGCCGCCTGCGCGATCACCTTGGCGAAGCCGCCCATCTGCAGGAGCGCCGGCTGCAGGCGCTTCACCTCCGCCTTGAACGCGGGGCCGAACCCGCGCACGCGCGACGCATGGTGGGGGAAGTCGAGGTCCGCATATTGCACCTGGGCGCCGAAGCCGCCGACGTATTTCCCGCCGGCGTCGACCGCCGACCGGGGTATGTACGAGTGGTCGAGGGCACCGCGCGCCCCCAGGCGTTCGCGCGATCCCGCAAGCTGCGACAGGTACCCGTAGAGGGTACCCACCGCGTGCCCGGTCAGATGCCGGCCTACGAGATCGCTGGAGTTGGCGAGGCCGTTGGGATGGCGCGTACACGCGGAGTTGAGCAGCAGCCGCGCGGACTCGATCGACCCACAGCTCACCACGAACAGCCGGGCCCGGACCTCCTCGTCTCCCTTCGTCTTCCGGTCCACGACCGAGGCGGCGCGGACCAGGCCGTCGGTGCCCACCAGGAGCCGCCGCACGAGCGCGTTGGTGCGCAGGGTGAGACGGCCGGTGGCGAGGGCGCGCGGGAGCAGCGTGTTCGGCGTGGTGAAGATCGCGCCGACGTCGCAGCCGAGCATGCAGCGCCCGCAGTAGTGGCAGGGCATGCGCAGGCCGCCGCGGCCCACCTGCATCGCCTTGCGCGTGGGGATCAACCGGAGGCCGGCCTGGCGACAGGCGACGGAAGCGATCTGCTCGGCGCAGCGCAGCGGCGGCGGAGGCCCCGAGAACTCGCCGTCCGGCAGCACGGCCAGGCCCTCGCGAGTGCCGCAAACGCCGATCGTGCGCTCCACGTATGCGTAGTAGGGGGCGAGGTCGTCGTACGAGATCGGCCAGTCCTCCTCGATCCCGCCCACGCTCTTCTCGCGGAAGTCGTCGGACGAGAAGCGCAGGCACACGGCGTTCCAGTGCACGCTTCGTCCGCCCAGCACGCGGATGCGGTCCACGTTGATCGCGGGCGTCTGGTAGCGGACCTCGTCGGTAATGCCGTCCGGGTAGTAGGGCGCCTGCCGTTCCTGCCACGTGCCGCGGTGTTTGAACGCGGACGGGGGCAGGTGCGTCAGCGCGCCCGGCGTAACCGCCTCGCCCGCCTCGACGAGCACGACGCGGGCGCCGGCCGCGACGAGCTCGTGGGCGACGAAGGCGCCGGCCGGCCCGGAGCCGATCACGCACACGTCATGGGGCTCCCCGGTCCCGGCAACCGTGGCTGCGCCCGCGGTCACTTCGCTCATGACGACCTGCCCGTCAATGGCGGCACCTGCTTGCCAACATGATACGCGTCACGATCAAGAGAGGCGGCTGATAGCTCACCACAGAAACTGTAGCCTCCTGGCACCTAAAGCAGCCCCTTGATCCTAGAATCGGAGACGGGGGTCTTCACGATGATGACGAAGGCACCGAGGAATGCGTTCAAGACGCTGACCTGCGGCAACCCGGATTGCCGCGAAGAGTTCCTCGCCGAACTCACGATCGAGCCGCTTCCGACCGGCGAGATGCATGGAGCCGCCTTGTTTCCCATCAGCTGCCCGGCGTGCGATTCAAGGAGCGAGCACCCCGGGGCGCCGGGCGTCAGGACACGATTCGTGCGCCACTTCAGGCCGAAGTAAGAGACGGGAGCGAGCCCGGAGAGGGACACCAGCCAAGGTTCTTCCCTTGCCGGCGCCTGGACCCGCTCCCGCCGATTGGATCCTGCATCCGCGCGGCACTGGGCCGCAAGTTCCCTCTTTCAGGGCGCCTTCCCCCGCTCCCGAGTAGCTCCCCGGCTCCGCGTTGCGGTATTGACCGCAGATACTCTTCCGTCATGTTGCCGACGCCCGCGTGAGCGAGAGTTGGGAGCGTCGCTGGGGCACGACTGTTGCAATGACTCATGCTAGAGGCGAGCCCGATCGGCTCGCGCCTCTTTCAAGGAGGTAGGCATGACCGACATGGACGATCGCAATCCAGGCGGATCGGACTCCGACCGTGATGCCGATCGTGACCGTGACCGGATGCAGAGCAACCCGCGCAATCCCGGGTCCAACTCTCCCGGGCAGAAAGAACGAGGGCAGGGCAACCCCGGATCGCAACAGGGCCAGGGCGGATCCGGACAAGGAGAGCCGGGTTCGAACAGTGACCGCCGCCAGGAAATATCGATGGCCGGCAGGCTCGTCTCGATCAATCGCTCGAACGGCGGTGTCCCCAAGCTGCCGGTTCCCGAGTGCCGGGGTGACCGAATCGGGCCTCGAGGGTGATCGGCAACGCGATCTCCACTTCCACGGCGGGCCGAATCGCGCCGTTTGCCTCTATCCCCTCGAGAGCATCGAGGCGCTGCAACGCGAGGGACACCAGCCAAGGTTCTTCCCTTGCCGGCGCCTGGACCCGCTCCCGCCGATTGGATCCTGCATCCGCGCGGCACTGGGCCGCAAGTTCCCTCTTTCAGGGCGCCTTCCCCCGCTCCCGAGTAGCTCCCCGGCTCCGCGTTGCGGTATTGACCGCAGATACTCTTCCGTCATGTTGCCGACGCCCGCGTGAGCGAGAGTTGGGAGCGTCGCTGGGGCACGACTGTTGCAATGACTCATGCTAGAGGCGAGCCCGATCGGCTCGCGCCTCTTTCAAGGAGGTAGGCATGACCGACATGGACGATCGCAATCCAGGCGGATCGGACTCCGACCGTGATGCCGATCGTGACCGTGACCGGATGCAGAGCAACCCGCGCAATCCCGGGTCCAACTCTCCCGGGCAGAAAGAACGAGGGCAGGGCAACCCCGGATCGCAACAGGGCCAGGGCGGATCCGGACAAGGAGAGCCGGGTTCGAACTGGGATGACGACGAACCCGGAATGGGCATGGCCGAAAGGAAGGAGCGGCAGAGAAGTCCCGACGAAACAACGCCGCCGACTGACCGTTCGTCCAAAGACGAGGACGAGGACAACCCGGCCGAATAACGTGTGTCGATGGGGCGCCTCGGGCCAACCGAGGCGCCGCCGCTATTACCTAGATCTGCAGGCGCCCCTCAATCGCGGGAAATCATTGACCTTCGCAACGCGCGCCCGGGGCACCCGATCGCGCCGGGCACGATCGGGGAGAACCTGACCATCTCCGGCATCGACTGGTCGCTGATGGTGCCCGAAGCGCTCCTGGAAGTGGGGGAGGTGGGAGACGCGATCGCTCTGCGAACGTAACGCCGACGGATGCTCGATTCGCTGCTACGCCGTCGAGCGGAGCCCGGGGCGGAAGCCGGGGGCGTAGGGGTCCTGGGGACGGCCGAAGAGATAGCCCTGCCCCCAAAGCACGCCGAGCCCCTTGAGCGTTTCCGCCTCCTCCTGCGTCTCGATGCCCTCCGCGATCACCTTCGCGTCCACTCCGGCGCCCATGTCGAGGATGGCCTTCACGATCTGCTGGCTCACCCGCTTGTGGTGCACGTCGCGCACCAGGACCATGTCGATCTTCAGGTACGCGGCCCCGAGTGTGGCCATCGTCTCCAGGCCCGAGTAGCCGGCGCCGACGTCGTCGATCGCGAACGAGAAGCCGAGGTCCATGAACGAGTGCATGGCCTCGCGATACAGGTTGAGGTTCTCGATGACGCGCTGCTCGGTGATCTCGAGCGTCACGTCGCGGGGCGAAAGCCGCGGCCCGAGGTAGTCGAGGACGCCCCGGCCGAGGAAGCTCGTGTCCCTGACCGTGGCCGGCACCGTGTTGATGAAGAGACGTCCCGAGGCGCCGAACACCTCCCAGTCGACGAAGGCCTGCCGGCGGCAGGCGCGCTCCAGCTCCTCGGTCACGCCCTGGCGGCCCGCGGCCCCGAACAGCGCGTACGGACTCTCCAGCTCGGACGCCCGCGGCCCGCGCGACAGCCCCTCGTGGCCGACGATGCGCCTCGTCTCCAGCTCGACGATGGGCTGGAACGCGGTCCAGAGCTGCCGGTTGTGGATGATCTCGATCAGGCCCTCGTGCTCGTCGCGCTCCCGGATGAGCCGCCGCAGGTCGGCGGAGCCCCGGCATTCCTCGATCACGCGCTGGATCTGGCGGTCGTCGCTCTCGAGGGGGCTGTGGATGACGAAACCGTAGCCGACGTCCACCGAGGGGCGCTCGCGTAGATACGGCAGGGTCAAGCGGGAGACGCGGGGACGGATCTGCTCTTCGATCCGTTGGGCGAACTTCTGCAGGTTCTCGACGGAGAGCGCATTCTTTCCGTCGCGGCGCCGGCTCAGGAAAAGGACGTAGCGGTCTCCGTCCGGGTCACGGACGAGGATGTCGCCTTCCCGGACCTTGTCCTTCACCTCGCCGAGGATGTGCTCGATCTGCGTGTGCAGCGCCTGGTAGGCCTTGGCGCCGAAGCTGCGCTCGATGCGCGCGAGCGAGCCGAGGTCGATGAGGACGGCGCCGATGCCGTTCTGCTCGCGCAGAATGGTCCCGACACCGGACTCCACCTCCCGATAGGTGGGAATTTTCATCAGGGAGCCGCCGACCATTCTGCCCGGCGCCCGGCCGAAGTCAAACGGCCGGCCCCCGCTTCGACCCCCGGGCCGAAACGAACCAGAGCCCGGCGCCGACCGCCATCATCGCGAGCAGGATCCAGGCCTGCGTGAAGGTCCTCGTGCTGAGGAGCCACAGGCAGAACGCGATCGCGGCCGGCGCGACCACGGAGGCCATCGGAAGATGAAAGCCCGCGGGCATGGCCGCCCGCCGCCGGAACACGAGGAGGCTGGCCGCGGCCAGGCCGTAGGTCACCAGGCGCACGATGGCGGCCAGGGTCGCGTTGGCCGCGAAGCTGCCCCCGGCGGCGAAGGCGAGCCCGACGCCGGAATAGGCGAGGATGGCCACGTGCGGGGTGCGGAAGCGCGGATGGATGCGCGCGAACACGCCCGGCAGCTCGCCGCGGTCCGCCATTGAATAAAGGATGCGGGGCGAGTTGAGCGCCGAGCCGGCCGTCCAGCCGTAGGTCGAGACCATCGCCGCCAGGCTCCCCAGCGTCACGCCCGCCGGCCCGAGCAGCACGCCGTAGGCCGCCGCGACCGGGGCCGGGTGCCGCGCGGCGTGCGGCAACACCCCCAGGACCGCCACCTGCACCAGCATGTACAGCACCGCCACCACGCCCATCCCCACGAGCAGCGCGAAGGCCGAATCCCGCCGCGGGTCCTTCACTTCGCCCGCGGGGATGAGCGCGGCCTCGAAGCCGCCGTAGGCAAAGACGAGGAGCAGGATGGCCTGCGTCCAGTCGGGTGTTTCGACGTGCTGGGTCGCGACCACCACGGAGCTGAAGCGCGGAAGGGCCAGGATGACGAGGAGGAAGAGGGGCAGGATCTTGGCCACGACGAAGACGTCGACGGTCCGGGCCCCCGTCCGCACGCCGATGACGTTGAGCAACGTGACGACCGCCGTCACCGAGAAAAGCGTCAGGACGCGTCCGCGTCCCTGTCCCGCTTCGCGCAGGATCTGGGCCAGGTAGTCCGCAAAGATGTTCAGGTTCGCGCCCAGCGACGTCACGCGGATGCAGAAGCTCAGCCAGCCGGCCTGAACGCCGACGAAGGGCCCGAACGCTTCGCGCGCGTAGAGGTAGGGACCGCCCGGCTCCATGAATCGGCTCGCAACCTCGGCGTGACACAAGACGACGGCCAGCATCCCGATGCCCGCCAGGAGGTACGCGAGCGGGCTCCACTCCCCCGTCAGCCCCGCCAGCACGGCCGGCAGGCCGAAGATCCCACTGCCGATGACGCCGTTGACGACCAGCGCCGTGAAGTCCCACCGCCCGATGGCGCGCACGAGGCGGGGGCGGTCGGGCACCGCGCGATGATATACGCTACGTGATCTTCGTGAGGGACAAGGTCTGGGCCACGGGGCTCGCGGCGCTTCCCGCCGTCGAGATCAG
>QHVJ01000446.1 GCA_003222275.1 Acidobacteriota bacterium | reverse complement strand
GCGTGAAGGACTCCAGCACGCCCACGATGCCGCGATAGTGGGCACGCGCATCGCCGTCGCGATCGAAGGCCTCGTCGAACGCGGCACCGCCGTCGTACACCCACTTCACGGCCGAGAGAATAGCATCACCGGGCGAACCGGCGAGGCCGGGCCATTCGTAGAGAGAGCGAGACCGGCGATACTGAGGGACGGCTATGGGCACGCCGGGGGGCGACCTCATCAGGGTCATGGCGGCAGGCGACCGCGATGCGTTCGCACGCTTCTACGACCGCTATGCGCCGTTCGTCTTTCCCTTCGTACTCCGTATCGTGCGCGATCGTGCCGACGCGGCTGACGTGCTCCAGGACGTCTTCTGGGAAGCGTGGCGCGGCGCCGCCGCCTACGATTCGGCGCGCGGCACGCCGGAGGCCTGGATCATCACGCGCGCGCGGACACGCGCCATCGACCGCGTGCGCGCCGTGCGTCGGCGTGGCGAGACGTTCGTGGCAGCCGTCGACGAGGCCACGGTCGGCGCCCCCACCCCGCCCGGCGGCGACGCCGCGGTGCGCGCGGAGGAGCGGCAGCTCGTCGCGAGCGCTCTCGCGCAGCTCTCCGAGGCGCAGCGCGAGATCATCGAGCTCGCGTATTATTCCGGCCTCACACAACGGGAGATCGCCGAGCGGCTCGCGCAGCCGCTCGGCACCGTCAAGACGCGCATCCGCCTGGCGCTGGCGCGGCTGCGCGAGGCGGTGACGCCCACGTGAGCCACGAACCCTTCGAGACCCTGGCCGCGGTCTACGCGGCCGGTGCGCTGGACGGCGATGACCTCGTGCAGTTCGAGGCTCACCTGCCGGGCTGCGCGGAGTGCCAGGCCGCCGTCCGGGAGGCGCAGGACACGCTCGCGCGCGCGATGCTGTCGGCGCGCCCTCAGACTCCGCTTCCCGCCGTGCGCGAGGCGCTCGTGCGCCGCGTGGAACGCACGCGCGGCGCCGGCCGCCGCGCCTGGCTCACGTGGGCGGCGGCCACGGCGGTCGTCGCCGCGGTGGCCGCGGGATTCACCGCCACCTGGGTGGCCGTGCGCTACGAGGCGCGGCTCGGCCAGATGGCGCGCGAGACGGCAGCCGTCAAGGAGCGCCTCACCCGCAACGAGGCGGCGCTGCAGGAGCAGGTCGCGCTCTATCGCGGCGCCGTCGAGCTCTTGCGCGATCCGGCCACCCGGGTCGTGGATCTGCGCGGCCAGGGCACGGCCGCGAGCGCGAGCGGGCGGATGATCTGGAACGACGCCGGCGGCGGGCATCTCTTCGTGGCCGGCCTGCCGCCCGCGCCCGCCGGCAAGACCTACGCGCTGTGGACGATCAGCGGCGGCACCCCGCGCGCGGCCGGGCTCTTCGGCGTCGACGCGAGCGGCCGGAGCGCCCACCGCATCGCGCCAGAGGTCGCCCGCGGCGCGGTCGGGGTCTTCGCCGTCACGCTGGAGCCCGAGGGCGGCACGCCGGCGCCGACGGGCCCGATCGTCCTCGCGTCGAAGTGAAAACCGGGCTTCTGCCGGTGATCGTCGCCACGGCCACGCTCGTCATCGGCTGCGGCCGCGAGGCGCCACCAGCGCTCGCTCCCGTGATGGCCGCCAAGGTCGCGGATGTCGCCGAGGTGAACACGCCCGGTGGATTTCTTGACTCGATCGCGTTGGCCCGCGACGTCGGCTACGTGGCGACCGGCGAGCGGGGCGGGCGGATCCGAGTCTGGGCGCCCGCAGATAGAGAGCCGATCACCTTCGGGGGATACCATCAGGCCGTCGTGGACCTCGCGTTCTCGCCGAGCGGCGATCTGCTCGCCTCGCTGGGCCGGCACGGTGAGGGGGCCCTGAGGCTCTGGCAGCCGGCTGAGCGCGCCGGCGCAAAGGTGTGGGCGGAGGTGGCCTCCGTGCCCATGGGCCGCTGTCTCGCGCTCCGCTTCGACGGCTCGGGTACGCGTCTCGCCGTCATGTGCGAGCGCGAGGTGCTGCTCCTCGACGTCGCAACGCGACTGGAGACGGCGCGGGTGCCGAATCCCCATCCCGAGAACATGACCGCGTTCGATCTGGCCGCGAATGGAACGCGGCTGCTGACCGCCGGGCACGAGGGCGAGGTAGCATTCTGGGACGCGGTGACGCTGGCGCCGATCCGCCGCATCTCGGTCAGTCGCTCGCGCCGCCCGGGGCCGCGGCCGCCTCCCGGCGTCCCGCCACCAGAGGTGTGGGCGGTCGTGGTGGCGCTCTCGCCCGATGGCTCGCGCGCCGCCGCAGTCACCATCGAGGGGACCGTCTACGTGTGGGACGTGGCGACGGGCGCCGAGCTGATCGTCGACGCCCATGCCGAGGCCAGCGGACCGCCGGCGGGCTCGCTGCGGTTCGCCGGCGACGGTCGATTGCTCGCGCCGACCGGGGACCGGCGCGGCATGCGCCTCTTCGACGTGTCGCGGAAGTCGTCACGGATCGTCGCGTCGGGAGGGAAGGCGTACCATGCCGTCGCGATCACCGACGACGCCACCGGCTTCGCGGCCATCACGTCGGACCTGGCGGGCGGAAACCTGAGCTACGGCGTCGAGATCTGGAGGCTCCCGGGCAAGCCCTCGGGGTGATCCTTCGGTTGACACCGCCGCCGCGCGCGGCATACAGTCCGTCCACACCGGACATGAGCGCGAACCGCTTCCTCGATCCGTCCTCCGCATCCGCGCGGCTCTTCGCGCAGGCGCAGCGCCTGATCCCCGGCGGCACCTCGAAGGCGAACTTCAACGTGAAGCCGCACCCGTTCTACGTCGCCTCCGGGCGCGGCTGTCGCATCACCGACCTCGACGGCGTCGAGCGCCTCGACGCCATCAACAACTTCACCGCGCTCGTCCACGGTCATGCGTTCCCACCTGTCGTGCAGGCCGTGACCGAGCAGGTCGCGCGCGGCAGTGCCTTCGCGGCCTCCACGCGCGAGGAGGTGGACCTGGCGCAGCTGCTCGTGGAGCGCGTGCCCGGCGTGGAGCGCATCCGCTTCGCCAACTCGGGGACGGAGGGCGTGATGATGGCGATCAAGGCGGCGCGCGCCTACACGGGGCGCGACCGCATCGCCAAGTTCGAGGGCGCCTACCACGGCTACTACGACGACGTGCAGGTGTCGTTCAGCTCGGGGCCGGCGGACTGGGGCCCGGAGCACGAGCCCACCAGCGTTCCGTCGAGCCGCGGCGTGCCGAAGCACCGCGTGGCGGAGACGCTGGTGTTGCCGTGGAACGACCGCGACGCCGTCGAGCGGCTGCTCACGCGCCACGCGCCGGAGATCGCCGCCGTCGTGGTGGATCCGCTCAGCAATCGCATGGGATTCATTCCCCCCGCGCCGGGCTTCCTCGACCACGTTCGCCGCGTGACCCGCGCGCTCGGCATCCTCGTCATCTTCGACGAGGTGATCTCCTTCCGCGTGGCGGCGGGCGGCGCGCAGTCGCGCTACGGCGGCGATCCCGATCTGACCGCGTTCGGCAAGATCATCGGCGGCGGCTTCCCCGTCGGCGCCACCGGCGGCAAGGCGGAGGTCATGGCCGTCTTCGATCCCGGCTCATCCAACGCGATCGCCTCCGGCGGCACCTTCACCGCCAACCCGGTGTCGATGGTGGCCGGCCTCGCCACGCTGCGCGCGCTCGACGCCGCGACATACGAGCGGCTCGAGCGCATGGGCGCCGATCTCCGCGCGCGGCTCGGCGAGAGGCTGCGCGAGCACGGCGTCGACGGACACATCACCGGGGACGCCTCGCTGTTCCGCTTCGTGATGACGTCGAAGCCGCCGCGGACCTACCGCGACACCGTGGAGCCGGCGGCGAGCGAGCGGATGGGACGCCTGTTCATGCACCTGCTCGACGCGGGCGTCCTCGTGAACACCAACGGTCTCGCCTGCCTCAGCACGCCGATGGGCGACGCCGAGCTCGCGGAGATCGTGCAGGCCTTCGACCAGGCGCTCTGGCAGCTTCGCCGCGCGCGCTGACGCGCGGCACGCAGAGGAGCACCGCGCCAACGCTGAGCCGGACCGAACCATCCAGCCGGGCAGCCCGCGGCCGGTTCCACGCGGGAACTAGCCGGGGGTGATCGCGGCGCGTCAGTCGTCGTCGCTCCGCGATTGACGATCGGTGACCGGCAGGCGGCGTGCACCCACCCAGCGGCGCTCGAACCATGCTTCATCTAGCCGCGCGACCTTCACGGCGTCGCCGCTCTTGCTTGCGTGCACGAACCGGCCATCGCCGATATAGATGCCGCTGTGATTGAGGCGGTCGAAGAAGACTATGTCGCCCGGCGCGAGCTCCTTACGCGCCACCGGTGTCCCGAGCCTGTACTGCTTCACCGTGCCATGAGGGAGTGACACGCCCGCGCGGCCGTACACGTACATCACGAAACCGGAGCAGTCGAAGCCTCGAGGATCGGCACCGCCCCAGCGATACGGTGCGCCGACCAGCGCCAACGCCAAAGGCACCACACGCGACGCCCTCCCGACCGACCGGCGCTCGTTCTCGCTGACCTTGCTGTTGGGCTGTTGCTGACCGCGTGGCGTCCGGGCCGGCGCGCCCACTTCGGTGTTTCGCGGCGCGGAGAATGCGGGCTGAGCGGCAGGGACGATGGGCGCCGTTGGACTCGGCTCACCGGTCGAGCGACATCCCACGACGACCAGTGACAAGCTGCAAAGCCCGGCGGCCAAAACGATTGCCCGAGTCGACATGGCTCTGAAGTGCCGACCGCAAAGACAGTGCCGAGACCCCACCTGTCACCGCTCCGACACGAATCGCCGGTCTCACCATACGTTGCGTTGGCCCGCGCGATGACGCCGTGGCATCCAGGTCGCTGAGGAGTGTCAGCCTGACTCGAACGAATACGACGGGCGCGTCGCCATCCGGGAGACCTCTGCGAAGGCGGTTGGACGCCAAAGGACAGATCGTTGCGACAGACGTCCGCGGTTGACACACCTCCGGCGGGCGGCATACAGTCCGCCCACGCTCGCGCCGGCGGCGATGCATGGCTCGCCGCGCAGACCAGGGCGCGGCAGGCAGGGGGAGCACGTCATGAGACACGGAATGCTCCGTATCGCCACCGTCCTCGGCCTCGTCGGCCTCGCCACCATGTGGAACCCCGCGCCCGTAGGCGCCGCCGACGAGGTGCGCATCGGCGTCGTGTCGCCGATGACCGGTCCCACCGCCAAGTTCGGCCAGGCGCAGAAGAACGCGCTCACCATGGCCGCGGACGACGTCAACGCCGCGGGCGGGATCAAGTCGCTGGGCGGCGCCAAGATCAAGCTCGTCTTCGGCGACACCCGCGGCGAGGCCGACACCGGGGTCACCGAGACGGAGCGGCTCATCACGCGCGAGAAGGTCCACGCGCTCATCGGCGCCTTCCAGAGCGGGGTGGGCTTCCCGTCCTCGGCGATGGCCGAGCGGCACCAGGTGCCGTGGCTGACGTTCGGGACATTCGACAAGATCACCGAGCGCGGCTTCAAGTACGTCTTCCGCGCCCATGCCAACGACACCATCAAGG
>QHVJ01000445.1 GCA_003222275.1 Acidobacteriota bacterium | reverse complement strand
CGGGAGGGCATCGCCGTCTGTCAGTCCCTGCCCGGCCCGCTGGCCATCCAGGTCGGCATCTGGCTCTCCTACATCCGCGGCGGATTCTGGGGCGCCTGGGCCGGAGGGTGGGCGTTCATCCTGCCGAACTTCGTCATCGTGGCGGCGCTGGCCGCCCTCTACGTGCATTTCGGCGGGCTGTCGGCGGTGAGCGCGATCTTCTACGGCGTGAGCCCGGCCGTCATCGCGCTCATCCTGCACTCCTGCTATCGCCTCACCAAGCTCGGGATGAAGGACGCCGTCGAGTGGGTGCTCGCGGCGGCAGCGTTCGTGATCACCGTGGCCGTCCAGGCCGAGGTCGCCCTGGTCTTCGTCGCCTGCGGCATCGTCGGCCTCGCGTATTACGGCTCGCTCTTCCGCGCGCGCTCGACCGCGTCGACGAGCGCCCTCCTGCTGGCCGTGCCGCTCGTCGTCACCGCGCCGCAGGTGAGCCTGGCGAAGCTGCTGACGTTCTTCCTCAAGGCCGGCTCGCTCACCTTCGGCAGCGGGCTCGTGATCGTGCCGTTCCTCGAGAAGGGGCTCGTGCAGCAGACGGGCTGGCTCAAGGAGCGCGAGTTCCTCGTCGCCGTCGCCATGGGCATGATCAGCCCGGGCCCGGTCGTGATCACCGCGACGTTCGTCGGCTACCTCGTCGCGGGGTTCTCGGGCGCCCTCGTCGCGACCCTCGGCATCTTCCTGCCCTCGTTCCTGCTCGTGCTGATCGTCGCGCCCATCCTCGTGCGCTACCGCGCGAACGCGAACGTGCAGGGATTCGTGCGGGGCGCCTACGCGGCGGCCATCGGCACGATCCTCGGCGCGTGCGTGCTGCTCGGGAAGATCGCGATCGGCGACTGGCTGACGGTGCTCGTCGCGCTGGCGAGCCTGGCCGTCCTGTTCCGGTGGAAGGTCAGCAATCCGCTGCTGATCTTGGGCGCCGCCATCGTCGGCCTCGTCGCCTTCCCCCTGCTCCGGCCGGAGTGGGTGTTCGTGAAGTAGCATCGGGATGACGAGCGTGGATTCCGCCCGGGCGCGCGTCAGCGCCGCGCTCGGGCTCGAACGCAACATCGTCGCGGTCTCGGTGGCGATGTTCCTGCTCGCCCTCGGCGAGAACCTCTGGAAGCGCTTTCTGCCCAAGTACCTCGAGATCCTCGGGGCGCCGATCGCCGCCATCGGGCTCTTCGGGACGTGCGAGGACTTCCTCGATGGCGTCTACCAGTACCCGGGCGGGTGGATCGGCGATCGATACGGCCGGCGTCGCGCGCTCCGGCTCTTCGTCGCGCTCGCGATGATCGGCTACGGACTCTACTGGCTGGCCCCCTCCTGGCCCTTCGTGTTCGCGGGGCTGCTCTTCGTCATGGCCTGGTCGAGCATGGCCAGCCCGCCGCTGTTCGCCGTCGTCGGCGACGCCCTCCCCAGGGACCGGCGCGCGCTCGGCTTCACCGTGCAATCGATCCTCAAGCGGGTGCCGATCGCCGTGGCCCCCACCCTCGGCGGGCTCGTGATCGCCGCCTACGGCGTGCGCGACGGGGTTCATCTCGGACTCGGCGTCACCGTCGTGCTCGCCGCCGTCGCGCTGGCGGCCCTGGCGCGCATCGATATCCCGGTGCGGGCGGACCCCGTCCCCACGCACATCCTGGGGGTGTGGCGATCACTGCCCCCTCCGCTTCGGTGGCTCCTCACCTCGGACATCTTCATCCGGACCTGCGAGGGCCTGGTCGATGTCTTCCTCGTCCTCTACGCCATCAACGTGATCGGCGTCAGCGCGCCGGCCTACGGGATCCTGGTCGCGGTGCAGATGACGGCGGCGATCGTGAGCTACCTTCCCGTCGCGCGATTCGGGGACCGCTTCGGCCGCAAGCCCTTCGTGATCGCGACCTTCGCGGCCTTCGCGCTCTTCCCGGTCGCCGTCGTCCTCGCCTCGGACTTCCCGGGCCTCGTCGTCGCGTTCGTCGTCGGCGGCGTGCGCGAGGTCGGCGAGCCGGCCCGCAAGGCGCTCATCGTCGATCTCGTGCAGCCCACGATGCGCGCCCGCTCCGTCGGCCTCTACTACCTCGTCCGCAGCCTTGCCATCGCGCCCGCGGCGTTCATCGGCGGACTGCTGTGGGGGGTGACGCCGGCATTGCCGTTCTGGGTGGCGGGCGCCATCGGCCTCGTCGGCGTGATCGTCTTCACGGCGACGGTCGAGGAACGGTACGCCGGATGACGGACGACCACGCGGCGCCGTCCACGGGGCAGCGCTGGGTGGTGCTCGAGCCGGGTCGACCGGTGTACCATCGCGGTGGCCGACATCCCATCGAAAGGCCATCGAAAGGCGGAGACTCACATGGCGTCATCGGACAGGATCGCGATCGTCACGGGCGCGGGATCGGGAATCGGGCGGGCGTCGTCGGTCGCGCTGTCGCGCGAGGGCTGGTCGGTGGTGCTGGCGGGACGCCGCAAGGACGCGCTGCAGGAGACGGCGTCGCAGTGCAAGAGCCGGACGCTGGTGGTGCCGACGGACGTGGGCGACCCGGCGTCGGTGAAGGCGCTCTTCGCGAAGACGAAGGAGACGTTCGGCCGGCTCGACCTGCTCTTCAACAACGCCGGCACCGGCGCGCCGGCGGTGCCCCTGGAGGACCTCACCGTCGAGCAGTGGAAGACCGTCGTGGACGCCAACCTCAACGGCGTCTTCTACTGCACGCAGGAAGCGTTCAAGATCATGAAGAGCCAGACGCCGCGCGGCGGCCGCATCATCAACAACGGCTCGATCTCCGCGCACGCGCCGCGCCCGAACTCGGCCCCCTACACCTCGACCAAGCACGCGGTGACCGGGCTCACCAAGGCCGCGTCGCTCGACGGCCGCAAGTACGACATCGCGGTCGGCCAGCTCGACATCGGCAACGCCGAGACGCCGCTCGCCGCCCGGATGAAGAACGGCGTGCCGCAGGCCAACGGCACGATCATGCCCGAGCCGCTCATGGACGTCGAGCACACGGCACGCGCGATCGTGCACATGGCCTCGCTGCCGCCCGACGCCAACGTGCTGTTCATGACGGTGATGGCGACCAAGATGCCGTTCGTCGGCCGCGGCTGACGCGCCGCTCGGCGCGTGATGCCGTCCGCCACCGAGCGCGTGGCCGCGCGGGTCGCCGAGCTCCGCGCCCGGCGCGGGATGACGCAGGAGTCGCTCGCCGCCAAGGCGCGGATCAACCGCGTCACGCTGGCGCGTCTCGAGCGCGCCCAGCACCCGCCGAACCTCGACACGCTGGCGCGGATCGCGCGCGCGCTCGGGGTGGGTCTCGTCGACCTGGTGAAGTAGCGTCTCCGGACCGAGCCGCGCTCACCACGGCGACGGGGCGCCGGCGGGCAGCGGGATGTCGGCGACGTTCAGCACCATCGAGACCAGCGTGTAGTAGCCGCTGACGCCGATGAGATCGACCACGCCCTGCTCGCCCAGCAGCGCGACGGCCTGCCCGAACACGGCGTCGTCCACGGCGTGCCGGCGATGCAGCGCCGTGCAGAAGTCGTAGACGATCGCCTCGTCCGGCTTCATCCCCGCCGGCCGCCGGTTCTGCGCCAGATCGTCGGCGATCGACTCGGCGAGCCCGCCCTTGATCGCGAACGGCCGGTGAGCGTACCACTCGTACTTGCTGCCCCAGAAGCGCGCGTTGATCAGGATCGCGAGCTCGTTGAGCCGCGCGGGCAGCGACGAGTTGAAGCGCAGGTGCTCGCCCACCTTCTGCACGCGATCGGCCAGCTCCGGGCTGCGCAGGAGCACGCCGAACGGGCCGCGGACCCCGCCGCGCGGCCCGCTGGCGATGGCGTCGTGGACGCGCTTCTGGGCCGGGGACATCCGCTCGGGCTCCAGGCTCGGGAAACGCATAGGGTCGGATCCTCCCGCGCCCACGCTACTTGACCACGCTCGCGCGCGCCAGTAGCCTGCTCCCACGCCGTCGATCGACTCCGCCGCGCAACGGAGGACTCTCATGAGGGTGCGTCACCTATTCCGCACTGCCGTCGTCGTCGCGCTCGCTCTCGGCTTCGTCGTGGCGCTCGCTGGCGCCGCGCTCGCGGACGAAACGTGCAACTCGCCCTACGTCACGAAGCTCATCAAGGGCCAGGAGGATTACGTCTACGTCTGGGCCCTGGGCGTCGAGGGGGTGGGCGACGGCTCGGACAAGCTCGTGACCGTGGACGTCAATCCAAAGTCGAAGCGGTTCGGCAAGGTCCTCAACTCGGTGTCCGTGGGCTCGCGCGGCGAGGCCCACCACATGGGCTTCACCGATGACCGGCGCTTCATCTGGGCCGGCGGCCTCGCCGAGCCGAAGATCTACGTGTTCGACATCGGCACCGATCCGGGCAAGCCGAAGCTCGTGAGGACGATCGCCGACATGGCCGACAAGAGCGGCTACCTCGGCCCCCACACCTACTACGCGATGCCGGGCCGGATGCTCGTGCAGGCGCTCTCGAACACGAAAGACAAGGGCGGCCGCACCGGCATGGCCATGTACAACAACGCCGGCGAGTTCGTCACGTCGTACGCCATGCCCACCGACGGCGGCGGCGACGGCTACGGCTACGACCTCGCCGTGAATCCGAGGAAGAACGTCCTCCTGACGTCCAGCTTCACCGGGTATGACAACTACATGCGGCCGCTCGGCGACGTCGTGAAGGACGCCGAGGCGATGAAGCGCTTCGGCAGCACGATGGTCGTGTGGGACCTCAAGGCGCTGAAGCCCACCAGGGTGCTGAGCGTGCCGGGGGCGCCGCTGGAGATCCGCTGGTCGCTCAAGCCGGGCGACGACTGGGCCATCACCGCCGCCGCCCTCACCTCCAAGCTCTGGCTCGTCAAGCAGGACAAGGGCCAGTGGCAAGCCAAGGAAGTCGGCACCATCGGCGATCCGGCCAAGATCCCGCTGCCCGTCGACATCAGCATCACCCGCGACGGCAAGGGCCTCTGGGTCAACACGTTCATGGACGGCACCACGCGCTACTTCGACCTGAGCAACCCGGAGGCGCCGAAGCAGACCTACCAGAAGGTCACCGGCAAGCAGGTCAACATGATCTCGCAGAGCTGGGACGGCCGGCGCGTCTACATCACCTCGTCGCTGCTGGCCAACTGGGACAAGGGCGGCGCCGACAACGAGCAGTTCCTGCGCGGCTTCACGTGGAACGGCAAGGAGCTGGCGCAGGTCTTCGAGGTCGATTTCACCAGGGAGCAGCTCGGCCGCGCGCACCACATGAAGCTCGGCAGCAAGTCGTTGCGCGCGACGCCGCCGCCCCGGTGATCCGGCGCGGGGGCGCGCGGGCCCTCGTCGCCCTCGGGCTCTGGCTCGGCTGCGCGCTGCCCGCCATGGCGCACGACGCCGAGCCGCTGCCGGCGCTCGACTTCGAGCCGCCCGCGCCCGGCAGCTACACGCTGCACCGGATCATGGCCGCGCCCGACGGCGCGGTCGTCGGCCTCGACGGCCGGCCGCAGCGGCTCGCGCGCTTCACGCGCGAGCGCATCACGCTGCTCGGCTTCATCTACACGACGTGCGTGGACCCCCGCGGCTGCCCGCTCGCCTA
>QHVJ01000443.1 GCA_003222275.1 Acidobacteriota bacterium | reverse complement strand
ACCGCCTGCACGGAGATCATCACCTGGACGCGGTCACCGGCGGCGAAGCGCTCGTTCGCGCCGGAGGCGGCCCAGACGTGCAGCGGGCCGCGCTCGGAGTTTATCGAGAGCCGGCCGGACGGATCGACGGCGGTCACCGTCCCCGTCACCGTCTGCTGATTCACAGGGCCGCGCGGCACCGGCGTCATGGCGACCGCCGGCGTGATCGTGCGTGGGATCTCGGCCGGCGGCGCGATCTGGCCGCGAATCGTCGCGATCTGGTGCAGCTGCAGACCTCTGATCTGCTCCGATGTCGTCTTCACCCGGAACGTCTCCGCGCCGCGGCGGAGCGTCACGGTGTTCTCG
>QHVJ01000444.1 GCA_003222275.1 Acidobacteriota bacterium | reverse complement strand
GACGGCATGCCCGGTGGCAGGCCAAGGTGAGTGGGCGGCGAACCGTCCGGTGGGTGGAGGAGTTCCTCATCGCCGACCGCCAGGCCCGCGAGGTCGGCGCTTCGCGTGGTCTACATCGACAGTAGCGCGCTGCTCAAGCTCCTCTGGCAAGAGCCGGAGAGCGACGCGGTGCGTGACCACGTGGCGAGCGAGGACCTCGTCATCGTCTCCTCGCTGGCGGAACTGGAGACCCACGTCCAGGTCACCGCGGCCTGGCTCGCGGGCCGATACGGGAAGGCCCGGCGGGAACGCTTTCGTGCCAAGCTCGCAGAGTTCCGGGCCACCGATCCATTTCGATTTCGCCCGCTCCCAGGTAGCGTGTTCGAGACGGCCTTGCGGCAACATGTCGGCGCCGGCCGGACTCATTGCCGCACACTCGACCGGCTCCACCTGGCTGCCATGACCGAACTCGACGTCGCCCGCCTGATGACCCACGATGCCGTTCAAGCTCAGGCGGCGCGGGCTCTGGGGTTCGTGGTGGTGATTCCGGGGCGCGGAGCCAACCCGCAGGACTGAGGTTCGAGAGGGGAGATCCGGGGCTCCGCGAGTCCGCAAGAACGCGGGGCCCTGCACCCGCGGCGTGATTCTCCTCGCCTGCCTTCCCAAACCACTGGGGAGTCGTGATCGCGTTGCCGAGCGAGGTCGTTTGCCGCTAGGATGCGTGGGCTGCCGCACGGCTTCGGCAGCGCACCTCCAGCGTGGAGAGAACCGAGCCCCGTAATCGAATCCAACAACGGCGACCGCCCACCGCGGGCGCGAGACTAGCCGTCGTGCCCAAGAAGCTGTCGCGTCTCCACCGGCCAGAGGGGACGTCGCTGGAGGCGTGGCAGACGGCGTTGCGCCGCCAGTTCGGCCGCGAGCAGCGGTTCCTCCTGAAGAATACCGGCGGCCATCCGATCTTCTCCGAGTTCGAGGTCACCAACCCCGAGAGCCAGAACATCTACCGGGTTGCGATCCGCGGCAGCGAGCCGGGGAACAACTTCTGCTCATGCCCGGACTTCGCCACGAACACACTTGGGACGTGCAAGCACATCGAGTTCGCGCTCGCCCGTCTCGGGCGGAACTCTGAGAACCGCAAGGCGTTGGCCCGAGGCTTCGAGCCGCCGTTCAGCGAGGTCTATCTGCATTACGGCGCCCAGCGTCAGGTGCGATTCCGGCCACGCGCCGGCGCGTCGGCCGCGCTAACCCGTCTGGCGGCGCAGTACTTCGACGGCGGCGGGACGCTGCGGACGGAGGCGTTCGTCCAGTTCGAGACGTTTCTGTCGGCGGCCGCGCGCCTCGACCCCGACCTGCGCTGCTACGAGGACGCGCTGAACTTCGTCGCCCAGGTGCGTGACGCCGAGCGCCGGGAGAAGGTTCTGGCCGAGGTGTTTCCGCGCGGCATCCGGAGCGCCGCCTTCAAGAATCTCCTCCGCGTGCCGCTCTATGACTACCAGCGCGAGGCGGCGCTCTTCGCCAGCCGCGCGGGTCGCTGTCTCATCGGCGACGACATGGGCCTGGGGAAAACCATCGAGGCCATCGCCGCTGTCGAGATCATGGCCCGCCGCTTCGGCGTCGAGCGCGTGCTCGTCGTGTGTCCGACTTCGCTCAAGCATCAGTGGGAGCGCGAAATCGGCAGGGTCGTCGACCGGCCCGTCCGCGTCATCGGCGGCTTCCGCCGTAGCCGCGACGAGGGATTCCGGGCGGAGAGCTTCTACAAGATCATGAACTACGACACGGTGTACCGGGACCTCGACCTGATCACGGCCTGGTCGCCCGACCTCGTGATCCTCGACGAGGCGCAGCGGATCAAGAACTGGAACACGCGCACGGCCCGCAGCGTAAAGAAAATCGCCTCGCCCTACGCCATGGTGCTCACCGGCACCCCGCTCGAAAATCGGCTCGAAGACCTGGTGTCCATCGTGCAGTTCGTCGACCAGCACCGGCTCGGGCCCACGTTCCGCTTCCTGCACGATCACCAGATCCTCGATGAGTTCGGCAAGGTCGTGGGCTATCGCAACCTCGACAGCATCGGCAAGACGCTGGCGCCGGTTCTCATCCGCCGGCGGAAGGAGGACGTCCTCCACCAGCTCCCCGAGCGCCTGGAAAAGCGGTTCTTCGTCCCGATGACGCCCCAGCAGATGGAGCACCACGAGGAGAACCGCGAGATCGTGGGAAGGCTCGTGGCGAAGTGGCGGCGGTTCCGGTTCCTCTCCGAGGCGGACCAGCGGCGACTCCTGATCGCGCTCCAGAACATGCGGATGGCGTGCGACAGCACGTATCTGCTCGACCAGCGGACCGACCACGGCGCGAAGGCCGACGAGCTGGCGACGCTGCTGGACGAGATCTTCGAGCGCCCGGATACCAAGGCGGTCGTCTTCAGCCAGTGGCTCAGGATGCACGAGGTCCTCGTGCGCCGGCTCGAGCGACGGAAGTGGAGCCACGTACTCTTTCACGGCGGCGTCGAGAGCGCCAAGCGCAAGGACTTGATCGACCAGTTCCGTGAAGACCCGCGCTGCCGCGCGTTCCTCTCGACCGACGCGGGCAGCGTTGGCCTCAACCTCCAGCACGCGACGGTCGTGGTGAACGTCGACCTGCCCTGGAATCCAGCCGTCCTGGAGCAGCGGATCGGCCGTGTTCATCGCCTCGGCCAGACACGGCCCGTGCAGGTCGTAAGCTTCGTGGCCAAGGGCACGATCGAGGAGGGGATGCTGTCGGTCCTGGGATTCAAGCGCTCGCTCTTCGCCGGCATCCTCGACGGCGGCGAGCGCGAGGTGTTCCTCGGCGGCAGCCGGCTCAAGCGTTTCATGGAGGGCGTCGAGAACGTCACGGCTGGTGTCCCGGCTCCCATCGTGGAGGAGGCTGCCGAGCCCGCCGCGGCCGAGCCAGCCGCCAGCGTCGATGACGACCGCGAAGTGGCGGTGGCCTCTGCCTCGCTCCGCCCGGCGGCTGACCCTCTGAGCAATCTGCTCCGGACTGGTCTCGAACTGCTCAGCCAGTTCGCGTCCGCGGCTGGAACGGGTCAGGAGGCGGCCGGAGCGACGCCGTCACGACTGTTCGAGCGCATCCGTGACGAGCGCTCCGGCCAGAGCTATCTCAAGATCCCGATGCCCGAGCCCGAGGTCGCGGACCGCGTCGCGCAAGCATTGCAGGTGCTCCTGGAAAGCTTCAGGCGCTGAGCAGCATCGCTTCCGCGAGCGTCCCGACGGACTTCGCGGGTTCGAAACCGAGAACGATCCCCAAAAAATCACGAAGTTATCTGGTGACCCCGGCGGGATTCGAACCCGCGATCTCGACCTTGAAAGGGTCGCGTCCTGGGCCAGGCTAGACGACGGGGTCGCGACGGCCAGTATACCGCGCGCCGCGCCCGGAGCCGCGGCGCGACGCGCGGCGGGCTTCGCGACTACTGGGCCTTCGAGACGTTCGTGTGCACCTGGAC
>QHVJ01000452.1 GCA_003222275.1 Acidobacteriota bacterium | reverse complement strand
GCGATCCACGGGGTCGTGTTGGCGGCGCAGGCGGCGGGGATCCCGGTCTCGATCTGCGGCGAGATGGCGGCGGAGCCGGCGACCGCCCTCGTCCTCGTCGGCCTCGGCGTGCGCGAGCTGTCGATGAGCCCCGCGGCCATCCCGCACGTGAAGGCCGCGCTGCGGGGCGCTTCGGCCGCGCACCTCCAAGAAGTGGCGGAAGCCTGCCTCGGGCTGCGCACGGCGGGGGAGATCGAGGCCCGCCTGCGGGAAGAGCTGGCCGATGCGCTCGCCGCCCGCCCGGTGTTTCAGGGAGAATAGCCGCCCATGTCCGAGATCCCGCGACGGGTCGAGAAGCCGTGGGGTTACGAGCTGTGGTGGGCCCGCACCGACCGCTACGTCGGCAAGATCCTCCACGTGCGCCGGGGGGAGAGCCTCTCGCTCCAGTACCACAACGTGAAGGACGAGACGATCCTGCTCCAGTCCGGGCGGTTGCTGCTCGAGACCGGGGCGCAAGGACAGCGGGAGGAGCTGCGCCGGATCGAGATGAAGCCGGGCGACGTCTTCCACATCACGCCGGGCACCCTCCACCGCATGACCGGGATCGAGGACTGCGACATCCTCGAGGTGTCCACCCCCGAGCTGGAGGACGTCGTGCGGCTCGAGGACCGCTATGGGCGGGCGGGGACCAGCAAGCCCTGAACGTCAGTATCTTTTCAGCTCCCTGATGCCCTGCAGGACGTTCGAGACCTGGGGCAGGATCGCGTTTTCCAGGACCGGGTTGTAGCCGACGAAGGTGTCGAGGGCGCCGATGCGCTTGACCGGCGCGTCGAGCCACTCGAACAGCTCGTCCGCGATCCGGGCCGCGATCTCGGCCCCGTATCCCCACGAGCGGTTGTCCTCGTGGACGACGAGGGCCTTGCCGGTCTTCTTCACGCTGCGGACGATGGCCGGCCAGTCGTACGGAGCGAGGGTGCGCAGGTCGAGGACCTCCGCCTGGATGCCCTCCGCCTCCGCCTGCCGGGCGGCGGCCAGCGACCGCTGGACGAGCGCGCCGAAGGTCACGACGGTCACGTCTCCGCCCTCGCGCGGCACCGACGCACGGCCGAACGGGATCATGTAGTCGGGCCCCGGATAGCGCCCCTTGTTGTAGGTCTGCCGGTACAGGTGCTTGTGCTCGAGGAAGAGGACCGGATCGTCGGCGCGGATCGCGGTGCGGAGGAGGCCGGTCGCGTCTTCGGCGTTGGAGGGGATCACGACCCGCAGGCCCGGGATGTGGGTGAAGAGGACCTCGCCGCACTGGCTGTGGTAGATCGCGCCCCCCTGCAGGTAGCCGCCGTAGGTCACGCGGATGACGACGGGGCACTTCCACGCGCCGTTCGAGCGCCAGCGGATCACGGCCAGCTCGTTGCGGATCTGCATGAACGCCGGCCAGATGTAGTCCATGAACTGGATTTCCACCACCGGCTTGAGGCCGCGCGTGGCCATGCCGACGGCGCGGCCCACGATGTTGGCCTCGGCCAGCGGCGCGTTGAAGACGCGGTTCGAGCCGAACTTCCGCTGCAGGTTGTGGGTGACCTTGAAGACGCCCCCCTTGCCCTTCACCCGCCCGAGGTTCTCCTCGCGGCTGCAGTCGGCCACGTCCTCCCCGAAGACGACGATGCGCGGGTCGCGGGCCATCTCGTCGTTGAGGCACGCGTTGAGCAGGTCGACCATGGTCTTGGGGTCGCCGGACGGGCGCGACTCCGTCGCGAACGCGTCGGAGGTCGGGTCCACCTCCTCCGAGTAGACGTGCCTCGTGGCGCTCTCCGGCGACGGAAACGGGGCGCCGAGGGCGGCGTCGGTGGCTTCGGCGATCTCGCGGTCGACCTGCGCGCGCATCGCCTTCAGCTCTTCCTCGGTGGCGAGACCTTCCGCGACGAGGAAGCGCGGGTAGGAAGCGAGAGGGTCCCGGCGCGCGTCCTCCTCCCGCTCCGCCGTCGGGCGATAGAGCGTCTCGTCGTCGGAGAGGGAATGTGAGTACGGCCGGATGACGCGGGCATGGACGAGGGCGGGGCCGCGGCGCGCGCGGCACCACGCGGCGGCCTCCCTCAGCACCGCGAGGCTGGCCAGCGGGTCGGTGCCGTCGACCTCGCGCACGAGCAGGTCGGGGAAGGAGCGCACGAGGCGCGAGATGCTGCCCCCTGCCGTCTGCACCTCCACCGGCACCGAGATGGCATAGCCGTTGTCCTCGATGAGGTAGAGGATGGGCACCTTCCGGTTGGAGGCGCTGTTGAGGCTCTCCCAGAACTCGCCCTCCGAGGTGGTGCCTTCTCCCGCCGAGCAATAGGTTATGTCGTCTTTCGCTCGCACGGGAGGGCGCTCCGCATTCCCCAAACCCCCTTGCTCGTTGACGTATAGGATCGCCTCGGCACATCCGACCGCCTGGGTGAATTGCGTGCCGGTGGGGGACGACTTGGTGACCACGTGCAAGGCGGGGCTGCTCCAGTGGGACGGCATCTGGCGCCCGCCGGAGTTGGGGTCGTCCTTCGCCCCCACCGCGCCCAGGAGCATGTCGAGGGGGCTCATGCCGAGCTGGAGCATCAGGGCCCGGTCGCGGTAGTAGGAGTAGAACCAGTCGTGGCCCGGCTTCAGGACCAGGCCCGCCGCCACCAGCACCGCTTCGTGGCCGGCCCCGCTGATCTGGAAGAAGATCTTGTTCTGGCGCTTGAGCTGGATCTCCTTGTCGTCGAGGCGCCGGGACAGGTACATCGTCCGGTAGATGCCCACCAGGGTCTGGCGGTCGAGGCCCTGGAGCTTCTGGACGGATTGCGTGGCCATCCAGGGTCATTCTACTGCACCGGGCGTTGCCGCATCTCCGACTTGCACTAGACTGGGCGTTCATGCGCTTCCGCCTCGGCCTCTGGGTCCTCGTGCTCGGCCCCGCCCTGCCCGCCGCGGCGGCGACGCGGACGTACGTGATCGACGCCTCCGCCAGCGCGTTCCAGGTCCACGTCGGAAAGAGCGGCGTATTGGGCTTCGCGGGCCACACCCACGAGGTGACGGCGGACCGCTTCGAGGGACGGGTCGACGCGGACCCGGACGACCTCGCGCGCTCTTCGGTAGAGCTCTCCTTCGAAGCCTTGGGCCTGACGGTGTCCGCCCAGGGCGAGCCCGAGGGCGACGCGCCGAAGGTCCAGGAGGTGATGGCGGGCTCGAAGGTGCTCGACGTGTCCCGCTTTCCCGCGATCCGCTTCCGTTCGCGGCAGGTATCGGGCCGGCGGGCCGCGGACGGGGCGTACGAGCTGCAGGTCGCCGGCGAGGTGAGCCTGCACGGAGTCAGCCGCGCGGTGACCGTACCCGTGAGGGTGGAGCTGTCGGGCGCCACGCTCACCGCCTCGGGCCGGACCACGCTCGCCCAGCGGGCCTTCGGCATCGAGCCGGTGACCGCCGGGGGCGGGACGGTCAAGGTGAAGAACGAGGTCGGCGTGGAGTTCCGGATCGTGGCCCGGGTGAAGTGAGAGAATTTTCTTTCGAGGAGATTAGAAATGGCTGAAGGGCGTCTGTGGGCGATTCGCGAAGCCACCTCCCGGTCCATCCGGTCGCTGCCGGAGATGGCGGGGGGCATGAAGGTGATGGAGACCTTCGGCAGCAATACGTTCAACGCCGACGCCATGAAGCAGAAGCTTCCCAAGGCGGTCTACCTGTCCCTGCAGGAGACGATCCGCCGGGGGACGAAGCTCGACCACTCGATCGCCAACGAGGTCGCGCACGCGGTCAAGGAGTGGGCGCTCGCCAAGGGCGCGACTCACTTCTGCCACTGGTTCCAGCCCCAGACCGGCCTCACCGCCGAGAAGCACGACGCCTTCCTCACCTTCGACGACGAGGGCCAGCCGATGGAGCGCTTCAGCGGGGCGCAGCTCATCCAGAGCGAGCCCGACGCGTCGAGCTTCCCGTCGGGCGGAATGCGCACCACCTTCGAGGCGCGCGG
>QHVJ01000451.1 GCA_003222275.1 Acidobacteriota bacterium | reverse complement strand
GATGTACGCGGGCGCCGGCTACGTGATCGAGCTGCTCTCCGGCCGGAGGTGGGAAGACTTCCTGCGCGAGCGGCTGCTGGGCCCGCTGGGGATGACGAGCACCGTCTTTTCCATCGCGGACCTCCAGAAAGAGCCGGAGCACGGCGTCCCCTACACGGAGCGGCGCGATTCCTTCGAGATCTACTCGATTCCCTACTACAGCGAGGCCGAGGGCATCGGCCCGGCGGGATCCATGAACTCGAACCTCGAGGACATGTCGCGGTGGGTGATCGCGCAGCTGAACGAAGGGAAGGTCGACGGCAGGCCGGTCGTGCCGCCGGCCGTGATCAAGGCGACCCTGGCGCCGGCCCTGTCGCTGCCGAATGCGGCGCTCGAAGCCCGCGGCTGGGGCGAGGTGCTGAACGTCGCCTATGGCACGGGACGCTCGATCGCCTCCTATCGCGGGCACCTCATCTCCTATCACGGCGGCGACATCAACGGATTCCATTCCCAGGTCCTGGTGGCGCCGTACGACGGGGTGGGGGTGGTGGTGCTCGTGATCGGCGATCACGCGGCGCCGCTCTACAACGTGGTGGCGTACAACGCTTACGAGCGCATGCTCGGGCTGGACTTGACGCCGTGGAGCGAAAGGCAGCTCGCGATCCGGCTGAAAGGCAAGGAGGCCGGCAAGCAGGCGCGCGCGAAAGCAGGGGCGGGCCGGGTGGAGGGCACGCGCCCGTCCCACGCGCTCGACGACTATGTCGGCGAGTTCGAGCACGCGGCGTACGGCGTCGTGACGATCGCGAAGAAGGGCGACGGCCTGCAGTTCGACTTCCACAAGATCAAGCTGCCGCTGGCCCACTTCCACTACGACCGCTTCGACACCCCCGACGACGAGCAGGACGGCCAATGGTCGGTCAACTTCGGCACGAGCCCGCAGGGCGAGGTCGACCGCGCGCTCATCTCCCTGGACGAGGCGGAGGTGGCGTTCAACCGCCGCGTGCCGCGGGAGCTGTCGCTTTCGGAGACACTGCAGCCCTACGCCGGGACGTACCTCACACCGACGGGAGCGAAGTTCGAAGTGGTGCTGCGCGGCGGAACGCTGGGCGTGGTGCGGCCGGGGCAGCCCTTCCAGCCCCTCGTCCCCTGGAAGCCGCGGCGGTTCCGCGTCAAGGAGTTCTCGGACGTGATCGTGGAGTTCGCGGTCGGTCCCGACGGCAAGGTCACCGCCCTGAAGCAGATCGATCCGTCCGGGGAGTTCGTCTCGCCGCGGCAGTGAACGGCCGTCACCTCCGCACGGGGACTAGGAAGCCCGGGCCGGAACGAAGGCGCCTGAGGCGCGGCGCTTGGGCGCGCGGATGCGGACCGGCGGCGCGAGGTAGGCGGCCGGCGTCCGTACGTCCTTCACCGCGCCGTAGACGCGGCGCATGCACCAGAAGTTGCCCTCGAGGGCCAGCTTCACCGCGCGACGCACCATGGCCCAGCTCGGCCGCGTGTCGCGAAGGGTGTTGCCGTAGAGCCGCGCGATCCTCTCGTAGAAGCGCTCCACGGGCAGGCGGGTGGGAAGGACGGTGTGGAGGATGTCGTAGTAAGCGTAGTCGTCCGTGATCAGCTCGGCCCGGCGCGCGTTGTAGAGCTCGGTGCCCGGCAGCGGCGTGAGGATCGAGAAGGAGGCGTTGGGCAGCCGCAGGCGATCGATGAACTCCTCGAGGCGGTCGAAGTCCTCCTCGCCCCATTGGGGATCGGTGATGAACGTGGTCATGGGGGTGATCCCCTCCTCGCGCAGGATGTGGATCGCCTGCACGTTGGTGTTGGAGCCGCCCTTGGTGCGCTTGCGGACCGCGTCCAGGCCGGCGTCGTCGATCCTCTCGATGCCGAGGAAGATCGAGCGCAGGCCGGCCCGGCTCCAGCGCGCGAACAGGTCGCGGTAGCGCACGACGAGGTCGCTGCGGGTCTCGCAGGCGTAGGTCTTGCGGAGCCCCTCCGCCTCGATGCGCTCGCCGAGCTCGCGGTAGGAATCGTGGTTGAGGAAGGCGATGTCGTCGGTGAAGAAGACGTGGTCCTCCTCGAGCTGCTTCAGCTCACGCACGATCGAGAGGGGCGACCGCCGGCCCGCGCGCCGCTCGTAGAAGACCCAGACGCTGCAGAAGTTGCAATCGAACGGGCAGCCGCGGGAGGTCTCCACCGACGCCGAGCGCGGGACGAGGCCGTGGTGGTAACGGGGGCGGTAGCGGGCGGTGAGCGAGCGGTCCGGCAGGGGCAGCTCGTCCAGCTCGCGGGTGAAGGGCCGCGGCTTGAAGCCGTTGTCCTTGCCCTTGTTGGCGGGAGTGAGGACCCCGGGGACGGTCTCCAGGGGCTGGCGGTCGCGGAGGGCATCCATGATGCCGACGCCCGTCCATTCCCCCTCCCCGATCGCCACCGCATCCACTCCCGAGCCGGCGTGGAGGAAGTCGTCGGGCACGAGGCTGGCATGGTGGCCGCCCACCACCACGGGCAGGGCGGGCCAGCGCTCCTTGAGGAACCGCGCCACCTCCAGCGAAGGGTAGACGTCGGTGGTGAAGGCGCAGCTGATCCCGACCGCGGACGGCGCATCGTCGACGGCGCGGTCCAGCGCGTCCCAGGAATCGAGCCGAAGGTCCACCACCTCCGCGTCGTAGCCGCGGGAGCGCACCGCGCCTCCCACGCACTCCAGCCCGAGGGGCTCGCCGGTCAGGATCCGCGAGAGGCCGAAGCGCGTTCCCTGCGGGGGTTGGACGAGGAGCATCCGCATGGCCGTTCCTCCCGGGCGCTCGCGCGCCGCGCGTTTTTTCAGGCGATGAGTTTGGTGATGACGTTTCCGCTCACGTCGGTGAGCCGGAAATCGCGGCCCTGGAAACGATACGTCAGCCGGGTGTGCTCGATGCCCATCAGCTGCAGGACGGTGGCGTGCACGTCGTGGACGTCGACCGCGTCCTCGACCGCGTTGTAGCCCAGGTCGTCCGTCTGGCCGATCGTCACGCCGGGCTTGATGCCGCCGCCCGCCAGCCAGAGGGTGAACGCGCGCGGGTGATGGTCGCGGCCGAGGAACTTCGAGCCGTTCCGCTCCTCGTTCATCGGCGTGCGGCCGAACTCGCCCCCCCAGACGACGAGCGTCGTGTCGAGCAGTCCACGCTGCTTGAGGTCCTTCACGAGCGCCGCCGCCGCCTGGTCCGTCTCGCGGCACAACGAAGGGAGCCGAGTGACGATGTCGTCGCGCGAGTTGGTGCCGTGATGGTCCCAGCCCCGGTGATAGAGCTGCACGAAGCGCACGCCGCGCTCCACGAGCCGGCGGGCGAGCAGGCAGTTGTTGGCGAACGAGCGCTGGCCGGGCTCGGTCCCGTACAGCTCGTGCATCGCCGGCGGCTCCTTCGCGATGTCCATGAGCTCGGGGACGCTGGTCTGCATCCGATACGCCATCTCGTACGACGCGATCCGGGTCTGGATCTCGGGGTCCCCCTGCTCCTCGAGATGCGTCCGGTTGAGCTCGTTCACCAGGTCGAGCGAAGCCCGCCGGTCCTCCGGCCGGACGCCGTCGGGGTTGCGCAGGAACAGGACCGGATCGCCCTTGGAGCGGAACTCGACGCCCTGATAGACGGTGGGGAGGAAGCCGCTGCCCCAGCAGCTCTTGCCGCCGTCGGGCTGGTTCTCGCCGGAGAGCAGGACGACGAAGCCGGGCAGGTCGGCGCTCTCGCTGCCCAGGCCGTACGTCAGCCAGGAGCCGAGGCTGGGCCGGCCGACGATCTGGTGGCCGGTGTTCATGAAGATCTGGGCCGGCGCGTGGTTGAACTGCGTGGTGTGCACCGAGCGCAGGATGGCGACGTCGTCGGCGATCGTCCTCAGGTGCGGCAGCAGCTCGGAGATCTCGGCGCCGGACTGGCCGTGGCGGGCGAAGCGGTAGGGCGAGCCGAGCAGGCGCGGCGTGCCCCGGATGAATGCGAACCGCTCGCCCTTGAAGATGTCCTCGGGGGCGTTGGTGCCGTTGAGCTCCGAGAGCTTCGGCTTGTAGTCGAGCAGATCGACCTGGGACGGCGCGCCGGCCATGAATAGATAGATGATGCTCTTCGCCTTGGGTGCGAAGTGGGGCGCGCGCGGCTGGAGCGGCCCCGCCGCGCGGGCCGAGGGCATGAACAGGTCCTCCCGCAGCAGGTTGGCCAGGGCGGCGACGCCGATGCCGAAACCGCTCTGCCGGAAGAAATGCCGGCGGGTGATGCCCTTGAGAAGCTCGCGGGTGTACTCGTCCCTCACGTTCGTCACTCCTTGGTCAGCGTCTCGTCGAGGTTGAGCAGCACGTTGGCGACCATCGTCCAGGCGGCCAGCTCCGCGGCCTCGCCGGGCGCCTGGGCTCCGGCCACGGCGCGCGCGGCTTCGGGGTCGGCCTTGAACCGCGCGAGCTGTCGCTCCTCGAAGGAGAGGAGCGGGGCCACCTCCGGCGCCGTCGGCCGGCGCGCGGTGCACAGCCGGAACGCGAGCACGGCTCGCTCCTCCGGCGCGGTCGCGGCTTCCTTGAGCGTGCGCGCGGCCAGGGCGCGCGCGGCCTCGAAGAAGACGGGATCGTTGAGGGTGGTCAGCGCCTGCAGCGGCGTATTTGTGCGCACGCGCCGCGCGGTACAGAACTCCCGGCTGGGGGCGTCGAACACCGTGAGGCCGGGATAGGGCGCGGTCCGCCGGGCGAACGTGTAGAGGGCACGGCGGTAGCGGTCCTCGCCCGCGCTCGTCTGCCAGCGGTCGTCGCTGTACGGGTTGTCCCAGATGCCCTCGGGCTGGAAGGGGAACACGCTCGGGCCGCCGACCTTGCCGCTGAGCAGCCCGCTGGCGGCGAGCGCGAGGTCGTGCACCATCTCGGCCTCGATGCGGAAGCGCGGTCCGCGGGCCAGCAGCCGGTTGTAGGGATCGTGCTCCCGAAGCGCGGGCGTCACGTGCGAAGACTGCCGATAGGTCGCCGAGAGGACGATGAGCCGGTGGATCGGCTTCAGATGAGTGCCTTGCTGGAGGAACTCGGTGGCCAGCCAATCGAGCAGCTCGGGGTGGCTCGGCCGCTCGCCCTGGGTGCCGAAATCCTCGCTCGTCTCGACGAGCCCGTGTCCGAAGTACTGCTCCCAGATGCGGTTCACGGTGACCCGCGGCGTGAGGGGGTTGTTCTCGTCGACGAGCCAGAGCGCGAGCCCCAGACGGTTGGGCATCGCGCTCTCGGGCAAGGGATGCAGCGCGGCGGGAACCGCGGCGTAGAGCCGTTCACCGGGCGAGGTGAAGGCGCCGCGGACGCGCAGAGGCGTCGAAGGTCGCTCGCCGGTGGGCCGCTCGCGCACCGTCATGGCCGTGGGGATGGCGAGCTCGGCCAGCGCCTTGCGCAGCTCGCGCAGCTTTCGGCGGTCGGGCTCCCGCGACGGGCTCAGCCCTCGGTA
>QHVJ01000439.1 GCA_003222275.1 Acidobacteriota bacterium | reverse complement strand
TCAATCCAGAGGTCGCGGGTTCAAGTCCCGTCGAGCCCGCCATTAAATCGCAGAGTTAGAGGGCCGCGGCATCCGTCGCGGCCTTCACTTTGCCCAGGACTTTGCCCTCGGCACAGACGGAGAATTGCATGGACGCAAAAGACACACTCAAAAACCCCAGGGAGATGTCCAGGCTCTTGTTCGGGCTTCTGGCGTTGGAGCGCGATCTCAAAGCGTCGCTCAGGCACGCGTGGGAATTGCACGAACACGGACATTTATCGCAAGATTTGCGGGACTCTGTGGGCGCAGTATTTCTAATGATCGAAGCGGGGCACAAGCGAGTGCTATCTGAACTTGGCCCTATCGGAGCTGGCCTCGGCGTCAGCAGAGTCCACTAAACCCTAGCCGTCACCGCATAGGCCGCCAGCTTCGCCGCGCCTTCTCTGAGCATCACCTCGTCAACGATCGCGTAGCGCCGATAGATCGCCTCCGTTCGGTGGCCCACCATCGCCATGGCCGTGGAGCGCGGCACACCGGCGCGCTCGAGATTCCGCACCGCCGTCCGGCGAAGTCGTGCGGGATCCGCCCGGGCACGCCGGCGGAGAGACAGGCCGCACGCCACGACTTCGTGAAGATGCTTGGTCGTGACGTGCCGGAAGCCCACCGTCAAGGCCGCCGCGGAACGCGGCGTCTGCGCTGAGACGTGAAGGCCGAGCGCGCCTACTGGACCAAGGTCCAATATCGCCCCTCCAACGATGGTCGTTACGCTCTCGCCGTGGCCTCCGCGCTGACCATGCGATCCGCCAGATTGTCGCCCTCCCGTAACTGCGCCGAGCGCGCGGCGAGGGCCTCTCGGCTTGTCATTGAGTTCCGGCTCGAACGGAGTCAGGGCTCCCCGGTGGGGCATTCGCCCCGTGGTCGCTTTCTTCGTCGGCCGGCGTCAAGGGTCATGGTGCCCACGCCGCCGAAAGGGCTGCGGGGCCGGTGATTGAACGAGCTTCGAGCAACAGTAGCCTCATCGACGTTCTCGACCGGGTGCTGGACAAAGGCATCGTCTTCGACGCCTGGGTCCGCGTCTCGCTCGTCGGCATCGACTTGATCACGGTCGAAGCTCGGGTCGTGGTGGCGTCGATAGCGACGTACTTCTCGCACGCCGACGCCATCGCCGAGTTACCCCGAGCGTCACCAGCAGGTCGTGTTCTGCGGCCCGCACAGAGTTGACCAGAAGCGATCACGTCACGACGGTGCGCCTTCCGCGCGGATCAGCGGTGCGGTAGTGCCCCTCTCGCCCATCGCCGCATCTGGCTCTGTGGTCGCGCCTTCGCGATCGTCACGCCCCCGAACGAGGAAGAGACCGAGCGCGACAAACTGTGTCCGGCATGCCTTACTTTGCCGCCGGCACCCCAGGGGACTGACCACCGAGAGTTAATGTCGCGCGGCGGTCAAGGCTTGCCGACGTGCGGACCGTCAGGTCTACGCGCCGCGCGCTCGGGGCAAGTCTCCCACCCGCCCGAGTGGTGATTGTGGGCACAGTGGCGACACCACTGAACTGTCGTGGCGCACTTCGGGCACGTCCTCGCCTTGTTCATGCGGTCTTCTTGGAAGGCGGGGCAGGGTTGGCGCCCTTGCGTGTACGGACTGATCACATTGGCCATGACGACCATGCAACGCTGCCGTAGTTCCGAGTGTCAAGGCCTAACCCGGGAGCCACAATGAATCCCGAGGGTTCCGGCGCCCTGGGCCTTCGCCCGCTTGCCGGCTGGCCCTAAACGGCGCGATAGTCTCAGGCCACATGATCTCTCGCCGCGGGTTCGTGGCTGGGTCGGTCACGCTCCTCGCCGCGCCGCTCGCCGCCGCGGCGCAGCTTGAGGCGAGGCTGTCGCTTCCGGCGCTGTCGCGGGGCTCCGTACGCGCTACGCGATGCCGCCAGGATTCCGTCACACCGTTGTGCAACAACGAGCGGCCGTCGATTCGGATGGTGAGGGGGTACTTACCTGTGCGGGGAAAGAATTTCACAACCTCACGGCGATTCTCCTTGACCGGCGAGTGCCGCCTACGCGAAAAATGTAGGTAGAACTACGAGGTTGGCGCGAACGGTCCGTATAGCGGCCGTTCCACCCCCGCCTCAGCGGAAACGGGGCATGACGGGTCAAGTGACGAGGCGAACGCGGCGTCCAAGGCTTTGTAAAATGAACATGGCCTTGTGGAGTCCCGGCACAGGCTCGCCACGACCGTGGACAGGATCGCGCTGAGCCGCTACCGCCTCACGCGCCGTCGTTCGATTCAAGCCGGAAGAGACGGCGACGCTGCAGCGGATCACGTTCCCAGTGAGCCGCAGGAGGCAGACACTACCGCCGCTCGCTCTCGCGGTGCTGGACTCGTCCTGATTGCCGACGACACCTTCGACACTCGAGAACTCTACGACATGTACCTCACGCAGTGCGGATTCGCGGTTCTGACCGTCACGGATGGCGAAGCGGCCGTTCAGACAGCGTTGGAGTCGCGGCCTGACGTGATCGTTCTTGACTTCTCGATGCCAAGTGTAGACGGCATCGCTGCTACGAAGCGCATCAAGGAACACGCGCTGACGCGACACATCCCGGTGATCTTCTTCACCGCCTTCCCCCACCAAGCGGCTCAACGAGGCGCGCTGGAGGCGGGCGCTGCCGTCTTCCTGACGAAGCCGTGCCTGCCCAAGGATCTGGAGGCGACCATTCGGCGGCTGCTCAACCGACGCGCGGGCAAATCGTGACGACGCGTGTCTTGTTAGAGCGTCGCAGTCAGTACGTTTGTGGCTCCGGAGGTCTTGCTAGCGCAACAGCAAGGCCAGCTCGGCACCGCGGTTGAGGCCAAGGCCATGCTCGACAAGGCGGTCGCCGCGGTGAAGGCGGACCAGACGGTTAGGCGCTTGCGATGTTCAACAACGGCGAGGGCGGCTTTATAATAAGAACCTCATCGGTACGGATGTACGAGCCCTCAAGGACAAGACCGGAAAGCCGTTCGGCGAAGAATTCTACCGAGCGGCGCAGAAGGACATGCTCACGGAGGTCAGCTACATGTTTCCGCGCCCCGGCGCGGACACCACGCCCGTCGAGAAGATCAGCTTCGTCACCAAGGTCGGCGATCTAGGCTGCGGCGTCGGCTACTACAAATAGGCCGTCCCGAGGGCTACGATCTCGGGAGGCTGAAGGCGCACACGGTATTTGTCGTTGGGCTGGAGACAGCGATGCTACCGTCGAGGTAGGCGGATGGACGCCCGACGCTGGGATGGCCCGGTCGCCAAGCGGCACGCACGATGATCCTCGCCTGAGCCGAGGCGGAATCGTCATGGGGGCCTCGGGTGCGGTCTCCGTCCATCCGTCTACCCTGACTCCGATGGCTTCTCCCGCGCCGCCCGCTGCACTGCCGCCCAGGGCGCCGGACCCTGCGCCGTGCCCGCGGCCTCGAGCGGGTGACCGCCACATGTCGAAAATGTTCTGCTCCCCGATTGAACTGGACACCGATGGGGCAATCCTGTTGCAGGCAGGAGCGGCGGGCCTCCAATGCTTCTTCAGGAGCGAACTCCTTCGAGTCCTACGGAGACGCCTCGCCCCTGATCTCGGCGATCTTGCGGTCGCGGTCGCTCACCAGCCTCTCCACATCGCGCCGCAGATTCTCGTTCAGCAACTCGACCTCCTCACGGGTCGCGGCCTTGCGGAGCGCGGCTTGGTGGAGAATCTCCCGCTCGGCGCTCTTCGCCCTGTAGACTTGGCGGGCCTCGGCGATGGCGCCCTTCTGGGCGTCGGTGAGCGGGCGATCACCGACGTTGGCCTCCTTGTCCTTCTGCTGAAGGCGCTGCATTGCCAGCTCGAACGCGCTCTTGGGGGCGTCGTCGGACATCGGCCGCAGTGTAACAGAGTGTCGCGGGTGCTCGCCCGCGCGTAGCCGGATGCGGTGAGTCGGAAGTACGAAAGGGGAGAGGGATGGAGCCACAGAAGGCGAGGACGTGGGTCGGCCAGGCGCTGAAATGACACGTCGCGGCTGACGAGGTAATTCTCGTGACATCCGTAGGAATTGCCGGCCGAGTCCGTGTTGTTCTTGAACAGCAGGATATTCCCCTCAATGCCGTCTTCCTGCAGGCGCTTCTCGGCCTGGTGCCGGAGGTCGTCGACGATCCGCTCCCCTGCCTTGTCGTGGATGACGAGTTCAGCGACGTCATCGCACTCGGGCGTCGCGTACTCGGGGTGGAACCCGGTGTCGAGGTAGAGGCGCGCGCCGTTCTCGAGGAAGACGTTCGCGTGGTGGGCACCAGGGATGACTTTCTCGAAGAGGTACCGCGCGACGTTGTCGGGCGACATGCGACGCTCGCCGTTCAGGGTGCAGGTGAGACCGTACTCGTTCTCAAGGCCGAAGATCCGGCGCTTCATCTGGGTTGCCGCGGGGATTTCCGATATGGACTCATGCTGCTGAGCGAGCCGCACGCTCTCCAACCTGCCGTTCCGCCGGTGCGGAAGAGGTGACAGGGGGGGCTTTCTCGGGATTCCTGGCCTCCTGACCGTGAGTGCTCCGGGGCGTACCACCCATGATGACCCCACCCCAGAGACACCCCCGCGGGGATCGATCCGCTCCTCGTCTCACTCCCTCCGTGTACTGTTCTCTCGATAGCCGCTTACGCCCAGTACACCGACATGAAGCGCTCGCGCTCCCCGAGCTCTTCGATTTACCTCGAGCTCTTCTACGACGGCCAGCGACGGCATTCGGCCCTTGGCTATCTCAGTCCCCGAGCGCTCAAGCCACGGCGCGACCACGCAGCACTGGCGACTTCACCCAAGTGTCTATGAAACCGGGGCAAGTCGAGTCTGTCGCGTCATCGCGCGCAGAGCCAGCAGTGCGCCCACCACGAACACGAGGGTCGCGACGTAGATTGCGCCCAGGTGCGTGAGCCAATCGTACTTGAAGGTCCCGGTGTAGTGGTAGGGCAGGGCCACCACTAACCCCACCACCGGTGAGACCACGGCGGCGATCCACGCCCACCATTCCCCGCGGCGGACGCCATACCAGGACAGTGCGGCCACGGCGATGCCGGTGGCAGCGATGAACCCAGCCGTGGCCACGTGCAGGTGCCCGATGTAGTGCATGATCGCCGGATTGAGGGCATTCAGATCGTTCCGGGTGATGCCGTTGAGCGTCTCCACGCCTAGCTCGAAGCCGCCGCCCACGAAGTTGCGGAATAAGAACACCACCGCGTAGCCGATGAACACCAGGCCCCCGATCAGCATCAGCACCGCGCCCTGGTTCAGGCCGGAGTTCTGCGTTCTCATGTGGTCCTCCTGCTTTTCTGCGCGCTAGCCCACGGTGACACGGTCCGATACGCGTCGTGCCGGCCTCCCGACCATGAGGTCCTCGATCGGCGCAAGCATGCTCGGTGCAAGCTGCAGTTTGAAACCCACGAGGTGCCAGAGGCCCACCTTGGCGCCGCTCGGCAGCTCGAAGCGATCGACGAAAAAGAACGAACGCGTGTATCGAATGACCTGTCCGGGCAAGAGAAAGTTGACCTCGCGGTGCGACGTCGGCCCCGTCGCCACGACTTCGAGCCGGCATCCTTTGTGCGGGATGCAAGCAATCTCCCGCCCTTCACCGAACAGGACAGCCCCGTAGTAGTCGGACCAGAGTATCTCCATGATCTCGCCCGCGCCGGCGGTGTGAACCGGTATCAATGCCCGAAGACAATACATGCCCATTGTGTCCCTCCCGTTGTTTGCCCCGGAAAACGTTGGGGCCAGGTAATCGGCCCCGACGTGCCGTGGCTGCGGGCCGCAGGCGCCTTGCCGTAGATGGCGTGGGGACGAGTGGGGGCCACGCACACACGAACTCCCTCGCCGCCTGTCCACGTGGATCAACGAGGGCATTCGAAGGCTGTCCAGGGACCCGATCCAGGAGCATGACTGCTTCCCCGGGGCCGGACTGTCAGAATGGTGCCAAGACTTTGAGACGGTCCCTCGAGGTTGTCAAGGGCCAGTCACCTGACGGCTACTTATGCGCGGGCGAGTCTCGGCGCACTCTTCGAGCTTCCGAGCATCGGGCCATCACCTCGATCAACCTGATCCGCCCGGAGCAGCAGCGACCGCCGGAGATCCTCACGTCCAGCGGTTATACAGAAGAGCCCAGATCAAGCCGAAGAGCCAGGCCGTCAGGATGACGGTAATCGCCCCGGGCACCAGTCGCTTCGTGCCGAGGGTTGTTGGAAGGAGGGACGCGATGTCAGTCTGGAACGCGCATTCGAGTCCCATACCGCTAAGCTCTCGGCGGTGAGCAGAAGAATAGGGAGCAGACCACGTCGGCTTACGGGAGGTGACTTGTTCGACGTGCGGCTTCATCTCCGAGAGCGTTCGGCGGATTCGAACGCGGCATTCTAGGCGTCGTTAACGAGCTGGGCGACAATCTCGATCCGGAAGCCGCAATAGTCGGAGCCGACGATCATCGTGCTTTGAACGCTACGTACGCGCTGTAGCACTCACCGTGAAGACGTAGCTCGACAAATCCGCGGACGTGAACCCGGTGAAGATTTTCGTTCGGACGAATCGTCTCGCTGCAGCCGTCGCACAGCAGCCCTGTGCCCGCCGTGACCTCACGCGCGCGAACATCCGTGGGCTCCGGCAAGCCGCCTCGGCGGATCTTCTGCGTGGTGAACTGCGCTCGTTGCTGCGCCGACATGGCGCACCATCGTACTACAGCGCAAGGCAGTACAATGCTCGCCGCGACGGCTATCCTCAGGTTAGAGTTGAGGGCCTAGCGCGGCGTCGAGGCCGAAGATCCGGCGCTTCATCTGGGTTGCCGCCGGGATTTCCGATGTGGACTCATACTGCTGAGCGAGCGGCACGCTCTCCAACCTGCCGTCCCTCCGTGTACTGTTCTCTCGATAGCCGCCTACGCAACGAGAGCGGAACTCCCTCGCCCAGGACGACGGGTTCCTATCCTACTCACCGGGCAGCACCCAGGTACATCGACATGAAGCGCTCGCGCTCCGATTCCAAAGTCTTTCGTCTGTCACCTTCGAGGGTTGTCTTCACTCGGTGG
>QHVJ01000438.1 GCA_003222275.1 Acidobacteriota bacterium | reverse complement strand
CATCTTCGGCCCGCGCCAGGACCCCACCTCGCCCTACAGCGGGGTGATCAGCCGCTTCGCGACCGCGCTCATCGCGGGGGAGACGCCGGTCATCTTCGGCGACGGCCGGCAGAGCCGCGACTTCACCTACGTGGGCAACGTCGTCGACGCGAACCTGCGCGCTCTCACTGCGCGGAAGCTCGAAGGGGAAACGGTGAACATCGCCACCGGCCGGCGCATCACCCTGCGCGCGCTGCTGGCGCAGATGGCGCGGGCCCTGGGCCGATCGGCCAAGGCGCGGTTCGAGCCGGCACGGGCCGGCGACGTGCGCCACAGCCTGGCCGATGTGTCGAAGGCGCGGCGGCTGCTCGGTTACCGCCCGCGATTCGGGTTGGAAGAGGGCCTGGAGAAGACGATGGCGTGGTACGTCGAGACCTACGGCAAGCGCCCCGGCAGCGGGCGCGCGGCCGGGCGCGCCGCCCCGCGCAGATAGTCCTCCCAGCTCTTCTGGAACTCGGGATAACTGAGGGCCAGCGCCGTCGGCAGCGCTTCCTCCGAAGGCAGGCGATCCCCGAGCGCTGCGAGCAGCCGCACGACGCCGTCAGGTCCGCTCCGACGTAGGATGTGGGCAATGGCCGACAGGCTCTCGGCGTAGGCCGTGGCCATCTCGGCGGGAGGCAACGTCTGGAAGGGCGCCTCCAGCGTGAGCAGCGGCGGCAGCTTTCCGTCCCGGGCCAGCGCGGCGACGGTGGCGTCTTCACGGTTCGGGTCGCCACCCTCCAGCCACTGCGAGACGCCCTCCTGCAGCCAGGTGGGACAGTTTCCGCCGGTGCGGGCGGCGATGAACGAGTGCGCCAGCTCGTGGCGCAGGACGGTGGTGAGCCGCGGGGTCAGGCGGTCGAGCCCGCGCAGGGGTACGCGGATCGTCCCGTCGTTGACGCCCGCCGCCCATTCCGGCACCCGGCCCTCGGGAATGCCCGTCTCCATCATCAGCAGGACGACGACCGGGTCCTCGGGGCGGAAGCCGAGGCGCCGCGCGTACTCCGCGTGCGCCTTCGTCAGCACGTCGAGGACGGCGACGCCCAGCGGCTCGTTGACGCCGCCGTCGTAGCGTATGCGGAACTGGGCCCCCTGCGCCGGGCGCGCCGGAGCGGGGGCGACGTCCTCCAGCTTTCTCTGGACCGCGGGGTCGGGGCGCAGCAGGAGGCTCCGCCGGTATTGCTCCTCGGCCCCGGCGCGGTCGCCCATCGCCGCATAGGCGTCGCCGAGGAGGGCGCGCGTGCGCGGGTCCCGATCGTCGAGCCGCACGGCCCGCAGCGCCGCATCGCGCGCGGCGCGGCCGTCGCCGAGGGCGAGGAGCGCTTCCGCCAGCGTCTGGAGGGCCGGGAGCGATTCGGGATCGCGGCCGAGGGCGACCCGCGACAGCCGCGTCGCCTCGACCGGGTCCTGGGCCGCCAGCCGCTCCCGCGCCTTCAACACGTCGGGATCGGCCGACGCCGCCGGCGACGAGTGGCTGTCGACGCGCACGACCATGGTCTTGGGCACGCCGTAGATCCCGCCGTTCTTCTCGTAGCGCACCTCGTTGCCCTCGAACCACGCGCGGTCGGCTTCGATCACGTGGCCGTTGGTGAGGGTGACGGTGTCCGCGGCCCCGCCCGCGCCGAGGAGGGCGATTACGAGCAGCGACGCGCCCGTCTTCCTCGAGCTCGGCAAGTCAGGGAACGACTTCGGCCGCGGGCATGACCCGCGGCGTGGCTCCGCCCCGGCGGAAGTACTCGGGCAGGGAGCGCGCGGCCGACGCGGCCCGCGCCGAGTCCGGGTAGACGCCCCAGGCCATGCGGTAGCACTCGCGGCCCTTGTAGCTCACGGGCAGGATGAACAGCTCCGCGCTGCCCACCTCGCTCATCGCCTTCTGCACCGTGTCCGTAGAGCAGGCGACGAGGAGCTGGATGGTCGCGGTCCCCGCGGGCGCGCGGCGGATGTGCGCGGCGAAGGCCCGCGCCGCCTCGTCGTAGTTGCCGCCGCGCAGCGCGCGTCGGGCCTGGTCCAGGAGGTTGGCCGCGGGAGCGCTCGTCGGGGCCGGGGTTGCCGGCCGGGGTGTTGCCAGCGGGCGCGCTACCGGCGTCGGGACGGAAACGGGTGTCGGCGCAGCCGCGAGCGTCGTCGCCGGCACGGTCGCCAGGGTCGTGGGCGGTGGCGGCACGGGCGCCCGCGTGATCGGGGGAACCGCCCCCATGGTCGTCGGCGGAGCGGCATAGGTATACGTGGTGATCGGCGACGTCGTCGAGCCTCGCCCGAAGGCGAAGGCGTTGGGGTTCTCGCGGTAGTACCACACCCCCGCGATGCCCACCGCGGCAAGGATGAGGATGCCTGCGCCCACAACGACGCCGCGCGGAAAACGGCGGGGCTCACCCTCGCCGTACTGCGGGGTCCAGGCCTCGTCGCGCCCGGCCGGGTCCAGCGGCGCCATCGGCGTGTCGTGCGACTTGGGATTGAGCAGCACGTCCAGCGCTGCCAGGTCGTCCTTGCTCGGGCGGGAGGGCGACGCCCTCGTGGGCTCCGGTCGCACTCGGCTGGGCGCGTTCGGGGGATAGACGAGCGCGGGACCGGCCGAGCGGGCGCGCGCGGCGGGCGGCTCGGCGATCGTCGGCTCCATCCTGACTGTAGGTTCCGCCGGAGCGGACTGGGGGGCCAGGGCGATGGCCTCGGGTGGCGTCGCCAGCACCACGGTCGGCGCCGGCTCGGGCTCGATCACCACCGGAGGAAGCTTGACCGCCCGGGGCGGCGCCGGCGCCAGTGGAGGCGCCGCTCGCACCGGCTCCGGTGGCGGGATGGGCGGCTCGGCCTCGGGCTCCTCCGACACGAAGAAGGGCGACTCGGCCGCCGAGTGACCCGCCTCCGCCGCAGCCGCTCCCGGAAGGACGACGGTCGCGTCGGGCTCCGGCTCGGGCTCGAAGACGAAAGCAGCGCTGGCGGTGGCCCCGAGGTCCAGCTCATTGCTGGCCCCGCCGCGGCCCGCGAGCGCCGGCTCGGCCACCCCGCGGCCGACCAGGCCCAGGAAAAGCAGAGCGCACGCCGCTTTCGCCGCCTCGAACTCGTCGAGACGCGTGTGGCCGGCGGCGTCCTTCAGCGTCCGATGGCCGTCGAGCTGCTCGGCGAGGCCGCCGGTCTCCGCCTGGACGTCGGCGAGCGCCGAAGCCTTGTCGGGGCGGGGAGCGAGCACGACCTCCAGGTTCTCGAGATGGCGCAGGACGAAGGCGCGGTCGGAGATGCGCCGCACGGCCGCGAGCACGACCTTCTCCGTGGAGAGCTTGAGGTCGATGGCCCCCTTGGGAAGCACGCCGTCCTCGAACTCGAAGCTGCCCGAAGTGTAGGCGATGACATCGGAGAGGATCCTCTCGACCTTGGCCCGCGCAGCTTCGGACAGCTCGCGCTGGTTGACGAAACCCGTGTCGGAGAGGACCTTGGCCAGGGGGTTCCCGGGCCCGACCTTCGCGTTGACGTCCTCGAGCTGCTCGGGCGTGATCTTGCCGGCTTCGATGAGGATCGCCCCGAGCTGGTCGCGCGGGTCGTTCGAGGAGCCGAAGAGGATGCGCCCGCTCCGGAAGTAGAGGGCCTTCTGGTATGTCGGCCCCTCCACCTTGAGGGAGCCCGTGGCTCCCTGCCGGTGCAGGTCCATGAGAAGGAACGGAAAGGTCTTGGGATCGATGTTCCCGCTGTTGGGCAGCGCGTCGGCCACCGACCCTCCCGGCGATCTCCGCCACCCCTGATCGGGGCGCATCGCCCTTAGCGGTCAACATATTAACACGGATGGTTTCGTTGACAGGCCCGCCGACCGGCGACTAGACTCGATTCCGGGAGAGCTTCCCTATCATGGGAGGCCCCAAGTTCCGCAGCCACGAGCTGCGAGTGAAGCGGGATTGACCCCGCTCGGGGTCGCGAAGCGGCCCCGCCAGATGAGCGGCGGCGAATTCACTTCGCCGCCGCGGAAGACGCAAGCGGGGGGTCTGGGGGGTGCGCCGCTAGCACCCCCCAGCTTCAGAGGAGTTCCCGTGCAAGACGATCATCGGCGCGAGGACGAATGGTTCCGGGAGAACGAGAAGCAGCTGCTCGAGGCGGCGCGGGCAGCTCGCGCCCGCCGCGAGCGGGAGCGGGCGGATGAGGAAGCCTCGTCCGAGCGCAAGAGGCTTCGCGAGATGCACTACATGAAGTGCCCGAAGTGCGGCCACGACTTGAAAGAGCAGGATCTCGAGGGCGTCAAGATCGATCGCTGCACGCACTGCGAGGGTGTCTTCTTCGACGCGGGAGAGCTGGACCAGATCTTCGCGAAGAAGGCGGAGGAGCGACGCGGCTTCTTCCGCCGGCTGGCCGGAATCTGACCCGGTCCCCGTGCCGTACCTCATCGACGGGAACAACCTCCTCGGCTCGTGGGGCGGGCCGCAGGAAGGAGACGATCGGCGCCACGAGGTCGTCCGCCGCGTGGCGGCGTTCTGCCGCGGCCGCAACGCGAAGGCCACCGTGGTGTTCGACGGCCACCCGCTGCGCCCCGACATGGCCGCCCAGGATCTGGGGCCGGTCTCGATCCGCGTCCCCGAAGCGGGCCGCGATGCCGACAGCCTGATCCGCGAGCTGGTCGAGCGCGCGCCGCGCGCCTCGGAGCTGATCGTCGTCACCTCCGACAAGGCGCTCTATTCCTACGTGAAGACGCTGGGGGCGAGCGTGCTCCGCGCCCACGAGTGGAACGCCCTCGAGCGCCAGATCGCCTCCCGCCGGCCGGCGAAGCCGGGGAGCGAGAAGCCCGAGCGCGAGGACGACGTCGAGGGCTGGCTGAAGAAGTTCGGCGGAGATTCCTGACCGCGCGATGTCCGCTCTCTCTTATCTTTCCCCGAAGGCCGAGGTGAGACCGAGTGCCATTCACGGCCGGGGCCTGTTCGCGCGGGAGGCCATCGCGAAAGGCGAGATGGTCTGCGTCAAGGGCGGGCACATCTTCGACCGGCGGCGTCTGGTCGAGCTCCAGCCCGACCTCGGCCCGGCCGAGATCCAGATCACCGAGGACCTCTTCATCGGCCCCGCCCGCGCGGAAGACCGGGAGGGCGGCATGATCTTCAGCAACCATTCCTGCGAGCCGAACGTCTGCTCCGGAAGATACGCGGCGGCGGCATGCAGATTCCTCATCCTATGGCCGCGTTGCCGTGATGTAGTCGGAGCTCACGACGGTGCTCCCATTCATCATGAAGACGACGCTCGTGATGCTGCTGGCGGGGGGCAGGGTGAGGTTGAACAGGGTCACGTTGCTCAAGGCCACCGGTGGCCCACTGAACCACGGCGCCCGTGTCGTCGAGACGCCGCCGGAGGTCACCCAGTACAGGGTGCCGTTGTAGTACAGCGCCCAGTACCAGTCGACCGCGGTCGTGAGGGTGCCGGGTGACACGTCGAGAGTCAGCTGTGTGGGTCCGCTGACGGTGACCATGCGAGAAACCGGGTGCTGCCCGTTGATCTTGAGCGCGATGACGGGCGCGGTCTGCCCGCATTCGGGGAAGCGGAACGAGGCGATGCGGGTGCGCCAGTTGAAGGCACCGTTGGCGGGAAGGTACTCGTTGGTGTACCAGAACGTGCAGTCGTCGTTCGGGTCGACCGCCATCATCGAGTAGTCCCCCCAACGGCTGAGGCCAGAACCCTGGGCGCCAGCGCCATCGATGGCCACCCCTTCGCCCTGTGTCATCTGCCCCGCCGCGTCGCCGGCGAGCCGGCCGGTGTAGTGGATCTGCGGCTTGATCGAGGAGCCAGAGACGCTGAAGCCGAGGGCCACGTTGCCGTCCCGGTCCTGGGCGATGGAGCCCATCCAGCGGTAGTTGGCGTCGGGCGCGTAGGTGCCCTGCTGGAAGAGGCTCGGGTTGCCGGCCGTATCGAGGCGGAGCTCGTACCACCGCACGCCGACGCTCGGTCCAGCGGTGATCGAATGGTTCACGACCAGCGACTGGTGACCGTCGGCAAAATTGCGGTAGGCGAGGCGATGCATGAGACGATCGCCGAGCGAGTCGAGCGACCCCCCGCCCGACTGCGGGATGCACGTCCCCGAAAAACCACACGCTTCGCTGAAGGCCGCGGTGCCCAGCGTGGTGGGTCCCGTGAACGTGCTGTTGGCGGGCGTGGCCCAGTCCGTGTGGAACGTCCAGACCGCGAGCTGGTTCGCCGCCGCGCCGAGGTCCACCACCGGATTGGGCGCCCCGGCGGGAGGCAGACGCGCGCCGTCGAGGTCGGCGGGAAGCAACCCGCCGAAGAACACGTTGGTATTGAAGCACTGCTGCGTGGCGGGCTGGCCGAGCAACATCCGGCCTCGGTCGTAGGCGCAAGCCTTGCCGCCCTGGAACAGCGTCCCGGCCGCGTTGAACATGTTGAAGGTGGCGTAGTAGGCGTCCGGCCACACTCCCATCTTGGGATAGTCGTTGAAGGCAGTATAAGGGAATGCGTAACGGTAATACGCGCCCGTCGGATCCGGCGTTTGGGACACGGCCACGCACTCCAGGAACGGCCTCGTGGTTCCGTTGGCGCCGGTGACCGAGAGCTGCGAGATGATCCAGCGGTCCGCGATCTGGTCGTAGAGGACCACCGGGTCGCCGTCATTGTTGTTCTGACAGTCGCCGCCGAAGCCGCTCCAGAGCGTGTTGATCGGCACCGGGCCGTAGACGGCCGTGCCCGCCTTGTTGAAGATCGCGAAGTCGGCGTTGACGGTCTGCACGTAGTGGTT
>QHVJ01000008.1:8016-32484 GCA_003222275.1 Acidobacteriota bacterium | reverse complement strand
CCCTACAACAAGGTCTACACGGGCTGGGCGCATCCGCCGAAGGATTACGGGAAGTGGGCCGAGCTGGTCTTCCAGTGGGTCAAGCACGACGTCGAGAGATACGGGCGCGCCGAGGTGGAGCGCTGGTACTGGGAGGTCTGGAACGAGCCCAACATCGCGTACTGGCAGGGAACGCCGGAGGAGTTCCACAAGCTGCACGACTTCGCCGTGGACGCGGTGCGCCGCGCCCTGCCCACGGCGCGCGTGGGCGGGCCCGACACCGCGGGCGGGGGCGGTCCGTTCCTGCGCGGCTTCCTGGAGCACTGCCTGCGCGGCACCAACCACGCTACCGGCGCGCAAGGTACGCCCATCGACTTCCTCTCGTTTCACGCCAAGGGGGCCCCGAAGGTCGTGGATGGCCACGTGCAGATGGGCATCGCCAACCAGCTGCGAACGATCGACGGCGCCTTCGCGATCATCGCCTCGTTCCCCGAGCTGAAGGACAAGCCGATCGTGATCGGCGAGTCCGACCCCGAGGGCTGCGCCGCCTGCCAGGGTCCGCAGCTCGGTTACCGCAACGGCACCATGTACTCGAGCTACACGGCGGCCGTCTTCGCCCGCAAGCACGACCTGGCGGAGAAGCATGGGGTCAACCTGGAGGGCGCGCTCACGTGGGCGTTCGAGTTCGAGGACCAGCCCTACTTCGCCGGCTTCCGGGCGCTGGCGACCAACGGCGTAGACCTGCCGGTGCTGAACGTCTTCCGCATGTTCGGGAAGATGGGAGGACGGCGGTTGGCGGTCAAGAGCTCGGCGGACGCCGGGCTCGAGGCGATCCTCAAGGCCGGCGTGCGCGGGGTCCCGGACGTCTCGGCGCTGGCCAGCCTCGAGGGGAAGAGGCTGACCGTGATGGCGTGGCACTATCACGACGACGACGCGCCCGGCGCCGACGCCGCGGTCGAGCTCTCGGTGAGCGGGCTGCCGATGGCGGGGGGCCAGGCGCGGGTCCAGCATTACCGCATCGACGAGACCCACAGCAACTCGTTCGCCGCCTGGAAGCGGATGGGCTCGCCGATCGCGCCGAACGAGCAGCAATACGCGGAGCTCGAGGCCGCCGGCAAGCTGGCCCCGATGGAGGCCCCCGCCACCGTGGGCGTCGACAAGGGCCAGGCGGTCCTGCGCTTCGCCCTGCCCCGTCAAGCGGTCTCGCTCGTCGTGCTGGAGTGGTGAGCGCGCTCGCAAGCGCGCCTCGCCCCGCGCCCGGCCCGACGCTGCGCTGGCGGATCGCCGTGCTGGTCAGCGCGGCCATCGCCATCAGCTACCTGGACCGGCAGACGCTGCCCGTGGCCATCAAGGCCATCGAGCGGGACATCCCGGTCAGCAACCAGCAGTTCTCCCTCCTGCAGACGGCCTTCCTGATCACCTACGCCTTCATGTACGCGGCGGGCGGACGGCTGCTGGACGTCCTGGGCACGCGTCGGGGCTTCACGATCATCATGGTGTTCTGGTCGCTGGCGTGCATGAGCCATGGCCTGGCGACGAGCTTCGTCCTGCTGGCCGCCTGCCGCCTGCTCCTGGGGGCGGGCGAAGGGGGTGGCTTCCCCGCCGCAACCCGGGCGGTAGCCGAGTGGTTCCCCACGAAGGAGCGCTCCACCGCCATGGGCATCATGAACGCGGGCACGGCGGTGGGCATGGTGGTCGCGCCGCCGCTGATTGCGCTGCTCCTGTCCTTCACGAGCTGGCGCTCGATCTTCGTCGTCACCGGCGCTCTGGGCCTGGCCTGGACGGTGTGGTGGCGGCGGGACTACTTTCCTCCCCAGGAGCACGCGAAGCTGGGCGACGAGGAGCGCGCGCAGCTCCGTTCCGTCCTCCAGGCGCGCCCGGCCGGGCAAAAGGAGCTGGGATGGCTCCCGCTCCTGCGGTTCCGTGAAACGTGGGGCCTGGTCACGGCCAAGTTCCTGAGCGATGCCGCGTGGTATTTCTATCTGTTCTGGCTGCCGAAGTATCTCTACGATGCCCGGGGCTTCGACATCAAGACCGTCGGCACCTTCGCGTGGATCCCCCCCGCCGCGGCGGGCGTGGGATGTCTCGTCGGCGGATGGTTCTCGAGCCACCTGCTGCAGCGGCAGTTGTCCCTGGACCGGGCGCGCAAGCTCGCGCTCGGGGCGAGCGCCTTCGTCATGCCGCTGATCCTGTTCGTTCCGAGCGCGCCGGTGGCCTGGGCGATCGCCCTCTTCAGCCTCGCCTACTTCGGCCAGCAGTCCTGGTCGACGCTGGTGATGATCCTTCCTGCCGACATCTTCCCCAAGAGCGCGGTGGGAGCGGTGGCGGGGCTGGTGGGCTTCGGCGGCGCCATGGGCGGAGTCGTATTCGGGCAGGCGGTCGGTTATCTTCTCGATCACGGGTTCGGCTACGGGATCGTGTTCGCCCTGGCCGGGTCGCTGCACGTCGTCGCCTTCGCGACGATCTGCCTGGCCATTCCCCACATCCAGCCGCTCGAAGGAGCAAGAGCATGACCGACAAGACCCATTCCGGGAGGCGCCGCTTCCTCGGAACCTCCATCGGCGCGACCACGGCGCTCCTGGCCGGGTGGCGCCCGGCGCCCGCGTCCGCCCTCGGGGCGAACGACCGCGTCCGCATCGGCGTGATCGGCACCGGGGGCCGCGCGCGCGACCTCATGAAGAAGCTCCGGCCGCTGCCGGGCCAGGAGGTGGTCGCGGTGTCCGACGTCTACGAGCCCCGAATGCTGGAGGCCGTAGAGATCGCCGGCGGCAAGGCGGCGAAGCTCCCCGACTACCGCCGCATGCTCGACGACAAGGACGTCCACGCGGTCCTCATCGGCGCTCCCGATCACTGGCACAAGACGATGACGCTCGAGGCCATCGCCGCCGGCAAGGACGTCTACGTCGAGAAGCCCGTCTCGCACTCCATCGACGAGGGCGCGGCGATGGTCACCGCCGTCGAGGCCTCGAAGCAGGTGGTGCAGACCGGCACCCAGCAGCGGAGCTGGGACCACTGGATCCTCGGCAAGCAGATCGTGGACTCCGGCAAGCTCGGCCAGGTGACCTTCGTGAAGACGTACTGGTACCAGCTCCGGGGCACCCAGCCGCTTCCCGAGGTCGACGTGGCCCGGCTCGACTGGAAGCGCTGGCTCGGCTCGGCGCGGGATCAGCCGTTCGTCGCGGAGCGCTTCCTGCAGTGGCGCCACTTCAAGGACTTCGGGGGAGGTGCGCTCACCGACCTCCTGACCCATTGGATCGACGTCGTCCATTGGTACATGGGAGTGGATACGCCGCTGACGGCGGTGACCACGGGGCGCAACTACCTGATGAAGACTTGGGAATGGCCCGATGCGGTGACGGCTACTCTCGAATATCCCCGGGACTTCATGGTCACGCACACCGGGACGTACGGCAGCAGCATCGACGACGGCGGCCTCGAGTTCCGCGGGGACCGGGGCACGCTCAAGATCGACCGCGAGCGCCTGCTCGTATTCAATGAAGAGAGCCGGAAGCCGGGCTCGCCGAACACGCCGGAGCCCGAGATCCACGTACGGTCGCTCGGCGACGGCTCCGTGAGCCACCTGCGCAACTGGCTCGAGTGCATCCGCAGCCGCCAGGCCCCGAATGCGCCCATGCGCGTGGGCCATCTGGCCGTCCGGGCGGCCCACATTGCCAACGCCGCCCTGGACCGGGGAGCGCGCGTGCGCTTCGACGAGCAGACCGGGAAGGTGGAGACGCGGTGAAGATCAAGGAGGTCCGCACCCGCGTCGCGCAGTGGCGGGGCCAGACGGTCCCCCTGCCCCCGCACTTCTGCACCAACCCCATGGACCTGCTCGCGCGGCCCGAGGCGTCCATGGGCACGTTCACGTTCCACGGCTGGCTGATCGTCGAGGTCTTCACCGACGACGGCCACGTGGGCGTCGGCAACGCCGCGCTCGCTCCGCCGGTCACGAAGCAGGTCATCGACCTCTATCTCGAGCCGCTCCTCGTCGGCGCCGACCCGTGGGACGTCGAGTTCCTCTGGCAGCAGATGTACCGCAAGACCATCGCCTTCGGCCGCAAGGGCATCGGCATGGTCGCCATCAGCGCCGTCGACATCGCCCTGTGGGACCTGATGGGCAAGGCCGCCCGCCAGCCGGTGTATCGCCTGCTCGGCGGACGCACCAAGCCGCGCGTTCCCGTATACGCGAGCCGCCTGTACAGCCGCCCGCTGCACGAGCTGGCGGCCGAGGCCAGGCGGTACAAGGAAGAAGGCTACAAGGCCATGAAGCTCCGTTTCGGCTGGGGACCCACCGACGGGGCGGCGGGCATGCGCCGGAACGTGGACCTGGTGAGGACGGTGCGCGAGACGGTGGGCGGCGAGGTGGACGTCATGGCCGACGCCTACATGGGCTGGACGCTCGACTACGCCAAGCGGATGCTGCCGCTGCTCGAGCCGTTCCAGCTGCGCTGGCTGGAAGAGCCGGTCGTCCCCGACGACATCCACGGCTACGCGGAGCTGAAGTCGTACGGCCGGGTCCCCATCGCCGGGGGCGAGCACGAGTTCACGCTGCACGGGTTCCGCGACCTGCTCGAGGCGCGGGCCGTCGACTACATCCAGTTCGACACCAACCGCGTCGGCGGCTTGACCCAGGCCCGCAAGATCGCCGCCCTCGCCGAGGCCCATTCGGTGCCGGTCATTCCCCATGCCGGCCAGATGCACAACTACCACGTCGTCATGGCGAGCTTGAACTCCCCGATGGCCGAGTATTTCCCGATCGTGGACGTCGAGGTCGGCAACGAGCTGTTCTGGTATGTCTTCGAGGGCGAGCCCCGGGCCAAGGACGGTTTCGTGGACCTGGACGAAGGCGTTCCCGGGCTCGGCCTCACGATCGACGAAAGAGCGCTGGAGCAGTTCGACGTGGTGGAATGAGGCCCCTCCTGTTGGAATGAGGCCGTCCTGGAATGAGGCCGTCCTTGACCGCCGCGGCTGCCGCGCATAGGCTCCGCAGCATTCGCCAAGGAGGGTCGATGATTCCCCGCTCCCGCCGCCTTGCCGTCCTCATCCTCACCGCCGCCACCCTCGTCCGCGCCAGCGCGGCCGCCGACAAGCCCCCGGAGCCCTTCGGTGGCATGAAGTACCGCCTCATTGGTCCTTGGCGCGGGGGACGCGCCATGGCCGCCGTGGGGACGACCGTCGACGCCAACACGTATTACGCGGGATACACCGGGGGCGGCGTCTGGAAGACGACCAACGGCGGAGCCTCCTGGGCGAGCCTGTTCGACAAGGAAGCGGTCTCTTCGATCGGCGCGATCGACGTGGCCGACTCGGACCCGAACGTGGTGTACGTGGGCACCGGCGAGGCGTGCATCCGCGGCAACCTCTCTCACGGCGACGGCGTCTACAAGTCCACCGACGCCGGGAAGACCTGGACCAACGTCGGGCTCAAGGACACGCGCCAGATCGGCGCTCTCCTCGTCCACCCGAAGAACCCGGACCTCGTCTACGTCGCGGCCCTCGGCCACGCCTACGGTCCGAGCCCGGAGCGCGGCGTCTTCCGTTCGCGGGACGGCGGCAAGGTGTGGGAGAAGGTCCTCTTCAAGGACGAGAAGACCGGCGCGATCGACCTGGCCATGGACCCCCGGAACCCGAACATCCTGTTCGCGGCGCTGTGGGAGGCCAACCGCACGCCGTGGAGCCTGACGAGCGGCGGGCCGGGAAGCGGCCTGTACCGCTCGACCGACGGCGGCGGCACGTGGAAGAAGGTGGAGGGCAAGGGCTGGCCCGATATCGTACTCGGCAAGATCGGCGTGAGCGTCTCCGGCGCCGACGGCAATCGCGTGTATGCGATGGTCGAAGCCGCCGACGAGAAGGGCGGCCTCTATCGCTCCGACGACGGAGGCGAGAGCTGGAAGCAGATGACCGACGATCATCGGCTCCGCCACCGCCCCTGGTACTACACGCACGTGGCGGCCGACCCGCGCGAGCCGGATACGCTCTACGTGATGTGCGTGGGCCTCTACCGCTCCCGGGACGGGGGCAAGAGCTGGACGCCGATGCAGACGCCCCACGGCGACTACCACCACCTGTGGATCGACCCGGGCGACGCGAAGCGGATGGCCATCGCGAACGACGGCGGCGCCACGATCAGCGTGGACGGGGGGGAGACGTGGAGCCGGCTGGACAACCAGCCGACCGCGCAGTTCTACCACGTGAGCGTGGACGACCAGTGGCCGTACATGCTCTACGGCTCGCAGCAGGACAACTCGTCGGTGGGCATCCGGAGCCGAAGCGACCAGGGCGCGATCACCCGCGCCGACTGGAATCCGGTGGGCGGCGGCGAGGCCGGCTACGTCTCCGCGACGCCGGACGGGAGCGCCGTCTACGCGGGCGAGTACTTCGGGATCCTGACGCGTCTCGACCAGAAGACCGGCCAGGCCCACAACGTGAGCGTCTGGCCCGACAACACCGACGGGCACGAGGCCGCCAACCTGAAGTACCGGTTCAACTGGACCGAGCCCATCCTCGTCTCGCGGCACGACCCGAGCGTCGTCTACTACGCGGGGAACGTCCTGTTCCGGACGAGCGACAAGGGCATGAGCTGGACGCCGATCAGCCCCGACCTCACCCGGAACGACAAGAGCAGGCAGCAGCGCTCGGGCGGACCGGTGACGGGCGAGAACATCAGCATCGAGTACTACGACGTGATCTTCAGCCTGGCGGAGTCGCCGCGGCAGAAGGGCGTGCTGTGGGCCGGCACCGACGACGGACTCGTCCAGCTCACGCGCGACGACGGCCAGACCTGGAGCAACGTCACCCCGAAGGACCTCCCGGAATGGAGCCTCATCAGCCAGATCGACGCCTCGCCCCACGACCCGGCGACCGCCTTCCTGGCCGTGGATCGCCACGAGCTCGACGACTACAAGGCCTACGCATGGGTGACCCACGATTACGGCAAGACCTGGCGCCGGATCGCCCCGAACGGCATCCCCGACGGCAGCTTCGTGCGCGCCGTCCGCGAGGATCCCGTTCGCAAGGGGCTGCTCTACGCGGGGACGGAGACCGGCGTGTTCGTCTCCTTCGACGACGGCGCCCGCTGGCAGCCCCTCAAGCTCAACCTGCCGACCGTCCCCATCCACGACCTCGTCGTCAAGGGCGACGAGCTCGCCCTCGCCACCCACGGCCGCGCCTTCTGGGTTCTGGACGACGTGGCGCCGCTGCGCCAGTGGAACGACGCGGTAGCGAACGCCGAGGTCCACCTGTTCGCGCCGAGCACGGCCTACCGCTTCCGGGGCGGCAGCGGGCGGGGCTCCTTCCAGGGGCAGAACCCGCCGGCAGGGGCGATCCTCTACTACCAGCTCGCCAAGGCCCAGACGGCCGTCAACCTCGAGGTCCTCGACGGCAGCGGAAAGGTGATCCGGACCTACAAGAGCGAGGAGGAGGTCGTCCCCGACAAGCCGCTGCCGGAGCGGCCGGAGCCGGACGAGAAGCCCGACGTGATGCCCAAGGCGGCCGGGCTGCATCGTTTCGTCTGGGACCTGCGCTACGACAAGCCGAAGCTCGTGGGCTCCGCGATCTTCGACATGGGTCCTCCCGACATGCCGATGGTGCTGCCCGGGAACTACCAGGTGCGGCTGAATACCGGCGGCCAGAGCCTGACCGCGCCCATGGAGGTGAAGCTCGACCCGCGCGTCACGACCTCCGCCGCCGACCTGCGCCAGCAGTTCGAGATGATGGTCGCGCTGCGCGATCTCCTGGGACGAGCCCACGGGACGATCCTCGAGATCCGCGCCCTGCGGGAGCAGCTCCGCGCCCTCAAGGGCCGCCTGGCCGATTCCGCCCCGGGCAAGGCCGTGGTGGCCGCTTCCGACGCGCTGGACACCAAGATGTCGCCGTTCGAGGCCGAGCTGATCCAGCTGAAGGCGCGCTCTTCGCAGGACATGTGCAACTGGCCGACGATGCTCAACAGCAAGATCGCCTGGCTCTCGAACGTCGTGGACAGCGCCGACGCGGCGCCGACGCGCCAGGCGCAAGAGCTGTTTGCCGAGCTGAAGGCCAGGACCGACGCCCAGATCGGCCCGTGGAAGGAGGCATTGGCGAAGGATGTCTCCGCCCTCAACGAGCTGATGCGGAAGGAGGGCATCCCGGCCGTGGGCCTCGCCACCGCTCGCTAGGGTGATGCTCACGCCGAGCCGGACGCGCTTCGGGGTTCTCTATTTCGGCGTCACCCTCGCCGTCATCCAGTACATAGACCGGGTCTGTATCGCCCAGGCCATGCCGGACATCCGGAGCGATCTCGGCATCACCGGCCCCCAGTACGACGACTACGTCGGCTACGTCTTCAGCGCCTTCGCCCTCGCCTACGCCCTGTTCGAGATTCCGACGGGCTGGCTGGGCGACCGGTTCGGCCCGCGGAAGACGCTCATGCGGGTGGTGGTCTGGTGGTCCTTCTTCACCGCCGCCACGGGATGGGTATGGAGCGTGACCTCGCTCGTCGTCACCCGCTTCCTGTTCGGCATGGGCGAGGCCGGCTGCTTTCCCAACCTCACGCGCGCGTTCACGACCTGGCTCCGGCCGGAGGAGAAGGCGCGCGCGCAGGGCATCCTCTGGCTCTGCGCCCGCTGGGGCGGCGCCGTGACGCCGGTCCTCGTCGCGCTCGTTCTCACCCGCATGTCGTGGCGGAATGCCTTCGCGGTCTTCGGCGCCCTGGGCGTCGTCTGGGCGGTCCTCTTCTTCCGCTGGTTCCGGGACGACCCGCGCGATCACCCCCGCGTCAACGAGGCGGAGCGTGCGCTCCTCGCCGGAAACCCGCCCGTGGCGCGCCACGATGCGGTGCCCTGGAAGGCGTTCCTGGCTTCGAGGACGACCTGGCTGCTGTGGGCGCAGTACTTCTTCTTCAGCTACTGCTGGTACTTCTACGTCACGTGGCTGCCGACCTTTCTCAAGAACACGTACGGCTCGACCACGGGCAAGTACGCTCTCGCGCTGCTCGCGGGCGTCCCGCTCTTCGGAGGCGGATTCGGCAACCTCATCTCGGGGTTCCTCGCGGCACGCCTGGCGCGGGCCACCGGGAGCCTGGCCCGCGCGCGCCGGATCCTGGCCATCACCGGGTTCACGCTCGCCGGCGCCGTCTTTCTCCTCCCCGCCCACATCCAGCATCCGGTCCTGATCATGGTCGCCATGGGCCTGGCCAGCCTGTTCGGCGATCTCTCGATGCCCTGCTCGTGGGGTGCCTGCATGGACGTGGGAGGGCGGTTCGCCGGCACCTACTCCGGCGCGATGAACATGATGGGCAATTTCGGTGGCGCGCTGGCGCCCACGGCCATCGGCCACATCCTGAAGATGACGGACCGGAACTGGGCGGTTGCGTTCTACCTCTCCGCGGGGGCCTACTTCATCGCGGGGCTGTGCTGGTTCTTCATCGACCCCGTGACCCCGCTCGATCCCGCCGAGGAGGACACACGATGACGACGCGTGCGATGGTCCTGAGCCTGGCCGCCGTCCTGGCCGCCGCCGCCCCGAGCGCGCCGGACGCGGCGCCGCCGCCCCGCCGGCTCTCCCGCGGCGCTCTCGAAGACAAGATCCGCGGCGGCTGGGCCGGGCAGATGATCGGCGTCTCCTTCGGTGCCCCCACCGAGTTCCGGTTCAAGGGCCGGACGATCGAAGGGCCGATCGCGTGGAAGCCGGAGAACGTCGCGAACGCGATCGACCAGGACGACCTCTACGTGGAGATGACCTTCGCGGAGGTGATGGACAGGCTGGGCCTCGAGGCCACCACGGAGCAGTACGGCGAGATGTTCAAGGACTCGAAGTACGACCTCTGGCACGCGAACGCGGGGGCGCGGCGCCTGCTGAATCACGGCATCAAGGCCCCCTGGTCGGGCCACCCGAAGTACAACGTCCACGCCAACGACATCGACTTCCAGATCGAGTCGGACTTCATCGGCCTCATGACGCCGGGGCTTCCCCAGGAGGCCAACAAGTACGCCAACCGCGTGGGCCGCGTGATGAACTACGGCGACGGGCTCTACGGCGGGATGTTCTTCGGGGGGATGTACGCCGCCGCCTTTTTCGAGAACGACCCTCGCCGGGTCGTGGAGGCGGGCCTGCGCTCCATCCCGGCCGAGAGCGGCTACGCGAAGGTGATCCGCGACGTGCTGGCCTGGTCTGCGCAGCACCCCGAGGACTGGAAGAAGACGTGGCAGCTCGTGACGGACAAGTGGGACCGGGACGATCCCTGTCCCGACGGCGCTCTCGACAGCTTCAACATCGACGCCCGCCTCAACGGCGCCTTCGTGGCCCTCGGGCTGCTGTATGGCCATGGCGACTTCACCCGGACGATCGACGTCTCCACCCGGGCCGGCCAGGATTCCGACTGTAATCCCTCGAGCGCCGCGGGCATCCTCGGCGTGATTCTGGGCTACGGTCGAATTCCCGACGGCTGGAAGGCCGGCATCCCCGCGATCGCCACCACGAAGTTCCGTTTCACCAGCTATTCGTTCGACGAGATCACGCAATCGACGATGAGCCGCGCGTTCAAGGTCATCGAAGGGGCGGGAGGCAAGGTCACGCCCACGGAGGTGGTGATCCCGCGCCAGCCGCCCCGGGCCCCCGCGCTCGAGGAGTGGTCGATCGATCCGCCGACCGCCCGCATCGCGTTCGGGGACCCGGCCTGGACCTGGAGCGAAGGCTGGAGCGAGGCGAAAGACAACGAGCGGTCGTCCGGGCCCACCATGAAGGCCGCGGACAGGAGCGGCGCCGAGGCCACCCTGAGGTTCCGCGGCACCGGGCTGAGCGTGGCCGGTCGGTGCTCCCAACAGGGCGGACGCGCCGACGTCTACCTGGACGGCGACAAGGTCGGTGAGATCGACGCCTACGTGGTTCCCCGCACCCACGACAACGACTACTGGCATGTGACCGCGCTGAAGAGTGGCGAGCATACGCTGCGCATCGTCACGCGCGCGGACAAGGACGAGCGCTCGACGGGCACCCAGATCGGCATCGAGCGCGCCGTCGTGTACGGGAATTGAATCCTTGATTACGTCTTCGGCCGAACCCGAGTTCAGCCCTTCTTGCCCGCGACGAGCGCGGCCAGGGCCTGCCGGCTCGTACGCAAGCTGTCGAGCGGGCTGCCCGCGCTGAAGTCCTGCTCGACGTAGTAGTACTTCACACCCGCCTTTGCCGCCGCGGGGAGGAACGCGGCGTAATCGATCGCGCCCCGGCCGATCTCCTTGAAGGCTTCCTTCGGCACCTTGCCTTCGTCGTACTGGACGGGAGTGCCGGTGGCCTTGTCCTTGAGGTGCACGAGGGGAACGCGCCCGGAGTGGGTCTGGACCATCTTCACCGGATCGACGCCCGCGATGCTGGACCAGAACGTGTCGAGCTCCAGGCCGAGCGACTCCTTCGGCGTTTCCTTCAGCAGCAGCTCGATCGGCCGGACGCCGTCGATCTCCTCGTACTCGAAGGCATGCGGATGGTACGCAAGGCCGAGTCCCGCCTTGCGGCAGGCCTCGCCCGCCTTGGCCAGCCTGGTCGCGAGGTCGCGGTACACGTCGAGTCCCCCGCGCTCGGCGCGCATCAGGTAGACGATGACGAGGTACTGCAGACCCTGCGACTTGGCTTCGTCGATGGCCTGGCTCCAGCGGTAGCCCTCGGGGAGCATGTCTCCCGAGCCCGCCCATGCCTTGCGGTTGCCGGTGACGAGGTACGTCGGAGCATACGCGCTCGCCTGCTTGAGGCCGGCCGCCTTCAGCGCGGGGCCGAGAGAAGGCAGCAGGCCGCTCTCGACGTAGCGGTAGCCCAGATCCGCGATCGCCTTCAGGGTGCCCGGGGTGTCGGCCTTCATCTGGTCGCGGACCGTGTAGAGCGCCACGCCCAGGTGCTCGAGAACGCCGGACTCGGCCGCAAGGGCGGGGGAGGAACGGAGCAGAGCGGGGGCCATCAGCCCGGCCGTCCCCACCGCCGACGACTTCAAGAACGAGCGCCTCGAGAAATGAGAATCCGGCATCTGCCACCTCCGGTCGCGCGGCCGCGGCATCGCCCGTCGCGCTTCGCAAGGCGCACGTTAACACAACCCCGCCGCACCCGATTCGCCCGCGGGCCCCATGTTAGAGTGCGTCCTCCGAGAGCGCGATGAACCGACTCGTTTTCCTGGCCGCGGTCATGGTCGTCGCGGCTCCCGCCGGTCCCCGCCAGAGATGGCAGCGTCTCGCCGACGGCATCGTGGTGAATGCCCGGGGCGTGCACGTCCGCCTCCGCGCTTGCTCCGACAGGATCGTGCGGGTCACCGCCTGGCCCGGCGGGGCGCCGGAGCCGTCGCGCCCGAGCCTGGCCGTGGTGGCGCACTGGGCGCCGGCGCGTTTCGAAGTGCACGCCGACGGGCGAGAGGCGGTACTGTCGACCCCGCGGCTGCGCGCCCGCGTCGCGCTCGACTCGGGCCAGGTGTCGTTCGAGGATGCCTCGGGCCGTCCGCTGCTGCGCGAGCCCGCCGCCGGCGGCAAAGTCTTCCGGCGCGTCACCACGCCGGGCGAGACGACATACGAGGTGAGCCAGGCCTTCGAAACGCGCGACGACGAGGGACTCTACGGCCTCGGCCAGCACCAGGACCGATGGCTCGACCTGCGCGGCCGCGACCTCGACCTGTGGCAGCACAACCGCGAGATCGTCGTCCCCACGCTCGTGAGCAGCCGAGGCTGGGGGCTGCTGTGGGACAACCCGTCTCACATGCGCTTCGGCCACCCGGAGGACGTCGTCCCCGTCCCCGCGCAGAGCTTGATGGACGCGACCGGCAAGCCCGGCGGCCTCACCGCCGCCTACTTCGCCGACCGCGACATGCGTGAGCCTCTGTCCGCCTCCGCCGCCGGCCTTCCCGACGCGTCGGCGCTCCCGCCCGAGATCGCGGCGAAGATCCGCGCCGTGAGGTGGACCGGCTCTCTCGTCCCCGGCGCGACCGGCGAGTACGGCCTTTACAGCCATCGGGCCCTCAACTACGTCAAGCTCTGGCTCGACGACACGCTCCTCATCGACTACTGGAGCCTGTTCGTGCGTGCCGACGAGGCGGTCACGGTCCCGCTCGAGGCGAACCGGCGCTACCGCCTGAAGATCGAGTGGCGGCGCGGTGACGCCAACGGCCCGTTCGACCTGCGCTGGCTGCCGCCGCGCGCCCTCCGGCCACTGCGACTCTGGTCCGCCTCCGGCGAGGGCATCGACTACTACTTCTTCCCGGGCGCGAGCCTCGACGACGTGATCGCGGGCTATCGCGAGGCGACCGGCCGAGCGCCGCTGCTGCCCAAATGGGCCTACGGTTACTGGCAGAGCCGCGAGCGCTACCACAGCGCGGCCGAGCTGCTGGACGTGGTGCGGGAGTTCCGGCGGCGCCGCTTTCCGCTCGACGTGATCGTCCAGGACTGGCGGTACTGGCGCGACAAGCAGTGGGGCACGCACGAGTTCGATCCCGCGCGCTTTCCCGACCCGAGAGGCATGGTGGACGAGGTGCACCGCCTGAACGCGCGCGTGCCGATCTCGGTGTGGCCCAAGTTCGACAAGGGAACGGCCAACTTCGAGGAGATGCGGAGGGCCGGTTTCCTCTACCCCTACACCCTCGACCGCGGCATCAAGGACTGGCTCGGCGACGAGTTCTCCTTCTACGACGCGTTCAATCCCGCGGCCCGGAAGCTGTACTGGCGGCAGATCAAGGACACCCTCTTCGCGAAGGGTTTCGACGGCTGGTGGATCGATGCCGACGAGCCCAACCTCATCGACGACCCGACGCCCGACGAGCAGGCCCAGATCATCAGCCCGACCGCGCTCGGCCCGGGGGCCCGCGTCCTGAACGCCTATCCGGTCGTCCACACGGGGGGACTCTACGAAGAGCTCCGCCAGGCCGCGCCCGAGCGCCGGGTCGCGATCCTCACCCGTTCGGCCTGGGCCGGCAGCCAGCGGCACGGCACGATCGCGTGGTCGGGCGACACCGTCGGGCGCTGGGAGGTGCTCCGCGCGCAGATCCCCGCCGGCCTTTCCTACTCGCTCTCGGGTCTCCCCTACTGGACCCACGACATCGGCGGCTTCAGCGTGGACCATCCCGGCGGCAACGCGAGCGAGGACTACCGTGAGCTCTTCGTCCGCTGGTTCCAGTTCGGCGCTTTCTGCCCCGTCTTCCGGGCCCACGGCCAGACGACCGAGCGTGAGCCGTGGTACTTCGGGGGACCCGAGCACCCGGCGTACCGCACGCTCCTCCGCTTCGCCGAGCTGCGGTATCGGCTCCTGCCCTACGTCTACTCGCTGGCCGCGCGGGTGACCCTCGACCACGACACGTTGATGCGAGCGCTGGTCATGGATTTTCCCGAAGACCCGAAGGCTCGCGAAATCTCCGACCAGTTCCTCTTCGGGCCCGCGCTGCTGGTGAGCCCGGTGACGGCCCCCCGGGTCCGCTCGCGGCCCGTCTACCTTCCCGCCGGCCGCTGGTACGACTTCTGGACGGGCGAGATCGTCGAGGGGGGCCGGACGGTGGAGTCTCCCGCGCCCTACGACTCGCTGCCCCTGCACGTGCGGGCCGGCTCGATCGTGCCTTTCGGACCTTCCCGGCAGCATGCCTTCGACGGACCCGACGATCCGGTCACGCTCCGGGTCTACGAGGGACGGGACGGTGCCTTCGCGCTCTATGACGACGACGGGCTCACCAACGCGTATGAAGCCGGCGCCTGGACACGGGTTCCCATCACCTGGCGGGATGCGGATCGCACCCTGACCCTCGGGGCCCGCGCCGGCGGTCTCGCGGGGGCATTACAGGAGCGCACGTTCGAGGTGGTGTTCGTCGGGCCCGGCCGCGCCGTGCCCTATGGAGCCGGGCACGGAGCGCTCGTCCGGTACCAGGGACGCGAGATCGTCGTCCGCCCCTGAGCCGGCGGGTTCAGTTCTTGGGCGCGAAGTAGCCGAGCTTGTGGCGGATGTCGACGTTCAGGTGGGCGGGCGTGCGCACCACCACGCGTCGCCAGCGGCCGTCGTGCGCGGGGTTGTTGGAGACGTAGCCCAGCCCGTATTGCGAGCGCAGCTCCTGGGCGAGACGGTCGTAGACGCCGTCGAGCTGCGACACGTTCTTCAGGAAATGGGCCTGGCCCCCGGTGGCCCGCCCGAGCGCCGAGAAGAAGAACGTCGACTGGTCGGGGTTGAGCGGCCGCGCGGCGGCGGGCGCCTCGGCGCCGAAAAGGCCGACGCCGTAGACACCGATCCCCGTGCGCTTGGCGAGATCGAGGACCTGCTCGTCGGTGACGGAGGAAGCGGTGTCCTCGCCGTCGCTGAGGACCACCACCGCCCGGCGCCGCAGCTCGGCCTCCCGGTGACGGCGGTCCAGGTCCTTGAGCGCGACGTAGAGGGCGGTGTAGAGCGCCGTGTCGCCCGTCGCATGGGTGCTCCGGATCGCCGCCTCGAGCTGAGCCTTGTCGGAGGTGAAGTCCTGGACCACCTCGGCCCGCTGGCTGAACTGGACGACTTGCGCCTCGTCGGCGGAGTGCAGCGTCTTCACGAAGCGGACGGCGGCCGTCTGGGCCTGGCTCAGCTTCGCGTCCATCGACGCCGAGGTGTCGATCAGTATCGCCAGGGAGACGGGGAGGTCTTCACGGGTGAAGATCGTGAGGGGCTGGCGCACTCCCTCCTCCAGTACCTCGAAGTCGCCCTCCCCCAGGTCGGTGACGAACCGGCCCTTGGGATCGGTGACCGTCACCGCCAGGTTGACGACGTCCACGCCGGTCTTGAAGACCGCCAGTCGTCCCGGCGCCGGAACCGGAGCCTGCGCCCCCGCGAAGCCCGACCCGAGCAGGGCGAGCAAGGCGGCCATGGAAACGAGCCTCGTGCGCATCCGTCACCTCGTCGCCTGGGGAGGAACCGCCGGCAGGGGGGGCGGGCCTCGGCCCAGAGTGTATCAAGAGCTGCCCGAAGTTGTGCCCCCGAATTCGGGGGGGCGACTCACGACGGCCGCTCATGCAAACCGCTCGCCAGCGTCTCCGCACCTGTGCGACGCCACACGCGGGCTGAGTCCGAGCCGAGTCAGAATTCGATGGGCGGGAGTACAAAACAGGACGTGATCGGCGTATCGTGATAAGTGGAACGTGAGTTCCAAGCATGCACCCCGGCCGGCCGGTCCCTCCGTTGCCGCTGGCTGCCGCTGAGCGCGAGACGCTGGAGCGTTGGGCGAGCGGCCGTGACCGGCGCCTCGCCCGGCGGGCATCGATCGTCCTCGGCCTGGCGGCTGGCGACGAGCCCAAGGCTTTGGCGCGCCGTTTCCGGATTTCGGAACCCACCGTTGCAAAATGGCGGACGCGCTTCGAGACGAGCCGGCTCGAAGGGCTCGTCGACGCTGCCCGCCCGGGTGCCCCCCGCCGCATCCTGGCCGACGACGTCGAGCGGGTGCTCAGCCACTTGCGCTTGCCGCCGCCGCCGGGAACGCAGCGCTGGACGACTCGCAGCCTCGCGCGCGCGTGTCGCGTGAGCCAGACGACGGTCAGCCGGATCTGGCGCGCACACGGTGTCGATCCCCGTTCCGGCGCGATGCCGCCGCCGGCCTGCTCCGACGGCAGCGGAGGCTCCGCGCCGCCACCGGCGGCGCCAGGCGTCGCGGCCTTCGTCGGCGACGACCGCGCGACCGAGCTCGCGCGGCTCGCGCGAGAGGTGAGCGATCTGAAGACGGTCGCCCCCCCCGAGGAGGCTCCCTTCCTCCGCGTCGCCCTGGAGGCGATCGAGGGCGCACTCGCCTCCTCGACTCTCCCCCGCCTCCACGCCGCCCGGGAGGGATCGCGCGTGACGCGCATGCGGACGGCGGCCGCGATCGCGCAGGCGCGGGACCTGGTCGAGGAGGCACGGTCCAGGGTCGCCGAGCTGCGCGCGGCCAGCGACGCGCTCTTCCGCCGCGGGAACGGCTCCCTGAAGGGTGAGTGAGCCGGTCAGCGCGGCGTCTTCCGCCGCCCGAGCAGCTTCTCGTTCTCCGCGCGCAGACGCCGTACTTCGGCGAGGAGCCTGGGCACGTCAGCGCCGTACCACTCGTTCACCGGGGGTACGAGCGACCATGACGCGGCAATGTGGGGCGGCTGGCACTGCTCGGCCTTGGTGTCCATCTCGGCCATCTCCTCGGGAGAGATGGTCATCGGCGACAGCTCGAGGTCCTCTTCCTCGTGCGGCGCGCGCGTGCGGTCGATCGCCTTTTCCTTGCCGCCGCGCTTGACCCACTCGTCGAGGGTGTAGGTCTCCTCGGTGTCGGCGAGGGTGCCGGGCCGGAACGAGCGGGTGCTCACGTTCCCGCAGATGGGACACCGGGTGCGCACCATGACGGGCTCGAGGTCCTCCGACTTCCCCCGCCAGGCGACCGTCACCGCCTCTTCGTGGCACGCCTCGCACCGCCACTGGACGTCGATCTTGTCCATGGTTCGGCCCCCGCCTGCGGCGATCATACGCCGGCGCGGAGGGCTCAGGCGGCTCGAGGCCGCGGCGCCGGGCGGACGAGGAGCTGCCGGTCTTCGCTTCCCCGCCGGACCGCGAGCCGCACCTCGGGTCCCGACAGGACGATGACGCGCTGCAGGTCGTCGACGGTAGCCACCGGCCGGCCGTTCGCGGCAAGCAGCACGTCGTCCTTGCGCAGGCCGGACTCGTCGGCGGGCGTCCCCGATCCGACGCCCATCACCCGCACCGCCCGCGGCTGGCCCGTCTGCACGGCGAGCTGCGGCCCGAGCTCCTCGCCGCGCGCGGTGATGCCGAGGAACGGCCGCTGCACTTCACCCTTCTGGATGAGGACCGCCGCCACCCAGCTCGCGGTGGAGGCGGGAATCGCGAAGCCGATGCCGCTCGCGTACGCGATCATGGCGGTGGTGATGCCCACGACGCGGCCCTCGGCGTCGACGAGCGGACCGCCGGAGTTGCCGGGGTTGACCGCGGCGTCGGTCTGGACGAGGCCCTCGAGGAGTCCTCCCGCGTTCGTGGGAAGGCTGCGGAAGAGGGCGCTCACGACGCCCAGGCTCACGGACCGCTCGAAGCCGAGGGGATTGCCGATCGCCACCACGAGCTGTCCCACGCTCAAGGGCTCGGCCTCGGCGAGGACCAGCGGCTCGGGCAGCCGCGCCTGCACCCGCACCACCGCCAGGTCGGTGTGATCGTCGGCGCCGACCAGCTCGCCCGGAAGGGTGGCGCCTCCGGCGAGGCGCACGCGCAGACCGCCGGGCGAGCGCGCCACGTGCGAGTTGGTGAGGATGTAGCCGTCCGCCGCGAGGACCATTCCGGAGCCCTGGCCGCGCCCATGCGCCAGGCCCACGACGGCAGGCGCGGCCCGCGCTACGAGCGCCGCCAGATCACGTGAGAGCTGCGCGAGCACGCTCATGCCGTCCTCGCGTCGCGCGTCCCCACCTTCGCCACGACGTCTCTCACCTGTCCCGCCCGCAGCAGCCGCAGGGTGACGTTGCGCCCGATCGCATCCTCGTCGAGACGGGCGAAGAGGTCGCCGGGGCGGTTCAGCACGTGGCCGTCGCAGGCGAGGAGCGCGTCGCCGAGGAGCACACCGGCGCGAGCGGCCGCGGTTTCCGGCTGGACCGAGGTCACGAGCAGCGCGGCCGGCTGGCCAACGGCCTTCTCCTGCTCCGGGCCGAGGCGGACGGGCATGGTCCCCACCCCCAGGAAGCCGCGCCGGACGTGACCGTGAGCGGTGAGCGCTTCCGCCACCCGGCGGACCGTCGAGGCCGGCACCACGACGGCGGTTCCCCTGAGCAGTCCCGCGGTCTTGACGCCGAGGGCTCTTCCCGATGCGTCCACGACGAGGCCGCCCGAGAAGCCGGAGTGCAGGGCGAGGTCGGTCTCGATGAAGCGGTCGACGCGGCCGCCCGCGGGCGTGCGCCAGGCATCGCCGGCCACGGCGACGATGCCGAGCCCCGCCCGTACGCTGCGATCCGGCCGCGACAGCCCCAGCACGAGCTGGCCGACCTTGACGTCCTCCGGGCCCGCCCATTCCGGGGCCACGAGCCCCGAGGCTTGCACCTTGAGCAAGGCGAGATCGGTCGTGGGGTCGCGTCCGACGAGGGCGGCCGGCACCGTGGTGCCGTCCGCGAGGCCCACCCGAAGGCCGTCATCCCATTCGAGGTTGTGGTGCGCCGCGACGACGGTGTCCGGGCCAAAGACGACGCCGCTCGAGGCCGCGCGGCGCCGGCCCTCGACCCGCACCACGGCGGGTGCGGACTTCTCGACGAGTACGGCCAGGCGGCCGGAAAGATCGCTTGCAATGTCGGACATGGTCTTCCCTCCTGCGCCGAGACTACGCGGGCGCGAGGGATCCACACATCGGGCAAACGGGCAGGGAGGAGCCTAGCCGAACGGTCAGGTAGCAGGGCCGCCAACTCTTCCCTGGGCGCATTGGCCCACTGGGGACAGGGGCGCTGCCCGTGAAGCGGATCTCATAGCGGTCTGGGGCGAGAGGGCTCACGGCCGGCCGGCGCGCCGAGGGAGCCGGCGGGGACACGCCCGCCAAAGGCTGGCTCGCTACGAGCGGCCCCGCTGGCGATTCCGAGGGTGCTGGCAGCGTCGCGCCCGACAGTCGGCGCGGCCAGGACCATTTCAACACTGAAAGTAATTTCAGTCGCAATCATCTGCGAACCGTATGAATGCATCCCTGAATCATGGGGCCATTGATCCAGTCGGCACTCTGCAGGTGCGTAGCGTTACCGGCCCATCGCCGCGCCGTTTCATCCCTGCTGGTGGCCGCCGAAGGCGGCGATGACGAACTCGTCCCGGGAAGAGTACGCCGGCGGCTCAGAAGGAACACTCGGATGAGCGCACCGCGCCAATGCGGTCGGCGCCGCGCCTCGCTAAAACAGCACCAGCCCCAGCCGAGCCGCCTGGGCGATCGCCTCGGTCCGGCTCTGCGCGCCCAGCTTTCCGAGGATCGCGTTCACGTGGAACTTCACGGTGTGATCGCTGATCCCGAGACGGGCGGCGATCAGCTTGTTGGACAGGCCCTGGGCGAGGAGCTGCAGCACCTCGTGCTCGCGCGGCGTGAGGTGCTCGACCGTGGCCGGCGTCTCCGGACGAGGCCTCAGCACGGACTCGGCGACGACGGCGTCGAGCACCATCAGCCCCTCTGCCACCGCGCGCACCGCGGCGCCCAATCGCGCCGCCCCGGCGTCGCGCCGCAAGACGCCGCGCGCCCCGGCCGCCAGCACATCGGCCGCCTGGCCCTCATCGGCGAGGATGGCCAGGACGCGCAAGGAGCGCGAGGCCGTCTCGTCCAGGTGCTCGAGCCCGGACGAGCTGGAGCCGGCGTCCCACACCGCCACCTCCGGCTCTCCCGCTTCTCCCGGCAGCTCGTCCGGACTCATCTGCCCCTCGACGACGATGCCGGGCTGGCCCGCGAGGAGCGAAGCGAGCCCGCTGCGGACCAGCGGATCCTCGCTGACGACGACCACGCGAACCTCCTCCATGCCGGTGAAGCCACGTTAGCATGCGCGCGTGTTCGGCGCGCGCAGCGGAACAGGCTTCACGCGACGCGCCCGGCGCGCGCCGGCAAGGGCGACGTCAGATGCGCCACCAGCAGGTCGAGGACGGACTGCTCGTGGGAGTTGAGCCTGCCGGTGCGTGGCCGTGAGGCGCGCTTGCGCATCGCGCCGGCCAGCTTGCCGCCGAGGTACGCGTCGACCACGACGGGATGGACGTAGCAGCGGCGGCAGATGGCGGGCGTGTTGCCGAGTCGCGCCGCCACCGACTCGACGGCGCGCGCCAGGTTCCGCTTCGCCTGCCGGGCCGACGAAAACGGCTCGAGCGCATTCAGCGCATAGGCGGCGCGGACCGTCCCCGCCCACGTGCGGAAGTCCTTCGCGGTGAAATCGCGGCCGCTGACCGCCCGCAGGTAGGCATTCACGTCGGCCGAGCCCACCCCCCGCTTGCGGCCACGATCGTCGACGTAGCGGAACAGCTCCTGTCCCGGCAGCTCCTGGCAGCGCTTCACGATCCGGCTCAGGCGCCGGTCGCGGATGCCGAAGGCGTGCTCCTTGCCGCTCTTCCCGCGAAAACGGAAGCGCAGCTTTTCCCCGGACACCGCCACGTGCCGCCGGCGCAAGGTGGTGAGGCCGAACGACGCGTTGTCGCGCGCGTACTCCTCGTTCCCGACGCGGATGAGGGTGATCTCCAGCAGCCGGAGGACGAGCGCCAGCACCTTCTCCCGGCCCAGTCCCGGGTGCGAGAGCGCCGCGTCCACGCGGACGCGGATCGTGGGCAACGCGCGGCCGAAAGCGACCATGCGTGAGAACTTGGCCTCGTCGCGCAACCGGCGCCACCGCGGGTGGTAGCGGTATTGCCGCCGCCCCCGCGCGTCGCGCCCGATCGCCTGGATATGCCCGTGGGGGTCCGGGCAGATCCACACGTCGCGCCAGGCGGGGGGCACCACGAGCCCCCGGATCCGCTCCCGCTCGCGCGGGTCTTGGAGCGGACGGCCGTCGGACCCGACGTACCGGAAGCCACGGCCGGAGCGCACGCGCCGAATGCCGGGGACGGCGTCGGTGACGTAGGTGAGGTCGGCCACGCGGGCCGCGCGCCGGGGATCCGCGGCCGCCCGGAGGGCCTGCGAGTGCGCTGAGCGACGGTCGTGGATCATTAAACAGTCCTGAGGGATGCCACCGGCGACACCCCCCCGACCTCAATCGATGAACTAGCGCCGGGCCGTCTTCTTCGCCGGCTCTTCGTGGCGCGCCGCCCGGACCGGCGCGCGCCGTCCACCCTGGCCGAGGCTCTTCTTCAGGGCCTCCATCAGGTCGACCACCTCCGCCTTGGGCCGAGCCGCCGGCGCCTCGATCTTCTGGCCTTTCGCCTTGGCCGCGATCAGCTGCTCGATACGCTTGCGCACCTCGTCGGTGTACTTCTCCGGCTCGAACCTCTCGGAGCTGACCTGATCGATGAGCTGTTGGGCGAGCTTCAGCTCGGCCGGGCTGCTCTTGCGCGCGGGCACCGGGACCTCTTCGATGGGGCGGACCTCGTCGGCATGGTAGAGCTGCTGCATCATCAGCCGGTTGCCGATGGAGCGCAGGAGCACCAGGTAGTCCTTGCCTCGCGCCGCGTACTGCGCGAGGGCCGCCTTGCCGGCGTCCTTCATCGCGTCGGCGAGGAGCGAGTAGGCCTTGTCTCCGCCCTTGTCGGCGCCGAGGTAGTACGTGCGCTCGAAGTACACCGGATCGACCGAATCCTGGGGCACGAACTCCTTGATCTCGATCCCGTTCGTCGCCTTCTCGTCGAGGGCCTTCAGCTCCTGGTCGGTGACGATCACGTACTTGTCCTTGGCGATCTCGAAGCCGCGGACCGTCTCGCTGCGCGGCACGACCTCCTCGTCCTTCGGGCAGAAGAACTGCTGCTTCAGCCGGACCCCATCCTTCTTGTGGAGCATGTGGAAGGAGATGCCGGCCGAGGACTGGACGGCCGGATAGATCCGCACCGGCACCGTCACCAGGCCGAAGGAGATCGCGGCCGACCCCATCGCCCGCGCGGGCACGCCTAGCGGCCCTGCCGCCGCACGGCGCTTTTCTTCGGGTCTTCTTTCGGGTGGTCCGGCTGGGTCTCCAGCTCTTTCTCCTGGCTCTCGACGGCCGAGCCGGAAGCACCGCCCTCGTCGGCCATCGACGCCGCGCGCTCCTCGTCGACCGCGTTCAGTCCGGGACCGCCCGAGGCCGAGCCCTTGAGGTGCTTGCGCTTGTCCGTGTCCGGGGGCAGATTCACCTTGCCAACCATGAGTCCTCCTTCGTCCGTCGGGACGGCAAGTGCAATCGCCGTGCCGAGATGGCGGTCAGATCGGGTTAAAGGCTAACCGACGCCCATCTTCCTCGTCTAATGAAGCGGATGGCCGGAAGCGACGACGACACCGAGACCGTGGCGCAGGCCCGGGCTGGGGACGCCGACGCGTTCCGACGCCTCGTGGAACGCCACAGCCGCAACGTCTTTCGCCTGGCCTATCGCATGACACGAAACGAGCACGACGCCGAAGACGTGGTCCAGGAGGCCTTCTTGAAGGCCTACCGCAGCCTGGACCGGTTCGAGGAGCGGTCCCATTTCGGGAGCTGGATCTACCGCATCGCCGCCAACTGCGCCTACGACAGCCTGCGCGCGCGCGAGCGGCGGCAGGAAAGCGCCGATTCCGTGGCCATCCACGACGCGAGCAATGGGCCGGCCACCGAGATGCCCTCCGGCGCGCCCGCGGCCGACCGGCTCGTCTTCGGCGGCGAGGTGCGTCGGCGCCTGGAGCTGGCCATGCTTCGGATGAGCGCGCTCGAGAAGTCGGCCTTCAGCCTGCGGCATTTCGAAGGCATGTCCATCGAGGAGATCGGCCGCGCCCTGGACCTCGACGCCAGCGCGGCCAAGCAGAGCGTCTTCCGGGCCGTGCGCAAGGTTCGGCAGGCCCTCGGCCGCGACCCCGGCCTGAGGCCCACGACATGAGCCACCCGAGCGAGGACGACCTCATCCTTCATTATTATGGGGAGGACGCCGCCTCTCCCGCGGTCGAGGCCCACCTTGCCTCGTGCGCCGCCTGCTCCCAGGCGTTTGCTGCCCTGCGGGCCGATCTTTCCTCCGTGACCGAAGGACCGATTCCCGCCCGCGGCGAGGAGCACGGCGAGAAAGTGTGGCGCGACTTGCAGCCCCGGCTCCGGTTGCGCCCGGCTGCCCGCCGCATGCCGGCAGTGCGGTGGTGGGCGCCGGCGGCGCTGGCGGCATCGCTCCTGGCCGCGTTCCTGGTCGGCCGGCACTTCCCCGCCGGCGGCCTTGCTCCCGTTCCCATTCCCGAGCAGGCAAGGGATCGCATCTTCCTGGTGATGGTCGGCGACCACCTGGAGCGGTCGGAGATGGTCCTGCTGGAGGTCGCCAACGCGGAGGGCAAGGAGCCGGTGGACGTGCGCTCGGCGCAGGAGTCGGCGGAGAACCTGGTGGCCGCGAACCGGCTCTTCCGATTGAGCGCGCGTCGGGCCGGGGAACCGGGGGTGGCGAGCGTGCTCGACGAGCTGGAGCGAGTCCTCCTCGAGGTCGCCCACGGTCCGTCGACGCAGGGGCCCGAGGCGCGCGAGCAGCTCCGCAAGCGGCTCGAATCGGGCGACATCCTGTTCAAGGTGCGGGTGCTGGAGTCCAAAGTGAGGAACAAGGAAAAGCAGATGGCGGCCGTCCCGGCAACGACGTCTTAGCGAGAGAGGGCGATGAACAAGAGAACGGTGGGAGTCGTGGGGGGTTGGGCGCTTCTGGCGAGCGGCGGCGCGCCGGCATGGGCCCAGTCCATGGCCGACAGCTCGCTCGCGAGCGCGTGGGCCGACGCCGGGGCGGAGGAGCAGGCGGCCTCGAAAGAAGACGGGGCTTACGACCGGGGCACGCAGGCGCTCGACGAGGAGCAGTGGGACCGCGCCATCGAGGCCTTCGACTCCGTCGTGCGCATGGCCGGGCGCAAGGCGGACGCCGGCCTCTACTGGAAGGCCTACGCGCTCAACAAGGCGGGCCGCGCGGCCGACGCGCTCGCGACCATCG
>QHVJ01000008.1:0-7871 GCA_003222275.1 Acidobacteriota bacterium | reverse complement strand
CGGCAGCGGCAACTCGTCGAAGCTTCGCGAACGGGCGCTGTTCGTCCTCAGCCAGAGCGACTCCCCCCGCGCCCGCGAGATCGTCGTCCGCATCGCCCGCGGCCAGCAGAGCCCCGACATGCAGGAGACGGCCATCCGCTATCTCGGCCTCTTCGGCGGCGACGCGAGCAAACAGGCGCTGGCCGAGCTGTATGCCTCCTCCTCGGACGTGCAGGTGAAGAAGGCCGTGCTGCAGAGCTTCATGGTCTCGGGCCAGAAGGCGCGCGTCCTCGCCGCGGCCCGCGGGGAGAAGTCGGAAGAGCTGCGCAAGAGCGCCATCCACCTGCTCGGCGTGATGGGGGCGCAGACGGAGCTGTGGGAGATGTACCAGGCCGAGCCTTCGGTGGAGGTGAAGAAGTCGATCCTCCACGCGATGTTCGTCGGCGGGGGCTCGGAGAGGCTCACCGAGGTGGCGCGCAGCGAGAAGGACCCCGAGCTGCGCAAGGCCGCCATCCACAGCCTGGGCGTGATGGGCGACCGGACCGGACCCGTGCTCCTCTCCATCTATGCGAGCGACCCCGACCGTGACATCCGCCGTCAGATTCTTCACGCGCTCTTCGTCCAGGGCAACGTCAAGGCCCTCATCCAGATCGCCCGCACCGAGAAGGATCCCGAGCTGCGCAAGGAGGCGGTGAGCCACCTCTCCCACATGGGCTCGAAGGAAGCCACCGACTTCCTCGTCGAGCTGCTGAATAAGTGAGGACAGCCATGCGGACGACGCTCGCCGGTGCCGTCGCGGCCGCGGGCGTGGCGCTCGCCGTCGCGGCCATCGCCGACGCCCCTCCCCACCTCGCCAACGCCCGCGTCGAGACGCGGTCGGCGGCGGGTGGCCTGGAGTCGGCGTTCCACGCCGCGATCGCGGCCGCGCGCGGTCCGGCGTGGATCGGCTACGAGGTGCCCACCGAGGGCCGCCATCAGATGTGCTGCTGGGACTCGACGGACTCGGTCGGACTCGAGTGCCCGGGCTGCCGGCTCGAAGGCCGCGGCGGCTTCAGGGTCGGCGGAGATCGCGATCACCGGTCCGATCGCACGCTGTCTCTCGAAGGCGACGAGACGATCCTCGTCCTGTTCCGCGCCGAGCAGGGCCGACTCGAGCGGATCCGCACCTATTCCGCGGGCTGCGCGCTGGACGCGGGCGGACTCCCCGTCGTCTGGCTCACGGACGTGCGGCCCGCGGAGAGCGTCCGGCTGCTGCGCTCGCTGGTGGCCTCGGGAGTGTCGGCAGCGTCGGAGGAGAAGGGTGGCCGGTGGGTCGAGGAGCCGGCGCTGGCGGCCCTGGCGTTCCACGCCGATCCTTCCGCGCTCGAGGCGCTGATCGCGCTCGCCCGGCAGGACGCGAGCGGCCACGTGCGGGGCCAGGCCCTCTTCTGGCTGGCCCAGCGCGCCGGCTCGAAGGTGGCGGGAGTGATCACCCGCGCGATCGAGGACGATCCCGAGACCGACGTCAAGAAGAGGGCCGTCTTCGCCCTCAGCCAGCTCCCTCACGACGAGGGCGTTCCCCTCCTCATCGACACCGCCCGGAAGAACCGCAACCCGGCCGTCCGCAAGCAGGCCATGTTCTGGCTGGGCCAGTCGAACGACCCTCGCGCCCTCGCCTTCTTCGAGGAAGTCCTGAAGCCCTGAGCCGGGCGTGCTAATTTGGGGCGGTGGGGCCGTTGATCCTCGTCGTGGACGACACCCGGGACAGCCGCGAGCTGTTCGTCGAGTTCCTGCGCATGGCGGGCTTCGAGGCCGAGCAGGCCGCCAGCGGCGCCGAAGCCCTCGACAAGGCGGCCGCCCTGCGTCCCTCGGCCGTCGTCATGGACCTCGAGATGCCGGAGATGGACGGCTGGGAGGCCACGCGCCGCCTCAAGGCAGACGCGCGGACGCGCTCGATCCCCGTCGTCGCGCTGTCCGCCCACGTCATGGAAGGCGCGCGCAAGAAGGCGCTCGAGGCCGGCTGCGTGGGCTTCCTGCCCAAGCCCTGCTACCCGTCGCAGGTGTCGGAAGAGCTGAGGAGGATCCTCGGGTCTTGATCTAGAGTGCGGCGCGCTCCGCTGCGCGCGCCGAACACCAGGAGGAGAACCATGACCCTTACGCGGCGGGAGACGCTTCGTCTCTGTGCGGGGGGCCTGACCTCGGCCACTCTGCCGCGGTGGGAGCGGGCGGCGCTCGCCGCCAAGCCCCCTCGCTTCAAGGTGGGCGTCACGGACTGGAACCTGAAGCAGGAGGGCAAGCCGGAGTCCGTGGCGCTCGCCAAGCGCCTCGGGTTCGACGGCGTCCAGATCAGCATCGGTATCGGCACCGACCGCCTGCCGCTGAGCGACCCCGCCTTGCAGCAGCAGTTCCTCGACGCCTCCAAGCGCGAAGCACTGCCGCTGGCCTCGGTCTGCCTGAACGTCCTGCACCGGAACTTCCTCAAGTCCGACCCCCTCGGCCAGCGCTGGGTGGCCGACTCCGTCCCCATCGCGCACAACCTGGGGGTGAAGGTGGTCCTGCTGCCGTTCTTCGGCAAGGGCGCGCTCCAGACCACGGAGGAGATGGATCACGTCGGCGACGTGCTGCGCGAGGTCGCGCCCGCCGCGGAGAAGGCGGGCGTCATCCTCGGCCTCGAGGACACCATCTCCGCGCGCGACAACGCGCGCATCATGGGAAGGACGAAGTCTCCTGCCGTCCTCACTTACTACGACGTGGGGAACTCCACGAAGAACGGCTTCAACGTCATCGAGGAGATCCGCTGGCTGGGCGCGGACCGGATCTGCGAGGTCCACCTCAAGGACAACCCGCACTTCCTCGGCCAGGGCACGATCGACTTCCCGGCGGTGGTGGCCGCGCTCGCCGACATCGGCTTCCGCCAGTGGGCGGAGCTCGAGACGGACTGCCCCACCGGGTCCGTCGAGAACGACATGAGGACGAATCTCGGCTACGTGCGCGGGCTGATGAAGGTCTAGTTGTCGCCCTCGCTCTCGGCGTCGTCCTCGCCGTCGTCGTCTGACTTGCAGATCCTCGCGGTGTAACTGCCCACCGTCGCCCCGGTGGCCAGATCGAGGACGCCGGGCGCCACGAACTGTCCGGTCACGCCCTCGTACTTTCGCGTTCCGCCCACGAGCTGGACGGTCGTCACGAACGGCGCGGTGCCGTCGGGCAGCATCGTGAGGTGGCCCGAGTCGGAGCCGAACAGCTTCCCCTTGCGCGTCGTGATCACGCTGTGGCCCGTGTAGGCGAACTCACCGGGGCCCCCCGTCGGCACCAGGGTGTGGGCCACGAAGTCGTACGTGCTGGGGAAGCCGCCGACCAGCGTGCCGTGCGTGCAGATCCCGACGGGAGAAGAACACTCGGCGGGGGCGACGGCGGTGAAGGTGCCCGTGTAGGTCTTGCACGGCCCGGCGTCGACGCTGGTGGCGAGACCGAACGCGAGAACGGCGACGCCCATGGCATTACGGCTCAACATGACCTTCCTCCTTGGGAGCCACGCGCGAATCATAGCCCGCTTGCCTTCGTCGCTGCGCGACCAGGAATACGATGCTCGCCGCGAGCAGCGCCAGCCCCATGGCCGCCCACTCCGCGGCCCGGATCCCCGTGAGCATCCACCCGATGACCACGCAGGCCGCGATCGGCGCCGCTCCCCCTCCCGGCACGACGAACGGCACCCCTCCCGCCTGCACACGCCGCCGCCGGAGCTGCCACGCGGCCAGGCAGCAGGCACCATAAAGAAGGAGGAGGGTCAGGTTCGCGAGGATCGCGAGGCGCTCGAACGTGCTCGTGATGGCGAAGGCGCAGGCGATCGTCACCTGCACCGCGATCGCGACGTAGGGTGTGTGGAAGCGCGGGTGGACGGAGGCGACGACGCGCGGCAGGAAGCCGTCCCGCGCGAGAGCGAACAGCGCCCGCGGAATGGCCAGGATCATCCCGCAGAGGTAACCGAACATCGAGACGGCGGCGCCGACGAGCAGGAGCGTCCGTCCCCAGGGGCCCAAGACACGGCCCGCGGCGTCCGCCAGCGGCGTGCGCGCGGTGGCGAGCTCGGGGCCGAGCACGCCCTGCGCCACCACCTGCAGACCCACGTACAGCAGCGTGATGCCGGACAGGGCGATGAAGATGGCACGCGGGACCGTGCGCGCGATGTCCTTCACTTCCCCGCTCGGAGCCAGCGCGCTCTCCACCCCCGCGAACGCGAAGATGAGCAGGGTCGAGTTGCGTGCGATGTCGGCCATCGCCGGCGCGTGGTCCCAGGCAAGGTTGGAGGCCCGCACCGCAAACGCACCGCCGACGAGGAGCAGCAGCAGCGGAAGCAGCTTGGCCACGGTGGCCACGGCGTTGAGGGAAGCGGCCAGCCCCACCCCCGCGATGTTGACGCCGCCGAGCAGCGCGAAGACCAGGGCCAGGAACGCCGCCGAGCCCATCGGGTGCTGGAGCACGGGCACGAGCTGCGCGACGTTGGTGGCGAAGACCACGGCCACGGCCGCCACCGCCATGCTGCCGATCATCCAGAGCAGCACGCCGGTGAGAAAGCCCGCGAAGGGGCCGAAGGCGATCTCCACATAGGCGTAGGGCCCACCGGTGAGCGCGACGCGGCTCCCGGCCTCGGCGAAGCCGAGGACGATCAGGCCCATCGCGACGGCGCACACGAGGTAGGCCACCGGCGCCGCCGGCCCCAGCGCGGCCGCAACGTCGGCGGGCAGGCGGAAGATGCCGCCGCCGACGGTCACGTTGACGATGCCGGCCGCCAGGCCCCAGACGCCGATCGCGCGGACGAGCGCGGAGTCGGCGCCGCGGGTCGTCGTGCTCAAGCTAGGGCTCGAGCTTCGCGTCCATCGTGATCTTCGTCTTGAACAGCTTCGAGATCGGGCAGCCGGTCTCGGCGGTCTCGGCCGCCTTCCGGAATGCCTCTTGAGAAGCGCCGGGGATCTTGGCCACCACCTCGAGGTGCGACTCCGTGATTCCCCACCCCCCGTCGACCTTGTCGAGCGTGACGGTGCAGGTCGTGCGCAGGGAGGCGGGCACGAGGTTCGCCTTGCCCAGCTCGGCCGACAGCGCCATCGTGAAGCAGCCCGCGTGCGCGGCCGCGACCAGCTCCTCGGGGTTGGTTCCTTTCACGTTCTCGAACCGCGTCGAGAAGGAATAGGCCGTGTTCTGCAGGACGCCGCTCTCGGTCGAGACGGTGCCCTTGCCGGTCTTGAGATCACCCTGCCACTGTGCCGATGCCTTGCGGTTCATCTCAGGTCCCTCCAATCGCGACAGTCTATCTGACAACGGCCCCTGCGGGCTTCGGGAGACAATATCTGCCCCGCTCGTACGTCTACCCGAGTAGATGAGGCCGGCGCGGGAGGTCCCGAGCATCGCCTGGATGGCCGCCGAGGAACGCCGGATCACCGACGCCGTCGAAAGCCAGGGAGGCCGGCTGCGAAGCTTCATCCGCCGGCGCGTCGGCGACGCCGACGAGGCGGAGGACATCCTCCAGGACGTGTTCTACGAGCTGGTGCTGGCCTACCGACTGATGAGGCCGGTGGAGCATCTCGGGGCCTGGTTGCTTCACGTCGCGCGGAACCGGATCACGGACCGGTTCCGCAAGAAGAAGCCGGAGCCCTTGCCGAGGGGCCCGATGGGATTCGCGGAGGACGGCGAGGAGCTCTCATTGGAGGACCTGCTCCCTTCACCCGCCGGCGGGCCGGATGCGATCTACGCGAGAGCGGTGCTGCTGGAGGAGCTGGAAGCGGCGCTCGACGAGCTTCCCGCGGAGCAGCGGGACGTGTTCGTCGCCCACGAGCTGGAGGGGCGCCGCTTCAAGGAGATGGCCGCGGAAACCGGCGTGAGCGTGAACACGCTCCTCTCGCGAAAGCATTACGCGGTCGTCCACCTGCGCCGGCGCCTCCAGGCGATCCACGACGAGTTCACGAGTTGAGGGGGACAGAAACGATGAGAATGCATTGGATGGGAAGAGGGCTGCGGTTCCTGCTGTTCGCGGCGGCGGCGGTGGCGGTCGTCGGCCTGGTGGTGATGGCGCTGTGGAACCGGCTGCTGCCGGACCTGTTCGGATGGAGGTCGATCAGCTTCGGACAGGCCCTGGGGCTGTTGATCCTGACGCGGCTTCTGTTTGGCGGTTTCCGCGGCGGTCCGGGCCGGCACCTGCGCTGGCGCGGCCGTATGAGGGAGCGCTGGGAGCGCATGACGCCGGAGGAGCGCGAGAAGTTCCGCGAGGGCATGCGCGGGTGTGGACGGCCGGGGTCCGCCGACGGCGCCGCGAGCGTCTAGCGTGTCAGCGCGCGGAGAGGGACTCGAGCGCCCCGAGCGCGGCGCCGCGCGCTCCGGCCATGTCCAGGTCCGACACGAGCGCGAACCGGGCGGCCCGCTTCTGCTCGTCGCGCAGGACCGTGTTCTCGCGGACCTTGGCCAGGAACCACTCGCGGAAATCCGGGCTCGTCTCGACGACGCCGCCGCCCAGGAAGTAGGCGCTGGGGTCGGTGAAGTTCGCGGCGATGGTGAAGAGCCGGCCGAGCGCCATCGCCTGCTGCTCGAAAATCTTGCGGGCGAGCGGGTCCCCCTTCTCGCCCAGCCCGCGCACGGCCATCGCCGCCTTGGCGGGAGAGGGGGCGCGGGCGAGCTCGTGGCCCGGGAACCGGGTCAGCCAGTAGGGCAGCAGGTTCTTCTCGATCCCCGTGAGGGACGCGACGCTCTCGGCGTCGCCGTCGAACCCGCAGTTGCAGTGCGGCTGCGGCTGTCCCGGGGCGAGGAGCCCCTCCATCGGGATGTGGACGTGGCCCAGCTCCCCCGCCATGCCCGCCGCGCCCTTGATGATGCGCCCCGCCTCGATGACGCCGCCGCCCAGCCCCGTGCCGACGATGGCGGAGATCGACGAGTGACGCGCGGCGTCCGCGCCGAAGCAGACGTGGTGGGCATAGAGCGCGGCGGCGTTGCCGTCGTTGTTGTAGACGACGGGTAGTTGGAGCCGTTTCGCGAGGGCGCCCCGAAAATCGAACCCGCTCCATCCCGGGTGGCCGAAGTTGGTCGAGCCGCGCGAAGAGATGACGCCTTCCGCGCTCGCGGGACCCGGAGTCGCGAGACCGACCGACCGCACCCGCGCTCGCGCGACGCCGGTGACTTGCAGGATGCCGTCGAAGGCCTGCACCAGCGCCGCTACCGCAATCTCCGGGCCTTCTTTCACGCGGCTGGGCGTCTCGACGAGGCGGTCCAGGAGGAACCGCCTCGAGGGGTCGAGGACAGTGCCGTTGTTCTTGTTTCCGCCGTTGTCGAGGCCGACGACGACCCACGAATCCATCCTGGCTCCCTCGTCTCGAAGATCGGCCGCGATTGTACCCGGTCCGGCCGGGGTTTCGCGCAGCGGCTGGGCGCGGTGCCCAGCGACTGCGCAGGACACGTCTGGGAACGGTCGCCGCCATTCGGCCTCGTCTCGCCCAAGTCGTTGAATCGCCGCGCCTCCTCGTCCCTCGACCCTTGGTCACCGTCGATCGGTATGCGCCTTGCTCATTCGTCGCCGATCTTTGCGGGACTGGATTCCGGAAAGAGATGGAGGAATCGCATGCGCAAGCTCGCAGCCTTTGCCCTGTTGCTGGCGCTCCCAGCCTGCGGCGGCGGCGGCAGTACCACGCAGCCACCGCCACCGACGCCGCCACCGCCGCCGGCCGCCACGATTGCAGCGGCGGGAGCCGGCGCTCTCGTGCTTCACCCGAGCCTCAACCCGACCTTCGCCATCGCCATGGAGACGCCGATCCGGATCAGAGAGACCGCGGGCGGGTCGGCCGACTGGGGTTTCGCCCGCCTGTCGATCTTCCTACGGGGCGCGGAAGTGGAGCGGCTGGAGCTGAACGCCAACGATATTCGAGCGGCGGGATTCG
>QHVJ01000007.1 GCA_003222275.1 Acidobacteriota bacterium | reverse complement strand
GCGAAAGGGGCGACAGGGCCGCCCTTAGAAGAACGCGCTCAACGCCACCTTGCCCAGCACGTAGATGGCCCACACCCCGATGACACCGACCGCGGCGGAGGCGAGGGGGCGGCGGACGGCCACGCTGTAACCGGTCGCGAGGAGCCACAGCACCCAGAAGGAGAAGAGGTCCAGGCTCGACATCAGGGAATAGAGCGGCTTGGCCGTCGTGGCCCGGTCGAAGAACAGCGACGCGCCGGCCTGGATCGCCTCCTCCGGGTTCACGTTCCAGTCTCCCTTCAGGTACATGACGAGGAGCGTCGCGGGTATCGTCACCAGTTTGACGGTCAAGAAGCTCCACGCCACGATGGCCATCGACTGGGCAAAGCTGACGTCACCGGCGTAGAAGAAGCGGAACACGAGCAGCAACAGCCCCGCCAGGGCCAGGGTGATGACGAGCGGGAACGCCACCGGGCCGAACCATCCCATCACCTTGAAGAACCCGCTCTGGCTGTCGATGACCTGCTCCATGCGGTCGGCAGGAATGCGGTCGGCGTGGCCGGACTGCTCGATCTGGCTCCGGATGAACTCCCGAGGGTCGACGTTCTGCATCCACACCGCCGTCAACGCCATGCCCAGGACCATCCAGCAGACGAGCGGAAGCCAGAAGCGCGGGCGGGCGACGATCGACGGGAACTCCTCTCGGGGCTCCAGCAGCAGCCCCACCAGCCGCGGCCCGAAGCCACGCTCATCGGTCGTGGCGCGCGGAGCCACCGGGGCCGCGGATGCCGTTGCCTCTTCCACCGAACCTCCTTTATCGAACGCAGACGATGTCATTCGTACCGCAGCGCCTCGATGGGATCGAGGCGGGCCGCCTTGGCCGCCGGCCACAATCCGAAGAAGAGTCCCACCGCGAGGGCGGTGCCGAAGGCCACCAGCACCCAGCTCGTCTGGATCACGGCCGGAAACGGCGAGAACTTGTTGACGAGCCACGCCACCCCGCCCCCGATGGCGATCCCCAGCAGCCCGCCGGTGCCGGTGAGGGTCATCGCCTCGGTCAGGAACTGCCACAGGATGTCGCGCTTCTTGGCCCCCAGTGCCTTGCGCACCCCGATCTCGCGCGTGCGTTCGGTGACGGAGACGAGCATGATGTTCATCACCCCCACGCCGCCCACCACCAGCCCGATCGACGAGATCGCGATCATCACCATGTAGATGCCGCCCGTGATCTGCCGATACAGATCCGTGAGCGTGTCCTGGGTGACCACGGCGAAGTTGTCCGGGTCTGAGTAGCGCAGCTTCCGCTTGCGGCGGACCGCCTCGCGGATCTGGTCGACCGACTTGTCGATGACCAGCGGCGAGAGCGGCTTCACGTCGGCGATCAGGAAGTTGAAGCGCTGGTCGCGGCGCTGGATCGCGCCCCGCGGGATGAGGATGATGTTGTCGCGGCTCTGGAACAGGAACTTTCCCTTCCGCTCCATCACCCCGATGACCCGGAACCGGCGACCGTCGAGGAAGATCTCCTTGTCGATCGGGTCCAGGCCCGCGAAGAGCGCGTCCACCACGTCGGTGCCGAGCACCGCCACCGGCGAGGCGCGGTCCACGTCCACGTCGGAGAGGAAGCGGCCCTTCTGCACGAACGCGTCGTGGACCGTCTCGTAGGCGCCGGTGGTGCCGAGGATGGTGGCGTCCTGCACCTTCTGGTTGCCGTACTTGATCATCTCCACGCGGATCAGCTCCATGGGGGAGATGGCCCGCACCAGGGGCAGGGCGGCGATGGCCTGCACCTCGTCCATCGAGAGGCCTTTCCTCTTCCGCCATTCCTCGTCGGTGACGTGCTCGCCGGGGGCGAAGGGACGGAGGAGGAGGACCGAGGAGCCGAGGCTCTCGATCTGGCGGGCCATGCTCGCGTTGAGACCGGCCACGATGGCGCTCATGCCGGTGACGGTCATGATGCCCATCACGACGCCGAGGATGGTCAGCCCCGCCCGGAGCTTGTAGGCCTGGATCGCGGCCAGGCCCATCCCCACCGCCTCGCGCATGGCGAAGAGCACGGGCCAACGCACGGCGATGCGCCGCGCGAGCGTCACTCGTTCCTCAGCGCGACCACCGGGTCGAGAGAGGCCGCCCGGCTCGCGGGGTAGATGCCCGCCACGAGCCCGACGACACTGGAGACGAAGAGGGCCAGGGTCACCGCCCACAGCCGCACGGGGGCAGAGAAGTCGGCGGACATGATCCCCCCGAGGATGGCGGCCAGGGCCATGGAAAAGACGGCCGCGCCCAGGATGCCCAGGGCGCCTCCGAGGGCGGACAGCAACACCGACTCCACCAGGAACTGCCGCAGTATGTCGCGCCGGCGGGCCCCGAGCGCCTTGCGGACGCCGATCTCGCGGACCCGCTCGGTGACGGAGACGAGCATGATGTTCATCACCACCACTCCCCCGATGATCAGGCTCATGGCGGTGACCACGATGGTGACGACGTAGATGCCGCGGGTGGCGCTCTGCCAGAAGTCCATCACCGTTTCGCCGGTCTCGATGCTGAAGTCGTCGGGCTTGGCGAAGCCGAGGTGGCGGCGGGCGCGCATGACGACCCGCGTCTGGTCCTGCGCCGTCTCCATGAGGTCCATGTTGCGCGCCTCGGCCTGGATGGTGACGGAGCGGCGCGTGCCGTAGAACTTGCGGTAGGTCGTGATCGGGAGCCAGACGAAGTTGTCCTGGCTGTTCCCGAAGATCTTGCCCTTCCGCTCTGCGACCCCGATCACCCGGACCTCGTGGCTGTCGACGAGGATCGTCTTGCCGAGCGGCTCGGTCTGACCGAAGAAGGCGTCCATGATGTCGGCCCCGATCACGCCGACCGGACGCGCAGTGTCCACGTCGTCCGCGATGAGCTGGCGCCCCGTGATGAGGTCGCGCACGGAGCCGATGCGGCTGAAGTTCTCGGTGACGCCCATGATCTCTACGTCGGGCTGCTTGGTGCGGCCGAACTTCACGGTGCGGGTGGTCTGCACCCGCGCGCCGATCTCGCCGCACGCATCGCAGGCCCCCTTCACCGCGTCCATGTCGGACAGCAGGATGTCCTTGCGCTTCTGCATCTCGAGCCACATGGCGCGGCTGGTGATGATGTCGGGCATCCTCTGGATGCTGAAGCTCCGGCTCCCGAGAGACAGGACCTGGTTGGCCATGTAGCGGTCCAGCCCCTCGGTGATGGCGACCACGGCCACGACGGACGAGACGCCGATGAGGATGCCCAGCACCGTGAGGAACGAGCGCAGCTTGTTGGCCCGCAGGGCCGCGAGCGCGATTCTCGCCGCCTCGGAGAAGGGCATCTAGCGCCTGCGCTCCTCATCGCTTTCGATCTTGCCGTCCCGGATGTGGATCGTGCGGTGGGCGTGGTCGGCGATGTCCTTCTCGTGCGTCACGAGGATGATGGTGTTGCCCCCGGCGTGCAGCCTCTCGAACAGGCCCATGATCTCTTCCCCGGTGACGGTGTCGAGGTTGCCGGTGGGCTCGTCGGCAAGGAGGATCGCCGGGCCCATGACGAGGGCGCGGGCGACGGCCACCCGTTGGCGCTGCCCCCCCGAGAGCTCGTTGGGCTTGTGGCTCATGCGGTCGGCCAGGTCCACCATCTCCAGGGCCCGCCGGGCCTGGGCCAGCCGCTCCTCCTTGGGGATCCCCGCGTAGACGAGGGGCAACTCCACGTTGTGCAGCGCGGTGGCGCGGGGCAGGAGGTTGAAGGTCTGGAAGACGAAGCCGATCTCACGGTTGCGGATGGCGGCCAGCTCGTCGTCGTTCATCTCCGAGACGACCTTGCCGCGCAGCACGTACCGGCCCCGGCTCGGGGTGTCGAGGCAGCCGATGAGGTTCATGAGGGTCGACTTGCCGGAGCCCGACGGCCCCATCACCGCTACGTACTCGTTGGGAGCGATCGTGAAGCTCACCCCGCGCAGGGCGTGGATCTCTTCGGCGCCCATGACGTAGGTGCGCCAGAGGTCCTCGGCCCGGATGAGGGCGCCGTCGGTCTGGGCGGTGGTGGAGGGAGGGACGGGAGCCACGCTCACGATCGGGCCTTCCGGACCTCGGGCTTCACCTTGACCTGGTCCCGCAGCGTGCGGAGGGTCTTGTAGGAGCCGACGACGACGTCTTCTCCCTCCTTGACCCCTTCCAGGATCTCGATCTCCGTCTCGCCGATGATCCCGGTCTTGACGGGGTGGAAGGTCGCCTTGCCGTAGGTGATGACGAAGACCCCCTCCTTCTCCGCGCCCTTCTCCGTGGGCATCGCCGTGTCGCGCTCCGCGGTCTGCACGCCGGCGGGGTCCATGACCTTGCCCTGCTTGGAGATCTCCCGCACCACCACGGCCTGGATGGGCACCGCGAGCACCTTCTGCTTGCTGGCGGTGGTGATGTCGGTGGTCGCGTTCAGGCCCGGGCGCAGGGTCGGCGGCGGATCCTTGAGCGTGACCTCCACCTTGAAGTCCTTGGCCTGGTTGGCGGTGTTCGTGCTGCTGGCCTGCTGGGTCGTCAGGCCGCGGGGAATCGCCGAAGAGCCGATCTCGGTCACCTCGCCCTTGATCTTCACCCCCTCCAGGGCGTCCACGCGCGCCTCGGCCGACTGTCCGAGACGCACGTTGCGGATGTCCGTCTCGTCCACCATCACCTCCACTTCCATCACGGAGAGGTCGGCCACGGTCATGATCACGGTAGGGGAGAAGCTCTGGGCCCCGATGACGGTCTCGCCTTCCTCCTTGGGCAGACTGGTCACGACCCCGTCCATGGGGGCGATGACGTTGGTCTTCTCGAGGTCGTCCCGGTTGGAGGCGAGCAACGCCTCCCCCTGGATGATCCGCTTCTTCTGCGCGTTGACGGCGGCCGTCTTCATCTTCAGCTCGGCGTCCGCCTGCTCGTAGGCCTGGTCGGAGACGAGCTTGTCGGCGTGCATCTTCTTCTGGCGCTCGAAAGCGAGGCGGGACACCTCGAGGTCGGCGTCGGCCCGGGCGAGGTCCGCCTTGGCCCCCTCCAGCGCCGCCGCCGACTGGCGCTCGCCGGCCGCGATGCGGGTCGAATCGATGCGGGCCAGGACCTGGCCCTTGCGCACGGTGTCCCCCTCCTTGATCAGCAGCTGCTCGATGCGCCCGGAGACGTTGGCGCTGATGTTGACGTAACGCTTCGGCTTGATCTCACCCGAGGCGGAGACGACCGAGACCAGGTCGCGGCGCCCGGCCTTCTGGGCCATGACCGAGATATGGCTGTTGCTGTCGACGGTGACGTTGTAGGCGACGATGCCGGCCAGGGCGGCCACCCCGATGACGCCCCTCAGCACCCGCCGGCTCTGCCTCGTCATCACACCTCCCGCCGAGCGATCCCTAATCGGTTGAATACGATCGAAGGGCCCTCGGGGTTTCAGCTTTTTGCAGGGCTGAGTCGACAATGTTAAAGGACGCTGTCTCTATCCTCAAGGGCCGGGCTGCTATAGTGGCCTCATGATGGCCGACGAGCGGTCGCGCACGCCCGCCGACGTCGACGTGCCGGAGATGGAGCGCCTGCTCTCCCTGGCCCTGGCGCGGGGCGGGAGCTTCGCCGACCTCTACTTCGAGCACCACCGGACCTCTTCCATCCTGCTCGAGGAGGGGATCATCCGCACCGCCTCCGCCGGCCTCACGTGCGGCCTCGGCGTTCGGGTGGTGACGGGCGAGCGCACCGGGTACGCCTACACCGACGATTTGTCATGGCCGGCGATGGCCCGCGCGGCCCAAACCGCGGCCCACATCGCGTCCGACAACCGCCGCGTCGAGCCCCAGCCCGTGTCCCCGGCTCCGGTCGAGCGCCGGTATGCGCCCGCCGCCATCGGCGGCCTCGACCTGACCGCGCGCATCGCGCTCGTGCAACGGGCCGAGCGGGCCGCCCACGCCTACGACCCGCGGGTCGAGAAGGTGGTGGTGACGCTGGCCGACGAGACCAAGAAGGTGCGGATCGCCAACTCCGCCGGCGTCCTCGTCGAGGACACGCAGCCCCTCTTCTCCATCCGCGTCTCGGTCATCGCGTCGGAGAACGGCGTGCGCCGCGAGGGCGGCGCCGGGGGCGGCGGACGGCAGGGCCCGGAGTTCTTCGAAGACCACCCGCCCGAGCACTTCGCCCGCGAGGCCGCGCGCATGGCGATCACGCTGCTCGGGGCCAAGGCCGCCCCCGCGGGGCCGATGCCGGTCGTCCTCGCTCCGGGCTGGCCGGGGATCCTCCTCCACGAGGCGGTGGGGCACGGGCTGGAGGGCGACTTCAACCGCAAGGGCACTTCGGCCTTCTCCGGGCGGATGGGGCAGCGCGTCGCCGCGCCCGGCGTATCGGTCGTGGACGACGGGTCGATCCCGGATCGCCGCGGCAGCCTCAACGTCGACGACGAGGGGAACGTGCCCGCGCGCACGGTGCTCATCGAGGACGGGATCCTGCGCGGTTATCTGCAGGACCGGCTGAACAGCGGGCTCATGGGCATGGCCGCCACCGGCAACGGCCGCCGGCAGGGCTATGCCTCGATCCCCATTCCGCGCATGACCAACACGTTCATGCTCGCGGGCCAGGACGATCCCGCCGACATCATTCGCTCCGTCCCGCGCGGCCTTTACGCCAAGCATTTCGGCGGGGGGCAGGTGGACATCACGAGCGGGAAGTTCGTGTTCTCCGCGACGGAGGCCTACCTCATCGAGGACGGGCGCATCGGGCCGCCGGTCGTGGGGGCCACCCTGATCGGCAACGGGCCGGACATCCTCACCAAGGTCACCCGCATCGGCCACGACCTCCAGCTCGACGAAGGCGTCGGCGTCTGCAGCAAGGCCGGCCAGCACATCCCCGTCGGCGTGGGCCTGCCGACGATCCTCGTCTCCGAGATCACGGTCGGAGGGACGAGGCAGTAACGCGGGTGAGGCGCGCGGCGATCCAGGCGAACAGCGGCAAGGCGATCCCGACGAAGCCCACCGCCATCAGGGCCAGCGCGTCGAGGTAGAAGCTGAACCCCCAGTACTGGTCCGGCATGTGCCAGAGCAGGAACACGCCGTTGCGCCAGTACACGATGGCCATCCGGACCAGGAACAGATAGCCCAGCGCCGAGGACGCCAGCCAGGCGACGCGGGCGAGCGCGGCCGGCGGCGCGGGCCGCAGCCGCCGCTCCATCCAGATCGATGCCGCCATCACCGCGACCGCGCACGCCGCCGCCGCCAGGGCCATGTCCTTCGCGAAGAAAGCGCCGAGGTACTCGTCGCGGTTGACGGCGCTGAAGGAGTAGTCGAGTCCCAGGATGGGGAAGAGAGCGTGGTAGAGCAGGGTGGCGACGATGGCCGCGAGCACGCCCAGCGACAGCTCGGCGTTCGAGAAGACGCGCAGGGCCCGCAGCGCGCCGAGCGCGATCACGGGAAGGAGCAGGAAGGCCAGCAGGGCGCCGACGCGCGAGCGCTCTTCCTCGTCCAGGCGCCGGTCCCGGGCGATCTGCGCCTCCTGCTCGACGGGACCGAGGCCGGCCTCGATGCTCTGCGCGCGCGCACGCCCCGGCGCCCGCGGCATCACGGCGGGGCGGCGCGACACCCACGCCACGTACTGCGCGACGAAGCTCTCCCTCTGCTGGTAGAGGCTCTCGAGCACCGGCCGCCGCGCCGCGGCGGTCAGGTCGAGAAGCTCCAGCAGCGGGCGGCCCTGGCTGGAGGCCGGGATCTCGGTCCCGAGCAGAGCCGCCACCGTCGGCGCGAGGTCGATCTGCTCGGCCGCGCCCTTCGATCCCGGCCGCACCGGTCCGCCCACGAGGACGAGCGGCACGTGGATCACCGCTTCCTCCGGTCCCCCGTGCCCGCCGGCGGGGGTGTGGCCATGGTCGGCGGTGACGATGAGGACGGAACGCCTGAGGTCCATCTCCGGAGCCAGCCGCTGCAGCTCCTGGTCCACCGCCTGCGCGGCCGACCCGTATTGCGACGAAGCGGCCCCCCAGGCGTGGCCGGCCTCGTCGGTGATCGAATAGTCGAGGACGAACAGGTTCGGCTTCTTCTCGCGCAGCAGCGCGCGCGTGGCCTCCCCCATCCATCGCAGCTCCGCCTCGAGCCGAGGCAGGTCGTGGCTGTAGGCCGGATCGAGCCGGCCGTAGACGACACGCTCCTCGACCCATGGCCCGAACAGCGTCTGGGCACCGGGGCCGGCGGCGAGCGCCGTGCGCAATCCCCGGCGACGCGCCGTCTGGAAGAGCGTCTCGACCTTTACCGGCTGCGGGTTGAAGTTGGTGGCCTGGCCGTGGATCTCCGGCCAGGCCCCGCTCATCAGCACCGCGCGTCCGGGAAGCGACAGCGACGGCAGGCCGCCACGGCAATCCGCGTCGGCCCCCTGCCGCCGCAGCTCGTTGAGGAAGGGCATGGCTCGGGAGGCGTGATAGGCGAGGCCGTCGACGACCACGATCACGACCTGGTCCACCAGGCGCGGCGGCGCGACGGCGTGCGGGTTCTTGAAGGCGAAGGGCGTCTGGTAGGTCGTGAACATGTGCCAGGCCTTCTCGGCGAGGCCGCGGCCGAGGAAGCCCAGGGCGATGAGCCCGGCCGGGAGCAGGACGAGCAGGCCGCGTCGGGTCGGCGGCGGAGTCGGCATCGCCGTGCGGCTAATGCACCCCGGCCATCAATCGCTTGATGGACGGAGTCACGAGCGCCAGCACGACCGCGGACAGGGTCGTGGTCAAGAAGACGGCGCCGAAGAGCTGGGGCAGCGGCATCTTCTCGAAGTATCCCGCCACGTGGCCGGCCAGGAAGTTGCCGAGGGAAAGGGCCAGGAACCACACGCCCATCATCAGGCCCACGATGCGCGCGGGGGCCAGCTTGGTGACGGTGCTGAGGCCCACCGGGGAAAGGCTCAGCTCGCCGAGCGCGTGAAACAGATAAAGAAGGATGAGCCACCATGGGCTGACCTTCACCTGCGTGCGAGAGTAGATCTGCGCGGCCACGGCCACGAACAGGAAGCCCAGGCCCAGCAGGAGCAGGCCGTAGGCGAACTTTGCCGGGCTGGAGGGCTCGCGCCGGCCCAGGCTCACCCACAGCCACGCGAACACGGGCGCGAAGGTGACCACGAACACGGGCTCCACCGTCTGGTACCAGCTCGAGGGGAACGACCACCCGAAGACCACGTTGCGGGTGTACTGGTCGGCGAAAAGGGTGAGGCTGCTCCCCGCCTGCTCGAAGCCGACCCAGAACAGCGTCGCGAACACGAAGAGAACGATGATGGCCCCGATGCGCTTGCGCTCGGTCCTGTCGCGCGCGCCGGTCCGCAGCAGCCACCCGAACAGCGCCGCCGTCAGCACGAGCATCAGCCACTCGCGGTACGGCCACACCGCGTAGATGAGGGCGGCGGCGGCGCCGATCGCGGTGAGGATCAGCGCCCACTGGCGGCCGGCGTTGGCGGCGGGCGCCGCAAGCAGGCCGGCCCGGCCCAACCGGTTCCGCCCCAGCACGTACTGGACGAGCCCGAGCGTCATGCCCACGCCCGCGGCGCCGAATCCCCAGTGCCAGCCGACCTTCTGCCCCAGGTAGCCGCACACGAGCGGGCTGATGAGCGCGCCGAGGTTGATCCCCATGTAGAAGAGCGAGAAGCCGGCGTCTCGCCGCGGGTCGTCCTTCGCGTAGAGCTGCCCCACGATCGAGCTGATGTTGGGCTTGAGCAGGCCCGTGCCGAGGACGATGAAGACGAGGCCCGCGAAGAAGAGCGGCCGCACGTTGACGGCCAGGCAGTAGTGGCCGAGCGCGATGAGGATGCCGCCCACGAGCACCGCCCGCCGCAGGCCCAACAGCCGGTCCGCGATCCAGCCGCCGGGGATCGCCGTGAAGTACACCGAGCCGGTGTAGAGGCCGTAGATGGCCGCGGCCAGCTCGGTCGACAGGCCCATCCCGCCCTTGGCCGCCGGAGCCACCATGAACAAGATGAGGATCGCGCGCATCCCGTAGTAGCTGAAGCGCTCCCACATCTCGGTGAAGAAGAGTGTCGTGAGGCCGCGGGGATGGCCGGCGAGGCCGGCGGTGTCGGCAACAAAAACCGCCTCCGTGGCCGGACGGTCGGTGGCCGCCGTGACCTCGTTCCGGTCGCGCGGCAGGGCCATTCGGCAAGCCTAATCGAAGGATGGCCGCTATGTCACTCGTGCCGCAAGGCGGACAGGGATCGAACCTGGCTCGGGCCATGACAGAATCCATTTCGATGGACCATCGCGACCTCGCCCTCGACCTCTTGCGCCAGGCCCGCTCCACCGGGGCCGACGCGGCCGATGTCCTCGTCGGCGAGGGGACTGCCTTCACGGTGACGGTCCGGAAGGGCGCGGTCGAGACGCTGAAGGAGGCGGGGAGCAAGGCTCTTGGCCTGCGCGCCTTCGTCGGCCGGCGCAGCGCGACGAGCTACACGTCGGACTTCTCCCCGTCCGCGCTCGCCGCCCTCGTCGCGGAGACGGTGAACATGGCGCGCGTCACCGGCGAGGACCCCGCCGCCGGACTTCCCGACGAAACGTTCCCGGCGGAAGGGATCGACCTCGGGATGTTCGACCCCTCTCCGGCCGTCCTTCCCACCGGGGAGCGCATCGAGCGGGCGCGCCGCGCGGAGGCGGCCGCCCTCGAAGCGTCGCCCGAGATCACGAACTCCCAGGGCGCCACCTACGCTTCGGGCGAGGACACGGTCGTGCTCGCCAACAGCCGGGGGTTCCTGGGCTCGTACCGCGCCTCGAGCGTGTCGCTCTCGGTGGTTCCGGTGGCGGAGCGCGGCGGCGCGATGGAGCGCGACTACTGGTACACGACCGGCCGCGGCCTCGGGGACCTGCTTTCGCCCGAAGAGGTGGGGCGCGAGGCGGCGGCGCGGACGCTGCGCCGATTGGGCGCGCGGAAGGCCGCGACGTGCGAGGTCCCAGTGGTGTTCGACCCGGAGACGGCGGCCGAGCTGCTCGGCCAGGTCTTCCGCGCGCTGTCCGGCTACTCCGTCTTCCGCAACGCGACCTTCCTCAAGGATCGCCTCGGAGAGCAGGTCGCCTCCCCGCTGCTCAGCGTCGTCGACGACGGCCGGGTCGTGCGCGGCCTGGGCTCGCGCCCCTTCGACGGCGAAGGATTGCCCACCCGGCGCAACGTGCCCCTGGAAGGCGGCGTGCTCCGGTATTACCTGTGCGACAGCTACGCCGCCCGCAAGATCGGCGCCCGCCCCACCGGCAGCGCACGCCGCGGCGTCGGCGGCGCGCCCGCGGTCGGAGCGGCCAACCTCTCCTTCGCCGCGGGAGAAACGCCGCCCGGCGAGATCGTGGCCGGGGTCGAGAGCGGCCTCTACGTCACCGACCTCATCGGCTTCGGCGTCGACCTCGTCTCCGGCGACTATTCGCAGGGCGCGGTCGGGCAGTGGGTCGAGAAGGGCCGCCTCGTCCACCCCGTGCACGAGGTCACGATCGCGGGCAACCTCGAGCAGATGCTGATGGACGTCGACGCGGTGGGGACCGACCTCGTCTTTCGCGGCTCGTCGGCGTCCCCGACCCTTCGCATCCGGAAGATGACCGTCAGCGGTCGCTAGTACAATCACCGGCCCGTGAGCGTCCTTCGGTCCAGCCCCCTCGTCGCGGCGCTCCTCACGCTCGCCACGCTCGTGCTCGCCTACGGCTTCACGCCGGGTGTGGAGCGTGCGGTCGGCGAGCAGGACCCGATCCTCTTCCGGAACTTTCACGACCTGGAGACGATCCGCGGCGCACCCTACCGCTGGAGCAAGGGGGGCCCCCGCCGGGACGCGCGCGCGAGCGTGATCGTGTTGCCCCAGGTCGGACGCGGCGACGGCATCCTCGAGCTGCAGGTGCGCACGACCGAAGACGGCCCCTCCGTCCCGCTCACGCTGAGCGCGGGGGGCCAGACGCTCGCGATCGCCGACGTCCAGGGCCGGCAGAGCTTGACGGTCGCGGTGCCGCGCTCCGCCCTCGCCGGCGGCGACGTGCGCGTCGCCCTCACGTCCCCGGCCTGGACGCGCGGCAAGGACCCGCGTCCGCGGGGAGTGGCCGTCGAGCGAATCGCGTGGCACCCGTCGTCGTGGATGCTCCCTCCTCCGCGGCAGCTCTGGGTCCTGCCGGCTTTCGCGGCCGCGCTCGCCCTGCTGCTCGGGCGACTCGGCGGCTCCTCGCGCCTGGCGCGGCTCGCTCCCGCCGCCGGCGGAGGGTTGCTGGCCCTCGCCGCCGCGTGGCGGCCGCTGGAAGTCGCGCCCTTCACCCACCGGCTCCTGATCGGGGCCGTGCTCGCCCACGCGGCGCTCTGGCTCTGGGCCGCGCTCGTTCGCCCTTCCGGTGCGCGGTGGTGGGCCGTGCCGCGCGAGGTCTCCGCGCGAGGTCTTCTGCTGCTCATGGGCATCGGCTATTGGATGCTGGTCGCTTACCACGCGGCGCTGTGCTACGAGACGCGCTGGTTCTGCCCGACGCTCTTCACCGGCATCAACGGCGTGATCGTGCTCGGCGGCTTGATCGCCGCCGCGGCGTGGACCTCACCGCGGCGGGGGGCGGTGGCCCTCGGCCTCGTTTCCGTGGGCGGCGTGGCCCAGGCCGCGGGCGCCGCCGTCCTCGCCTTCCGCCGCCCGGCGGTGGATTTCGCGACGCTGTGGACCGCGGCCCGGGACTTCTCCCTCGGCGGATCGCTCTACCGGCCGGCCGAGGTGGCGGCCAACCACTTCGGCGCCGTCTTCAAGGTGCCGCCCTTCTACGGCATGCTCCTCCTGCCCCTCGCCCGCATCCCGATGCGGACGGCGCTCGCCCTGGACCGTGTCCTCGACGTGGCGCTCTACCTCGCGTGCGCGGTGGTCCTCGTCTCCTGGCTGCGGCCACGCCTCGGAACGCGCGGGGCTTTGGCGGCGGTGGCCATCGTCCTCGGCCTCATGCAGCCGGCCTTCGACTCGATCGCCTACGGCCAGATCGACGTGGTGCTGCTCTTGTCGATGACGCTGGCCTTCGTCGCGCTCCGCGCCGGCCGGCCCGCGCTCGTCGGGCTCACCGTCGCCCTCGCCACGCTGCTCAAGCTCTACCCGCTGGTGCTGGTGCTTTTCCTCGCCGCGCGGCGCGAGTGGAAGGCGGTGGCCTGGACGGCGGGCGGGCTCGTCGCTCTCGACGCGCTGGCGGTGGCCGTGATGGGATGGCACGAGCACGCCGTCTATGCGACGCAGGTGCTCCCGCGCATCGGGG
>QHVJ01000436.1:4049-5361 GCA_003222275.1 Acidobacteriota bacterium | reverse complement strand
CCGCTGACCCTCTGAGCAATCTGCTCCGGACTGGTCTCGAACTGCTCAGCCAGTTCGCGTCCGCGGCTGGAACGGGTCAGGCGGCGGCCGGAGCGACGCCGTCACGACTGTTCGAGCGCATCCGTGACGAGCGCTCCGGCCAGAGCTATCTCAAGATCCCGATGCCCGAGCCCGAGGTCGTGGACCGCGTCGCGCAAGCATTGCAGGTGCTCCTGGAAAGCTTCAGGCGCTAAGCACCATCGCTTCAGCGAGCGTGCCGACGCACTTCGCGGGTTCTAAACCAAGCACGATCCCCGAAGAATCACGAAGTTGTCTGGTGACCCCGGCGGGATTCGAACCCGCGATCTCGACCTTGAAAGGGTCGCGTCCTGGGCCAGGCTAGACGACGGGGTCGCGACGGCCAGTATACCGCGCGCCGCGCCCGGATCCGCGGCGCGACGCGCGGCGGGCTTCGCGACTACTGGGTCTTCGAGACGTTCGTGTGCACCTGGACCGTCTGCGACAGCGTGTAGCGCGGGGACTCGCCGATCCAGACCTGGATCGGGCCCGACGGCGACTCCACCACGATCATGCCGCGCGCCACGCCCATCACGCGGCCCGTCACCACGGCCGAGTCGCCGGGCTGGCTCGACATCGACGCCGAAGGATCGGTCGACGACGACGCGCCCGCGCGCGTGGCGGGCACCATGTCGACCGCCTGCACGGCGATCATCACCTGGACGCGGTCACCGGGGGCGAAGCGCTCGTTCGCGCCGGAGGCGGCCCAGACGTGCAGCGGGCCGCGCTCGGAGTTTATCGAGAGCCGGCCGGACGGATCGACGGCGGTCACCGTCCCCGTCACCGTCTGCTGATCCACAGGGCCGCGCGGCACCGGCGTCATGGCGACCGCCGGCGTGATCGTGCGTGGGATCTCGGCCGGCGGCGCGATCTGGCCGCGAATCGTCGCGATCTGGTGCAGCTGCAGACCTCTGATCTGCTCCGGTGTCGTCTTCACCCGGAACGTCTCCGCGCCGCGGCGGAGCGTCACGGTGTTCTCGCGCTCATCCCAGGTCCAGACCTCTCCGGTGAACGTGTCGCCGGAAGCCTGGGCGGCCGGACCGGTCCGGGAGGCGCAGCCGACGAGAGGAAGGAGGACGAGCGAAGCGACGGCGAGCCGCATCATGGTTTTCATGCGGCGGGAAGTCTTACAAACTCGGTGCCAGCCACGGGTCGACAATCTTTCGCGCGCATGCGGCCGGCGCCCCGCCGCGGCCTGTGGACGACTTTTCCACGTTTGTAGACGCGGGGGGAGCCCCGGGCTAAGGTATGCCCC
>QHVJ01000436.1:0-3975 GCA_003222275.1 Acidobacteriota bacterium | reverse complement strand
TGCCCGGCATGGCGGAGGCGCTCGTCGCGGGGCAGGCCGACCTCTACGCGGCGGGCCTGCTCGGCTGCGCCTGCGGCCATCAGCGCGCGACCGCCGCCGCGCGCGGCGTGCGCGCCGCCGACGGCAACGGTGGCACCGTGACCACGCCGGCGCGCCTACCCGGTGACGGCTGGCCGTTCTGGCGGCGCGTCTACGCCGCGGGCGATCCCCTGCCGCGCTTCACGCGCGCGACCGCCCCCGCGCAGCGCTTCGACGAGGGCGACACGCTGCCGCCCGAGTATCGCGACCTGCTCCTCAAGATGCTGCGCCACGAGGGCGAGCGCGCCGGCAACAAGTCGTTCCTGGGCTTCATGGCCACGTGCGCCGACGTCGCCGAGACGCTCTATCCGACCGCCGCCGCGCGGCTGATCAAGGCCGAGTACCTCGCCGAGGAGCTCAAGCACGCGATCATGTTCCACCGTCTCGCCGTCGGCCTCGATCCGGACTTCGCGCTCAAGGACGTGCCGTACGCGCACTACACCTTCCACCTGCCCCGCGAGTCGTGGGCGGACGACGCCCTGTTCCACTTCCTCGTGGACCTCAACGGCGCCTTCCACGCGCGCGACTGGCGCGACTCGAGCTATGCGCCGCTGGCCGAGATGTCGAGCACCGTCGAGCGCGACGAGCTCGGCCACTCCGAGATGGGCTATCGCTTCCTGGGCGAGATCGTGAGCGACGCGCGCGGGCGCGCGCTGGCGCAGCGGCTGCTCGCGAAGTGGTACCCGGCGGCGCTCGACATGTTCGGCCGCTCGGACTCGAAGAACGCGCCGAAGTTCATCGGCTGGGGGCTCAAGTCCGTGGGCAACGCGGAGATCCGCGCCGCGTACAAGACCTACGTCGACGCCAAGCTCGTCGCCCTCGGCCTCGAGCCTCCGGACGAGCGCGCGAACCGCCGCTTTCTGTAGAAATGGGGCGCCCCGGCAAAGCCGTCACGCCCCTCGATCCTACGAGTTACTGGAGCGGCGAGAACGAGGTCGGCCGCCAGATCTTGTTGACGACGCGCTCGACGAGCGGCCCGTTCGCTTCGCTCGCCTTGCGCGCGGCCAGCCACTCGGGATCGGCCATGAACGTCTTCCACACGCGCTCGCGGTGTGCGAGGTCGTCGTACGAGCAGATGTAGACCATCTCGTTCGACTCGCCGACCACCGTCTCCCAGAAGCCGACCACCGTGATGCCGTGCTTCTTGAAGAGCTTCATCGTGATGTCGGCGAAGCGGCGCTGCAGGTCCGGCATCCGGCCGGGCATGACGTAGTACGCGCGGTATTCGTAGATCATCGCGCCTCCCTGGCGGCGGCACTCCCGCGCGGCGGGGCGCGGGGCGACGTGATGGTGGCAGAGCCCGCCGTCCGGCGCAACCGCTCAGGCGGCGTGGGGGACCGTGCAGAGGGCGTCGTTGAGCTCCATCGCGAGGCAGGCCGTGCAGAGGCGGCCCTCGTGGCGCGCGAGCACGCCCCGCATGGCGGGCGCGACGCGCTGCGGACGCTCCGTGGGTCGCAGGCCGCGAGGCGCGAAGGCCGTCGAGACATCGCTCGTGCGGTCGCTCGTGGGCGAGGCCCCACGCGAGGGGCTCGCCCCGCCGCAGCTCCTTGCGGCACACCATGCACGCCTCGGCTCGCGCGCCCAACTGCACGTCGGCGAGCGTGGTCGTTCGGACTCTCGCCGGACGCATGCCGATGACGGCGCTCCCGGTGCGCACGCGATTGCAGGCAGCCATGCCCGTGCCGGGCATCCCCTTGCAATTCTTGCTAGGACTTCGCTTTCTTCGAAGGTTTCGACTTGCCAGAACTGTTGAGGGCGACCGCCTGGCGAACGAGCGCCTTGAAGGCGGACTCGTCAACTTCTTCTCCTTGACGGACCGGATCCTTCAGAGACGCGCCCTTGGAGAAGGTAAGCTTCACGACATTCTTGTAGGATTCGCCAGTGCAGATGATGCCGTCGTGCGACCAAATCGGAGTGCCCATCCACTTCCACTCCTCGACGACGTCCGGGTCTGCTTCCTTGATGAGCTTGCGCATTCTGCTGAGGGTGTCCCCGCGCCAGTCCCCGAGTTCGGCGATTCGTTTCGAGATGAGCTCCGATGCCGACGGGCCTTGGCTCGCGCCCGACTTTTTCATGTTCTCATCCTGGCAGGCTGTTGAGGTTCTCGCGGGCTTTGGCAGACTGGCGCGGCACACTCGGGGTCCTTACTAAAAACAAGTAATTGAAAAAATGGTGAGCCGTCCGGCACTCGAACCCGGGACCCCCTGATTAAAAGTAGTCCCCAGGACGAGACGGAGGCACCTTAGCAGCCTCTAGCAGGCATAAATACAGGGATTCACTAGGGCGCCTGTCTGTCTGTGTTTTGCCTGATACGGCGCAGAGTGGTAGCAGCCTTGGTAGCAGGCAAAGCGTTAGTCACCGCGCCCCCACGTCCAGCTATATAAAGGATGCGTTAGCGGAGATGTTCCGGCGACAGGTTGTGTGCTCCACCCGAGCAGTCTTGCTCCCCATCTGAGGGCGCCGAGCAGGTCGCGCAGTGGGGCGCCGGGGAAGGCGTTCTTCCTTTTCGCCGTCAATCGCCGCGCAAGACTTCCGGAAGGCTTCCGAACCTTCTCGAACATCAGTCTCCGAGCCTCCGCGTGTCGGCTAGGTGATGACATCCCGCCCACTGTGACTCCACTCTGACGCCGTTCGGTGGTCCAAATGCCCCGTTTCGGGGGTAGGCGCGCGTTCGCGCGCGTGGTTCTGTAGGTCATGCGGACCCTCCGTGGGGGCCGCGGAAGTTGATCGCCCTCGGGGGTAGGTCGGGAGCTGAATGATGACCGACTCGTACCCAGTGCCACCGGTGACTCGCCGCGTGTTCTGGTTGACCGGACTCGCGGGCCTACTGTTCCTTGCCTGTGACGGCATCCCTGACACCGAGCAGATCGACGGTCTCTCCGGCGTCTCTGGTTCCGTTACGGCCAACCTCTGCTCGGTTGGCTCATCGACGCGCTGCGCGCCGGCTGCGTCGATTCCTGGTCTGTCCGCCTATTTGGCGCTCTTCTTTCGTTCGCCTCCGAGCGCCTCATCGCCTCTTCGACCTGAGTGCGCGGGTGAGGCTCCGCTGCAGAAGTCGCCTTCGCGCCTGCAGTCGCGAAGAGTCGTGCGATTCAACGCTTTGATCGTCAATTGCAGTTCACGCCCGACCACTGAGAGGGCCCGAAATGAATACCTACCGTTTTCGAATCCTGGTTCTCGCGAGCAGTCTGGCGCTTCTGTCCAGCTTAGGGCTGTGGGCAACTGCCGTGGAAGCGTGGTGGACACCGCCGCCTTCGTCGAGCTGTGGGAGCAGCACGTTTCCCGCGACAGGGCAGACGGCTTCGTACCCGCCGCTTTTGAAAATCACCGACGCCCCGGTCCGTGATGACGGCTTGGTGCGGGCCGGAGGGGCGCTGAGCTACCAGAACAACGGGGACGGCACCATCACCGACCTGAACACGGGGCTCATGTGGGAGCAGAAGATCCGGGACAGCGAAGGCCTCCATGACGTGTTCCAGGCGTTTCCCTGGGACTCGGCCACGCCGACGATCTGGGACTGGCTGGAGGAGGTCAACGCCGAAGGCGGCACCGGACTCGCCGGATACAACGACTGGCGGATCCCGAATGTGAAGGAGCTGCAGAGCATCGTCGATTATGGGAAATTCATCCTGGCGGTGGATCCGGCCTTCAATAACGGGCCGGGATTTAATAACGGGCCATTTTTCCCCTCGTGCAGCGTCGCCGAATGTAGCCTCACCGGCCCGGGCGACTACTGGTCGGCGACGTCCTTCGATATCAGTCCCTTCAACGCGTGGCTCGTGCACTTCGGCTTCGGCGGCGGTAGCGTGCACTTCAGCGGTAAGACCAGCACCAACTTCGTCCGCGCCGTGCGGGGCGGCTGCGTGCCGTAGGCGAAGGGTTGACTATTTGCTTATT
>QHVJ01000006.1 GCA_003222275.1 Acidobacteriota bacterium | reverse complement strand
AAGCCGACCGAAGCGGCACTGGGGACGAGGTGGTAGAAGAATCGGATTCGGCCCTGGTTGGGCGAAATCGGCGCCCCCCGACCGCGGCGAGCCTGCTCGGATGGGGCGCTGCGCCCCCCGAGCACGAGCAGCTCGTCCTGGGTGACGGTGGCCACCACACGCTTACCCAGGATCGTGAGGAACCACAACGGGTCGGACCGCACGTCCTCCAGCACCAGGCGGCGGAAGAACGCTTCTTTCTCCGGCGAGGACAGCTCGCGATCGAACATCTCGACCGCGGTCGGCACGCCGGGATCGAGACCGGCGTCCGTCAGGACCTTGACCGCCACCGCATCCGACCAGACGTGGCCCTTGGTGCGGTCGAAATCGCCCAGCCCCTCCCAGACGCCCGTCCAGATCTCGTGGTGCGTCGGAGAACGGGCGAGCGCATACGGGAGCGCGGCGGCCACGAAGCCGAGCAGGACGAGCCCCAGTCCCCGCCGCCAACGCGGGCCGGAGACGGCGGCGGCCGGCACGGCTACGATGCGGCGCGCTCCGAGCATCATCGCCAACAGGAGCCCGGGGAGGGCGAGCAGGATTCCATCGCGGCAAAGCGCGCACACGGCCAGCAGGGGACCGAGGGCCAGGGCGCGCAGCAAGAACCCGCGAGCGTCCGGAATCCGCATGATTGCGAACACGGCGAACGCGGCGATCGCGAGCAGGCCGACGAGGTAGAAACCGAATGCGGAATAGGGCAGCGCCATCGATTCGACAAAGAACGGCGAACACGCGCAGGCGATGGCGAACACCACTCCCGCCACGACATGCCCCGCCCCCGCCAGCTCCCAGACCATCCAGCCGAGGACAGGCACGCACGCGAGCGCAGCCAACCAGAGCAGGAGGAAGGGCGCTACGCCACCGAGCAGGCGGAACCCCAGCTCGGCAAGCCATGCCCGCCCGACATCGTCGTTGTTGCGGTGGACGATGGGTCCGGGACGGACAGGCGAATCGACCGGCAGCGTGCGCCAGAACTGCCAGGGCCGCAGGCCGAGCTGCTGCTCCTCCTTCAGCATCGTCGCCTGCAGGCCAAGCCCGTAGCGTTGGGCGGCGATGGATGAAAGCTTGATGGCGGGCGACCCGGTGGGCTCCCGACGCTCCAGATAGCTCGTGGTGGCCACGCTCATGTCCTCGCCGTAGCGCCGGAGCTTCTGCACGCGGTCGTAGCTCGACGCCGTCCAGGCCACGAAGTTGAAGAGGAAGGGCACGCACGCGGCCAGGCACGCGAGGATCCCCAGCGCTCCTCGCGACTCCGAGGTCGGCCGCCCCGAGGAGGACGGCTCGTCGGGCGCTTTGCCCATGGCAACTGGAGAGCATTCTAGAGAGAGGCGCGGATGGGCGTCAAGTTACTCAATTAAATATGTTTAGCTATTCTCAACAAAAATTGATCCTCCTGAACAGCCGGCCCACGAGCCGGCCGCATCTCGATCTAGAAGAAGGAGCTGGCGGCAGCGACGGGCCATCTTGACGCACAGAACGGCCGGACCGGATCGGGCATAGGCATGTTATGTTTTGGCGTCGTTGCCCCTGGCCTAAGATGCTTGCCGCCCCCGCCGAACAGTCTCCCCGGCCGCGAGGGGGAAACGAGCCGTCGTCGGAAGTGCCTCCCGCCAAGCGCTTTCTGTTGCGTCTTCTGCTCGTGTCGCTGCTCTCCGTTGCGTTTGCCGTGGGCTTCGAGATCGTCGCCAGGGTCTTCTTCCCCAAGGCTCTCGAGATCCGTTATGACGAGAGGAATTTGACGTATCGCTACGACGCTCTCCTGGGGTGGTTCCCTCGTGAGAACTCGAGCGGCTTCTACGAAGGCGGCGTGCGAATCAGGGTCGTGCACAACAGCCGGGGCTTCCGCGACTCCGAACACCTTCCCGGCGGTCGACCCCGCATCGCTTTCGTCGGAGACTCCTTCGTGTGGGGCTACGACGTGGAGGTGGAAGACCGCTTTACCGACCGGCTGCGACCGCTCGTGCCCGGCTGGGAGATCATCAACCTCGGCGTGAGCGGATACGGCACGGGACAGGAGCTGCTGCTCCTCGAGGAACACTTCGACGACTATCGGCCGAAGATCGTGTTTCTGGTCTATCAGCAACATGACAACGTGGACAACATGAGCAACCAGTTCTACGGCTACTATCGGCCGTACTTCGAGATCGAGAACAGCCGCCCCGTTCTGCGAGGGGTGCCCGTCCCGAAATCGATCCGATATTTCCACGCGCAGTATCGGTCGGCGTTCTCGCGGTCCTACCTGGTGAGAGCCCTGGCCGTGGTTTATTTTGGCCTGATACACCCGCCGCTCATCGAGGTCGCCGACCCGACCTTGCCCCTGCTCCAGGAAATCCGCGACTTCGTCTCCGTTCGCGGAGCGACACTCGTCATCGGACTCGAGAGCAACGACGCGAGAGTGCGCAGGTTCTGCGCACAACAAGCGGTTCGTTGTCTCGATCTAGGCAACTCCATGCGCTTCCCAGGCCATGGCCGGCACTGGACACCTGAAGGGCATGCCTGGGTCGCGGCAAGGATCCGCGACTACCTGCGGAGCGACGTGGGAGCGGGACGCGATGACGAAAAGGGACCCGCGTCCTAGCAAGAAGGAGCCAGCCCTGCTCGTCGACCTTCTCCACCTCTCTCGAAATCTCCGTCGTTCACCGGCCAGCGCGGGCGCCGCGGGCCTGGCGGCAGGAGGCTTGCTGTCGCTCTGGGCGGCGCGCACCGACCCGCTGATTTCCCTTCGGAGCGAAATGAGGTCAGGCGGCGGCTTCCGTACAACGCGTCAGGAGAGGCCAACGCAACGGAGCAGATCGGCGAATCGCCGGTCGCCGCGGAGGCCATCGAAGGCCGGCTCGACCTTGAGGTTCACCAGCGCCGTCGCGCGTTCCTCGCAGGCGCGCTGCAACCATGCGAAGGCGCGATCCGTCTCTCCGAGGCCGATGTACACGGCGGCGATGTCGTCCGCGGCGATGTAGTTCGGTCCCGCGCGTTCACGGATGAGTTCCTGGAGCACTTTCAGGGCTTCAGCCCGCTGGCCCGCGAGGCCATGGACGCGGCCGAGCGGACCCCTGACCCGACTGGTGCCGGCCCAGAACGGCGCCGCGGCCTCGAGCTCCGCGATCGCCTGGGGGTACATGCCCTTCGCCTCGTAGACCAGGGCGAGCAAGGGGCGTGCGTTCGGGTGGTTGGGGCTCAACTCCAACGCCCTTCGGTACTGCTCGATGGCCAGGTCGTACTGACGGGCCAGGTGATGGTGCTCGCCGAGATGGATGTTCAGCATGACGGAGACGGGATCCGTGTCCAGCGCGCGCAGGGAATCGCGGGCGGACTCGTCGAACCGCCCCTGCGCCAGGTAGCTATGGGAGCGCCAGTGCAGGGCGACGCCGTTGGAGGGATTCAGCTCCAGGGCCCGGCGGAACTCCCTTTCCGCCCCCGCCCAGTCCCAATCGAATTGCACGAGAATCTGCCCCAAGGAGGCGTGGGCCTCGGACAGCTCGGCATCGATCTCCACCGCCCTGAGGGCCGCCGCTCTGGCGCGGGCATAGGCCTCCCGCGGCGCGACCCGCTTGTTGTAGGACGTGGCCATGGTGCAGTGCACGTCCGCCAGTCCGGAATAGGCCAGGGCGTAACGGGGATCCCGGGTGATCGCCTCCTGGAAGTACTCGATCGCCTTCCGCAACGCCGCCTCGGTGCGCTCGTTCGAGAGGTAGCGGCCCCGCAGATAGAGCCGGTACGCTTCGGGGTCCGCCGTGTCACGCTTGGCCAGGAGCGATCGCTCGCTCGGCGTCAGCTCGAGCCGAAGCTTTTCGGCGACCTCCGCGGCGAGCTCTTCGTGGGCCACGAGCAGGTCCGAGGAGCGCCGGTTGTACGTGGCGCCCCAGAGCTGCTTGTTCTCCCGGGCGTCCATCAGCTCCACGGACACGGAAAAACCGTCCCCGCGCTGAGCGATCCGTCCGCTGACCACCGCGCGCACGCCGAGCTCCCTGGCGACGGTCACGAGGTCGGGATGCTTGCCCTTGTAGCGGAAGACGGAGGCCCGGGCGATCACCTTCAGGTGGGGCAGGTGTGAGAGGCGGTTGATGAGGCTCTCGCTGATGCCATCGCTCAAGTATTCGGCTTCCGGGTCGCCGCCCGTGTTCTCGAAGGGCAGGACGGCGACGGATTCCATGGCCTGGCCGCCGCGGGAGCCGAAGCGGCCGAGCCCGGCCAGGAGGGCCACGATCAGCATCGCCAGGGCGACGGCGCCGAGCGCCCACCTGCGGGAAGCGATCCGCCTCGAGATCGTCGCGGCGCCGTCGGGGGCCGAGGGCGTGGCCTCGGCGCCGGCGATCACCGTGATCGGCCCCACGAACCGGTAGCCCTTGCCGACGACGGTTTCGAGAAACTGCGGCGCATCGGGATCGTCTCCGAGCGCCCGTCGCACCTTCCGCACCGCGGTGTTGATGGCCGCGTCCGCGTCGACGAAAACGTCCTTGCCCCAGAGGTGCTCGAGGATCTCGGCTCGAGTTACGAGCTGTCCCCGCCGCTCGGCGAGAAGTATGAGCAGCTCCATGGGGAGCTTCTCGAGCCTTTCCACACGGCCGCCGCGGCGCAACTCGTAGCGCGCCAGGTCCAGCTCAACCACCGGCGGGATGGGCTCCTCTACTGAGGTCATGGGATGCTCCGGGCGGGACGTCGCATTGTACCGTCCGGATGAGCCGTCCGTCAGAAGGCCACGCCCTCGGCGGCTCAGAGGGATAGCGGCTTCAGCAAACCTTCATACCCACTTCAGGCGCTCTCGCTGGCGCCGGCTCCACGCGCCGCCCACTATCCCCCGTGACACACGGGTGAGGAATGGGAATGACAGTTCACCGTCTGGTCAGGAAGGGAGTGAGCAAATGCAGACTCGATTCTCACGGGCGCTTCTCGTCGTCGTGGCGGGTGTGGCCGCATATGGCGGGACCGTGCTGGCGACGCCCCCGTCCGGGGTTACCAGCACCCTCTTCGCAGTGGGGCAATTCGACGAGATCAAAGCGAAGACGCTCTCGAGCGACTGGCAGGTCCGGATCAACACCAAGGGTGAATCTGATCTCCACGTGTTGGAGAACAGGATCGTGCCGGGCGGGTCTTTTGGCTGGCATTCGCACCCAGGACCGAGCCTCGTGATCGTCAAGACGGGCGCCCTGACCCTCTACCGAGGAGATGATCCCGACTGCACGCCCCGAGTCGTCGCGGCAGGGTCGGGCTTCGTCGACGAGGGAGGCGATGTTCACCTCGTCCGCAACGAAGGGAGCATCGAGACGGTCGTGTATGTGACGTCGCTCGTCCCGCGGGGCGCCGCGCGGCGGATCGATGAGCCGAGCCCGGGCAACTGCCCCTTCTGACTAGCGCCTGGAAGGCGGCCCGATGCCAACGTGCGCCTGCCACTTCGGATCCGTCAACTAGCCCTGGTAGTAGTCCCGGCCGCCCGCTAGGCTGGCCCGGATGCCCCTCATCGAATGTGCGCTGCTCCTTCTGGTGGGCACGCCCGTGGCTCCGGCTCCTGTCCAGGGCCCTTCTCCTTCCCCGTCTCCCACCGCCCCGCCGACGCGCGCGGAGTACGTCGAGGTCACCGCGAAGGGATTGCACGAAGAGGTCGACACCGTCCCGGCCATGGTAACGGTGATCACCGGCGCAGAGCTGAGGGGGCGGGCGGCGACGGATCTGCGCGACGCGGTGTCGGCCGTAGCGGGGCTCGACGTGGCGCCCGGCGGCGACGGCGGCCCGGCCAGCTCCGTCCCCGAGTTCTGGGGTCTGAAGGAGTTCGATGCGTTCCTCCTCGTGTCCGATGACGTGCCGTGGGGCGGCGCCTTCAACCCGGCGCTGACCACCGTGAGCCTGGAGGATGTCGACCACGTGGAGATTCTGCGCGGCCCGGCGCCCGTCATGTATGGCGCCACCTCTTTCGTCGGCGTGCTGCACGTCGTGCACCGCCCGCCGGCCGACCGGACCCGCGAGGCGAGCGCGACGATCGGCAGCTACGGCAGCGGGAAGGGGTTGCTGGGGCTTGCCCTGCCGCGCTGGAGCGGTTTCGACTCGCGGCTCACCGCCGGCTTCGAACGCCGCGGCTTCCGGGACGATCGCACGGGGTTCGATCGCTTCCACGGCCGGTGGCGAAACGCACGGGCTCTGGGGAGCGGACGCTTCGCATTCGACGTCGACGTGAGCGTGGTGAACCAGGACCCGGCCAGCCCCCACCCGCGCGAAGGGCCGGGATTGTCCGCGCGCGTGCCGCTCGACGCGAACCACAATCCGGAAGGCGCCTTTCTCGACGACCGGCGGTTCACCGGAACGCTCCGGTATGAACGTCCGGCCGGCTCGGCCGGCTGGAGCACGATCGCCTCCGTGAGCGATGCCAGCCAGGACATCTTCCGCGGCTTCCTCCAGGACCTGGACACGTCCGGCCCGAACGCGCGGGGCATCCGCGGGAAGGTGGACCTGACGGACCTCTATGTCGACTCTCACGTGGCGTGGTCACGGTCCCCGCGCTGGAAGCTGGTCGCGGGCATCGACCATCTGCACGGCGAGGGCTCGGCCAAGGGTGGCGACTTCGATTACCGGGTCGATCTCGCCGGCCTGGCGCCGCCGGGCGGCCTGTTGCGCCCGGTGCCCGCGGACGATCAGGTCGAAGACCGCCGCGAGTTTTCAGGCCTCTACGGCTTCGTCGAGTACCTGCCCTCGCCCACTCTCCGCGTCGAAGGGGGGCTGCGACTCAACCGCACCATGGAGGAGCGAGAGGACCCCCGCGAGAAAGCCGCGAAGCCGCCCGGTGAGGCGGACGCGGGGAAACGCGAGGACGTACGGCTCTCCGGCACCGCGGCCGTGGAATGGACCGCGTGGAGCCGAGGGCGCGAATCCCTGCGCGTGTTCGCCGACTATCGCGCGGCGTTCAAACCGGCGGCCTTCGACTTCGGAATCGGGGAGGGCGAGGCCGGAGGAGAGGAGGGACTGCTCCTCCCGGAGACCGCCCGGACCTACGAAGCGGGGGTGCGGAGCCGCCTCGCCGACGGGCGGCTGCTGCTCGAAGCCAGCGGCTTTTGGATGGACTTCCGCAACCTCGTCATCGCGACCGCGGTGAACGGCGTCCCTGCGCTGCGCAATTCCGGCCAGGACCGCTTCAAAGGCGTCGAGGCGGAGCTCGAGTGGCAACCCCTCGATCACCTGGTGGTCCGCGGCGCCTACGCGCTCCACGACGCGCGGTTCCGGGACTCCCTGCAGGTTTTCGACGAGGTGCCGACCCAGCTCGCGGGCAAGCGCCTGGAGATGTCGGCTCACCACACGGCCGGCGCATCGCTGGCCTGGGCTCCGGAACACGGGCTCGTCGCTTGCGCGGATCTCCACTACGTGGGAAGCCGGTTCCTGAACAAGCGGAATACGGCGCTCGCCGACGGCTACGCCGAGCTGTCCGCCGGGCTCGGCTGGCGCGCAGGGAGGTTGGAGTTGCGCGTGGATGGCCACAACTTGACGGACGAGCGGGCGCCCATCGCGGAGAGCGAGCTGGGCGACGCGCAGTATTACCGGCTGCCGGCCCGGCGCGTCGACGTGACGGCCCGCCTGAGGTTCTGAGGGCCCACGTCGTATACTGCCGAACATGTGCCGAAATATCCGTACGCTCTTCAACTTCGAGCCGCCGGCGTCCGATGAGGAGGTCCGCGCCTCATCCGTGCAGTTCGTCCGCAAGCTGAGCGGCTTCCACCACCCCTCGAAGGCCAACGCGGAGGCTTTCGATCGGGCGGTCGAGGAGGTGACGGCCGCCGCCCGCCGGCTCGTGGACTGCCTCGTCACCAACGCGCCCCGGCGCGATCGCCAGGAAGTGGCGGCGCTGGCCCGAGCCCGATCGGCGAAGCGCTTCGGCCGTTGACCCGGCGCGCCTACCGGTACTACGACCTCGTCCTGGCCGCGTTCGTGACCGTGCTGCTGTGCGCGAACCTGATCGGCGCCGCCAAGGTGTGCCGGATCGGGCCGGTGACCTTCGGCGCGGGCGTTCTCTTCTTTCCGATCAGCTACGTCTTCGGCGACGTGCTGACCGAGGTCTACGGCTACGCCCGCGCACGCCGAGTGGTATGGTCGGGCTTCGGAGCGCTGATCTTCGCGTCGTTCATGAGCTGGGCCGTGCTCGCCTTTCCGCCCTCGCCCGAATGGCACGACCAGGACGCCTTCGAGGCGGTGTTCGGCGGGACGCCCCGCATCGCCCTGGCCTCCCTGGTGGCCTACTGGGCGGGCGAGTTCTGCAACTCCTACGTGCTCGCCCGCATGAAGGTGCGGAGCGAGGGACGCCACCTGTGGATGCGCACGATCGGATCGACCGTCGCCGGAGAAGGCGTCGACTCCCTCATCTTCTATCCCCTCGCCTTCCTCGGTCGATGGGAGACGCCGGTCGTCTTCAAGGTCCTCTTCTTCAACTACCTCGTCAAGGTCGGGTGGGAAGCGGTGATGACGCCGATGACGTACAAGGTGGTCAACTTCCTGAAGCGGGCGGAGCAAGAGGACTACTTCGACCGCCAGACGGACTTCAACCCCTTCACGCTCGGCGCCTGAGAGGCGCGGCCGGGTGAGCGATCCTCTCGACGCGTGGCTGCCGGCCCTCGAGAGGCGCCACCTCGCGAGCCTCACGTTTCCCGAAGTGCGCCGGGCGCTCCAGGCGCTGTCGTCGCTCTACGTCGAGCGCCGCCGCCGGCTGGGGACCGGCGCCGCCCTCGATGGCGCCGGCAAGCGGGCGGCGTTCGCGCTCTTCTACGGCCCGTTGCACTTCATCACCGTGCGCGAGGCCGTGAAAGCTCTCGGCGCCCACCGGCCGTCCCCGGCCCGGATCCTGGACCTCGGCTGTGGGACGGGTGCGGCCGGCGCGGCGTGGGCCGTCTCGGCGGGCGGCACGCCGTTCGTGGAGGGCGTGGACCGAAGCGCGTGGGCGCTGGAGGAAGCACGCTTCACGCTCGCGGCCCTCCGCCTGTCCGGGGTCACCGCTCGCCGCCGGTTGGAGGAGGCGCGACTGCCCAGGCGCCGCGGGGCCGTGGTGGCCGCCTACACCGTCAACGAGCTGGATGACGAGGGCCGGGAGCGCCTGCTTCCGCGGCTGCTCGCGGGCGCCGGGGCCGGGGCCGCCGTGCTCGTCGTGGAGCCGATCGCGCGGCGCCGCGCGCCGTGGTGGGACGCGTGGGCGGCGGCCTTCGTGGCCGCCGGCGGCCGGGCCGACGAGTGGCGGTTCCGCGTCCCGCTACCCGACCTCGTGGCGCGGCTCGACCGCGCCGCCGGCCTCGACCACCGCGAGCTGACCTGCCGTTCTCTCTGGATCGCCGCTTAGTGTTTCGTTACGGAAGTGTTGTCAGCACCGAGAGCGCCGAGGCGCCCGGATCGCGAGGCGCGACGACCGCCGCGTAGCCTTGTGCTACGCAAGGGAGGAGCAACGAAGCGAGCCGGGATGCATCGGCGCTCGAATGCAACAAGACTTCCGTAACGAGACACTAGGGCTCGGACTTCTTCCGAGCGGCCGCCGGCTCCGGCTCTGAAGCCGTGCGCTCCAGCTCGTCGTCGATCACCTGGGCGAAGCCCTCGTAGGGCTGGGCGCCCACGAGCAGTCGGCCGTTGATGAAGAAGGACGGCGTGCCCGACAGCCCGAAGCGCTGACCCTCCTCGACGCTCTTCTTGATCTCGGCCGCGTGCTGGCCCGAGTCGAGGCACGTCCCGAACGCCGCCGCATCGAGGCCGAGGTCCGTCGCATGCTGCTTGAGGTCGGCCACGCCGAGCTTGGTCTGGTTGGCGAAGAGCTTGTCGTGCATCGGCCAGAACTTGCCCTGGTCGTTCGCGCACGCGCCCGCCTCCGCGGCCTTCTGGGCGTTGGCGTGGATCTGCGACAAGGGGAAGTCGCGGAAGACGATGCGGACCTTGCCCGCATACTTCTCCTCGACCTGCTTGAGCGAGACGATGGCCCGCGTGCAATAAGGGCACTGGTAGTCGGCGTACTCGATGATCGTGATGGGCGCGGACTCGGGGCCCTTGGCGGGACCGCCGACGGGGTCGATCTTCGCGCGCGGGGGCTCCAGCATCACCTTCACCGTCGCCGCCTTCCGAAGCGAGGCCACATAATCGGCGCGCCGCGCGTTGATCCGCTGCTGGCGCAGGCCGACCTCGATCTGCTTCAGGGCGTCGGCCTCTACCGCCTGGCCGAAGCGGGCCTTGTTCTGATCGTAGAAAGCCTTCGCCTCCGCTTCCGTGACCGGCGCCGCCTTCCCCTCTACCTCGACGCGGTTCAGCTCGTCGAGGCTGATGCCCCGCGACTTGGCTTCCGTCTCGAGGAGCCGCTTGGTGATGATGTCGTCGAGGAGCTGCTTCCGGAGCTGGTATTCCTGGGTGTAGATCGTGAACAGGCGCGCGCCGCCCGCGGCCTCCAGCTCGGACGCGTCGATCGTCACCCCTCCCACGGAGGCTACGACGGACGGACGGCTCGGCGCGGCGGCGGGCTTCTCGACCGCCCACGCGGAGGAAGCGAGGGCGAACGACGACAGGGCACAGGCGAGAGCGGTGCGGCGGGTCATGTCGGCTCCTTTCGGAGGCCCCGGGGGGACGGGGGCTCGTGAGTATAGCAAAAGGCGCTGGGGGCTGCTCAGCGGGAGAAGGCCAGGCCGCCGAAGCTCACCACGCTCTGCTCGTCGATGTTCCACTGCTCGTAGATCAGCAGCTCGCAGCGCAGGCCCGGGAGCGCCTTCAGGAACGCGTAGAAGGGCGAGGCCCCGCACCACCGGAGGTCGTCGCCGTTCTCGCGAAGCAGCTCCCAGAACGCGCCGGCGTCGCCGCGGCCGATGGCCTCGCACCGCCGCCGGTCGCGCGCCTCTACCTCGACCAGCGAGCCGGTCCGAGCCTGGGCCGCGAAGTCGTCGCCGTAGCGCCGGCCCACGTGCGCCATGTCGACACCGAGGACCCACAACAGCCGGTCGCCCTCCTTCGCGGCCAGATCCCCGAGGGCGTCGAGGACGCGCGCGACCCCCGGGTCGTCCTCGGGCCGTCCCCCGTCACGAGTGGCGCCGGCGAAGGGTCCGCACAGGACAGGCAGGATCCGCACGTCGGGTCCCAGCACGTGCTGCAGGAACACGACCTGGAACTCGATCGAGTGCTCCACGGCGTGGCAATAGTCTTCGAGCACCATCGCCTCGCCGCCGCGCGCGACCAGCTCGTCGACGAGCGGGACGTCCACCTCGGCCTCGCCCAGCGGGGTCAGGAACGCCTTGCGGGTCAGCCCGAAACGGTCCGGCTCGCCGTAGTGGGACGTGCCGAGGATGACGACCGTCCGACCGCGATGCTCAGGTCCGAGGATCGCGTAGGCCGCCTGGTAGCAGCGCCAGCCTCCCTCCGGGCTGACGTGGGGCGCGGCGATGCCGACCAGGCCCGTGGGCGGCGCGGCGCGGGCCGGCGTCCCGTCCGTCAGGTAGCCGTCCAGCGTCTTGCGCAGCGCGGCCTGCTCGGCGGGGTAGGCCGCTCCGGCGTGGGCGGCATCCCGCCGCGGGCCCTCGGCGAAGGCACGATGCCGCTCGGTGCGCAGGCGGCCGAAGTTCTCGTCGTCGAGGAATCCCCCCTCGCTGAGGACCCGCGCCAGGTGCCCCAAGACCTCGCCGACGCGCGCGTCACCGGTGAGCCGCTGCAGCGCCTCGCTCACCTCGCCTTCGACGTAGCGCCCGTTGAAGAAAGCGAGGCAGGGCACGAGCGCCGAAGGGATGACGATCATCGCCTCGGCGTAGCGGAAGGGATCGCGCACCAGGAGGCCCGGCCGATCGGGGAGCGGCGACGGCACGAGGTCGAGGTTTGGCCGAAGCGCGGCCAGGCGCATCACCGGTTCAAACCGCCTCCGTACCGGGATCAGGCCACGCCGGGTGCACCCGCCACGGCTGGCTCGCGGCGGCGGCCGGCCGCCAGGAGCGTGAGCCCTCCAAAGAGGGTGCCCAGGTAGATCGTGAACGGGATCCACATGAACATCTGCGGGAGGAACCCGATCATGAACCACTTCGGCAGCGGCGCCATCTCCGGGAAGTTGGGCGGCGGGACGTCGTAGTGGGTGCCCCAGTTCGCGTAGATCGCCACCAGCATGACCAGCGCCACCGGAATGCGGGCGGCGAGGCCGTAGAGGAGGAGCGTCCGGCCCAGCGCGGGCCAGCCCCGGTATGCGATCCACGCCGCGATCACGCTGGCGACCAGGTACACCCCGAACTGGGCTCTCTGGCTCGGGATCGTCTGGTGCCCGACCACGATGGTGAGCACCATCAGGCCGAAGGAGACCGCGCCGTGCGCGATGACGCGTCCCGCGCCCGGAGCGAGGCTCGCCTTGGCCAGCTTCCACGCGAAGTAGACGGCGAAGATCGGTACGAGCCAGACGATGCCCACGACGGCGCCGGCCCCTCCGGCCTCGCGGGAGAAGAACCGCGGCGACCAGTGCTGCAGCTCTCCGATGAGGCGAAGGACCGTCACCGCGAGCGTGATCAGGGCCGGCGTCAGGATCAGCGACGTCAGGAACGGCTTCTGAGGGTCTGTCGTCATCTCACATCCTCCCGGATTGCGTCATTGGCGGACGAGCTTGAGGGTCATCGTGTACGGGAGCCCCAGGTTGGAGCCCAGGTTGCCGTTGAGATCCATCGTGGTTCCGCTGTAGGTGCCGGTGAAGGTGATCGTGGAGATGGTCAGGGTGACGTTCGGGTTGGTGGCGGTCCCGCTCAGCGGGAAACCACCGGAATCGCCCGGGAGCAGGGCGGTGTTGAGGATCTGTTGGAGCTCAGGGTCCGCCGCGGAGCAGGTGAAGCTGCGCCCGGCATAGGTCATGTTGCCGCCGACGGCGCTGCCGCTCTGGGTGAAGTTGGCGGCGATGTCGTACTTCGACGAGCACGACACGCCTTCGGAGCTGAACTGGAACGTCAGCCCGTTCCCGCTCGCGGAGTTGCCGCTCCACTGCCCCGCGATGCTCGACCCGGCTCCCCCGGCGGGCGCGCTGCCGCCGGAGCCGCCGGCCCCGCTGCTTCCGGATCCTCCGCTGCCCGAGCCGCCCCCCCCTCCCCCGGCGGCCACCGCCACGAGGACACCCGCCGCCGCCACGACCCCGCCCACGATCGCGATCTTGGGCAGGCCGCCTCCCGCTTGCGCGGTGGCCGACGTGCCGCTCGACGTGGAGCTGCCGGACGCGGCCCCGGGGGCGGCGCCGGTGCTCGAGACGATCACCCCGTCGGAGCTGAAGCCGGTGAGGAGCGCGTGGCTCTCCAGCGCCTTGGCGGCCACCGCGCTCAAGACGCGGCCGGCCGGGCTGCGCGCGATGCCCACCACGATCGGCTTTCCCAGCCGCGGGAGGAAGAGGGCCATCTTGCGCGCCGGATCACAGTCGGCCTGCTTCTTCACCACGCGCGGGGTGAACGCCTGCTCGGGCGCGCGCTCGGGCTTGTGCGATTCGGCGAACGCCCTGTCGATGACGTCGACGAAGTACTCGAATCCCTTCAGCTCCGGCTTCGGCTTGGGGAGGACGGCGCTGTAGCAGGAGCCGTCGCGGCTCATGTCGACGTAGTACCAGGGGTCGGAGCCCGCGGCGCGGAACAGCACGCGGCCGCGGCCCACGCTGGCGTCGGGGCTGAAGCAGGCCTCCAGCTTCGGATAGTGGCCGGCGACGATGCAGCCCACGTCACGGTGCTCTATCGAGACCGGCGCCTCGGCCCCCGATGCGGCCACGGCGGCCGGCGCCGGCGGCTTCGGCTTCGGGGCCGCCGATGAAGGTGCGGCGCCGCCCGTCGGCGGCAGCACCTCTACGAGGCGGCGGTGAACCCAGCCGACGGCCTTCGTCTCGG
>QHVJ01000005.1 GCA_003222275.1 Acidobacteriota bacterium | reverse complement strand
CGCGCAGCTCGGGGAGGCCGAGGTTCGGGGTGTAGAAGGTCTCGCCCGCGGCGATCGAGGCGACCGCCGCGTTGCGAATGTACTCCGGCGTCACCTCGTCGGGCTCGCCGAACCAGAACGGCAGGATGTCGGGCTCGCCCATGCCGGCGTTGGCGACCTCGCGGATCTGCGAGGCGACCAAAGCGCGCACGACGCGGCGGGCGCCAAGATCGTGCGTGACGGGAGCGCGGTCGTTCACCGACGATAGAGTAGCAAATGAGGAGTGCCGGAAATCGAGCCTCTCTCGCCGGCGCCCGCCCAGTGCGCGGCGCGGCGTCAAGTCCTCATCGGTCCGGATTAGGCGGACAGCGGCTTTCCTAGCCTCGTCTGACCAAGCCCGCCGCGTCGACTATGTCCGCCCGCGGACCTCGCCCGCCACGTCCTCGCCGTCGTGACCAGCGGGCAGGGACCTCTCGTCTTCCTAGTCGAGGCCGAAATCGCGGAGGCGCCTGAGGAACGTGGGGTACGAGACTCCCATCGCCTGTGCGGCGGCCGATCGGTGTCCTTCGAAGTGCTCGAGCAGCCGAACGAGATAGGCCCGTTCGACCTCGTCCAGGCTCGGCGGGCTCCCTTCCGCGCGCGCAGGCACCCAGACGAAGGCGTCCCTCGGCGGCCGCTGCTCCCTCACCTCGGACAACACGATGTCCCGTTCCGTGATCTCGGGGCCGCGCGAAAGGATGACGGCGCGCTCCACGATGTTGCGAAGCTCGCGAACGTTGCCGGGGTAGTCGTAGGAGCGGAGGGCGTGGAGGGCACCCGGGGAGAGATGGAAGGCGCGCTTTCGAATCCGCTTGGCGAAGAAGGACACGAAGGTCTGGGCCAGGTCCGGAATGTCTTCGGGCCTCGCGGCCAGGGCGGGAAGGGTCACGACGAAGACCGTTAGACGGTGATAGAGGTCCTCCCGAAAGTGACCGGCCAGGACGAGCGCTTCCGGGTCCTGGTTGGTGGCCGCGACGACCCTCAGCTCCACCGCGATCTCTCGCTGCCCCCCCAGGCGCCGGAAGCGCATCGTGTCGAGAAACTTGAGGAGCTTCGCCTGTGACCGTAGCGGCAGCTCGGTAATCTCATCGAGAAAGAGCGTCCCCCCGGCGGCCATCTCTATCAGGCCCCGGCGCGTCGATCGGGCGTCCGTGAAGGCCCCCTTCTCGTGGCCGAACAGCTCGCTCTCGACGAGGTCGTCGGGCAGCGCCGCGCAGTTGACCTCAACGAAGGGCGCCCCGTGCTCCCCCGCCCAGGTGAGGTCGTGGACGGTCTCGGCGGCCCGCTGCTTCCCGACCCCCGACGGCCCCCGCATGAAGACGGGCGTGAACGGGCTCAGGCTGACGCGCCGGAGCCTTTCCGCGACCTCCAGCATGGCGGGGCTTCGCAGCGCCACCGTCGGCGGTCCGGCGGCGTTGGTCATCGCCAGCACGAGGCGGTCCTTGAGGCCGCGGGTCTCGAGCACCTTCCTGAGCTTGATGAGGAGATCCGTGAGCTGAACCGGCTTGGTCAGGTAGTCCCACGCCCCGGCGCGAAGGGCTTCCACAGCGTTCTCGACGTCGCCGTAGGCCGTCACCACCACGACCACCGTCGCCGGCGGACCGTCGGCCCGCAGGCTCTTCAGGAAGTCGATGCCGTCGCCGTCGGGGAGGCGTCGGTCGAGGATGAGGACGTCCGGGGCGGCGGCGTCGATTTCCGAGCGCGCCTTGCGGAGGCTTTCCGCGGTGCGCACCTCGAAGCCCTCGGAAATCAAGGCCTCTTCCGCCAAGACCCGGAAAACGGCCTCGTCGTCGACCACGAGAACGCTGGCGCTCACGCTCCCTCCAGGGGCAGCGTCAGGGAGAAGACCGCGCCCCGGGCCGACCCCTCGAGGACGAGGTCGCCTCCGTGGGCGCGCGCGATCCTCCTGGCCAGGGCCAGCCCGATCCCGACCCCGCTCGGCTTTCCGCTCACGAAGGGCTCGAAGATACGGGACCGGACCGTCGCCGAAATCCCGGGCCCGTTGTCCGCCACGCGAACCGCGGCGTAGGCGCCGTGGGCACCCACGTGGACCAGGACGCGCGGCGCGGCGACGCTCCCGTCGCCGGTGAAATCCAGCGCGTTTCCGACCAGGTTCGCGATCGCGACGTGGATCATGCCCGGGTCCGCCCTCACGCGCACGGGCCCGTCGGACCGGGACACTTCCAACCGCACGCCGCGACTGTCGGCTGTGCTTCGCGCCAGATCGCTCACCTTGGCCATGAACTCCGTCAGGTCCAGGGACACCGACCGCGGGACGATTCCTTTGGAGAAGCTCAGCAGCTCCGTTGCGAAGTCGGTCAGGCGTTCGATCTCCGTCCGGAGGCCGTCGACCGCCTGGCGGTGCCGGGCCTCGATCTGCGCGCCTTCGCCGCGGAGGATGACATCGAAGCTGACCCGCAGCCCGTTGAGCGAGTTCTTGATCTCGTGGGCGATGACATCAACCGCCTCCCCGAGCACGCGCAGGCGCTCGTTCCTCACCGCGTTCTCCTCGGATCGCCGGAAGGTCCGGAGCGACCGGCGGAGCAGGACGACGAGGACCAGGAGGGGAAGCGACGCGAGGGTGAGGCCGAGGGCGAGCCGGGTCCCGAAGCGGGAGCGCGCGGGCCCGAAGAGCGAATCCGCGGCGATGACCGACAAGAGGTAGAAGTCGGTCCCCTGCACCGGCGCCGCCGCGATCACCGTCGGCCGCCCGGCGAGAGACACCTCGCCGACGAACGGCTCGGCGCTGCGGAGGCTTCCCAGCTTCCTCCACTCCAGAGCGGACGCGAGCGGTTGAGGTCCCGGCGGATAGATCAGCGCGCCTTCGCGGGTCGCGAGGGCGATCAGGATGCTCCCCGTTCGGTCGTGGCGCTCGAGCGTTCCTCCCGAGGCGAGGTCGATGGCTCCGAGGAGCGCTCCCGTGAACTGTCCGCTCCTCAGTATCGGCGAGGCGACATAGAGGATCGACGCCCCGTCGGCCTCCTGCCCCGGCACGATCTGGATCGCGTGGGTGCCTTCGAGGGCCTTGATCAGCCGGTCCCCCACTCCGGCGCCGCGGAAGGTCTCGGGCTCCGACCACAGGAGCGTGCCTTCCGCGCTGAGGATCGCTACGCCGACGTTGAAGAAGGTGCTCTTCTCGTGCGACAACCGCAGGAGGCTCCGCTCCGGCTCCATGTTCTCGTCCAGGAGGTTGACCTCCGAGCGGAGGCCGAGCCGCGTGAGCTCTTCAGAGAGCAGCTGGAGGTGGCGCCCCAGATAGTGCGCGCGGACCTGCGTCTCGAGCGAGAGGGTTTCCCGAGCCGATTGCCGCTCGTGGGACCGGTCCGTAAAGAGCGTGCTCGCGAACAGCACGATCGCCACCGCGGCGGTAGCGAGGTATATCGACATGACCGCGCGCGCGAAGCGCGCATGCACCGCCGCCATGTCGGCTTCGGTCGCGGCGCGCGACGTATCCTGGGCGATCAAGGCCGGAACCCGCATTAGGTCGCGGGGACGCCGAGCGCCGGTACGCGGCCCCTGCGGAAGCGCTCCCGCAGCCGGCGCGACCAGTAGTAAGTCACCGGGAGCACCACGAGCGTCAACACCGCCGCGGACATCGTACCCCACACCACGACCACGGCGATCGGCCGCTGTGTCTCGCTCCCGATCTCGTGGGACAGCGCCGCGGGAAGGAGCCCGAGCGCCGCGAGCAGGCCGGTCATCAGCACCGCGCGCAGCCGGTCCCGCGCGCCTCCGGGCACCGCTTCGGCGATCGGTTGGCCCGCTTCGATCCGGCCCTTGATGGCTGAGATCAGGAGCACCCCGTTCAGCACCGCCTGACCCAGGAGCGCGATGAACCCGACGGCCGCCGACACCGACAGCGGCATGCCGGCGACGGTCAGACCCAGCACACCTCCGATCAGTGCGAAGGGCACGTTGAGCAGGACCATGAGGCAGTCCGACACGGAGCTGAACTGCGAGAAGAGGAGCATGAAGGTGATGAGGAGCGCCAGCGGGATCACGAGCTTCAGGCGGGCCATCGCCCGCTCCTGGTTCTCGAATTCGCCCCCCCACGTGACCTCATAGCCGGGAGGGAGCCGCACGGCGGCGGCCACCCGGTCACGAGCCTCTCTCACGAACGATCCCATGTCCCGGTGGCGGACGTTCATGCGGACGCCGACGTAGCGTCGTCCGTTCTCCCGGGTGATGGCCGCTCGGCCGGTTCCCATCTTCACGTCGGCCACCGCGGACATGGGAACGAGGGCACCGTCCTTCAGCGGCAGCAAAATGCTGCGGATCGAGCCCACGTCTTCCCGGGTGGCCTGGGGAAGCCGAACCGTCACGTCGAACCGCTTCTCCCCTTCCCATAGCTCCGAGGCCGTGTGCCCGGCCATGGCGGTCTCGACGTAGTCTTGCACATCCGCCAGATCCAGGTCGTAGCGCGCCAGGGCCGACCGGTCAAGGCGGACGGCGATCTGCGGCACTTCACCGGATTTCACGATGCCCAGGTCCGCGGCGCCCGGGACTTCGCCGATCGCGTCTTGGGTCGCCTGGGCGGCCTGCTGGAGCCGATCGAGGTCCTCGCCGTAGATCTTCACTGCGATCTGGCCGAACTGCCCCGAGATGTTCTCGTTCACGTTGTCACGGATCGGCTGGGAGAAGTTGTACTCGATCCCGGGCACCTCCTCGAGGCTCTTCTCCATCTCCGCCACCAGGTCGTCCAGGGTGTGGATCCCGCGCCGCCACTCCGCCATGGGCTTGAGCTTCACGAAGATCTCGAAGTTATTGGGAAGGGTCGGGTCAGTGCCGTCCTCCGGACGGCCGAGCTGGCTGAGCAGCTCGGTCACCTCGGGTGTGCGCGCGAGGCACTCCTTGATGCGGGGAGCGAGCCGCCGGCCCGTGGTCAGCGAGACGTTTCCGGGAAGCGTGAACGTGACGTAGAGAGCGCCCTCGTTCAGCTCGGGTAGGAACTCGGAACCAAGGCGCGGTAACAGGACGAGCGCGGCGACCAGCGACCCCACCGCGAGCGTGAGCACGGGCCCGGGATTGGCGAGGGCGAACGCCAGCGCTGGCTCGTAGGCGCGGCGCGCGACCACCAGGACGGGAGATTCGGGAAGCGTCCCTTTCACGTGTCGCAGCGCGAAAAAGGCCAGCACCGGCACCAGCGTGAAGCTGATGAGGAGGGCGCCGAGCAGCGCGCTGACCACGGTGTGCGCCATCGGGCCGAAGATCCGGCCTTCCACCCGCTGCATCGAAAAGATCGGAATGTAGGCGGCGATGATGATCAGGAGCGAAAGGAGCGTCGGGCCCGCCACCTCGCGGGCCGCGTCGAGGATACGCGTCACGAGGCCGTCCTCGGCGTGGCCACGGCCCTCGACCCTGCGGAAGAGGTGCTCGACGAGGATCACGGCGCCGTCGACGATGATCCCGAAGTCCACCGCGCCCATCGAGAGCAGGTTCGCGGACATGCCTCGGGCGTGGAGATACAGGAAGGACCCCAGCAGCGAGAGAGGGATCACCGCGGCGACGATCAGCGAGGCGCGCAGGGAGAGCATGAACAGGAACAACACGATCACAACCAGCGTCGCGCCCTCGGCGAGGTTCCGGAAGACCGTCTTCAGGGTCGTGTTCACGAGGTCCGTGCGGTCGTAGAAGGGGCTGACGGCGATGCCCGCGGGCAGGATCCGGCGGTTGAGGTCGGACACGCGCTCCCGGAGAGCGGCCAGCACGACGGACGGATTCTCGCCGCGACGCATGAGCACGATGCCTTCGACCGCATCCTCTTCCGCGTCCCGCGTCACCGCCCCCTGGCGGGGGGCGTAGCCCACGCGCACCGACGCTACGTCCTTGACCGTCACGGGTACGCCTTCGTGGACCCCGACCCGCACCTGCTCGATGTCCGGGATCTGCTCGAACACCCCCAGGCTGCGGATCACGAACATCTCCGCGCCCTTCTCCACGTAGCCGCCGGTGGCGTTGTCGCTCCCCTTCTTCAGGGCGGCGAATATGTCGGAGAGCCCGATCCGGAGCGCGGCCATGCGCGCGGGGTCCGGCTCGACGTGGATCTCCTTGATGAGCCCGCCATAGGAGACGACGTCGGCCACCCCCGGCACCTGCAACAGCCGGGGGCGTATGGTCCAGTCCTGCACCGTGCGCAGCGTCATTGGATCCGCACCCGGGCCCGCCACGGTGTACCGGTAGACCTCTCCGATGGGCGTCGCCAGGGGCCCGAGACCTGGCTGGACCCCCGCGGGCAGATCGGCCTCGCGGACGCGCTCGAGGACCTGCTGGCGGGCCAGGATGGGATCGACGCCGTCATCGAAGGTGAGGGTCACGAAGGACAGGCCGAAGAGCGAGATGCTGCGCAGGCGGAACAGCCCGGGGGTGCCGTTGAGGTCTCGCTCGAGGGGAATCGAGACCCGGCGCTCCACCTCCTCCGTCGGCTGGCCGGGGAAGAGCGTGATGACCTGGACCTGCGTGTCGGTGGGGTCGGGGAAGGCCTCCACCGTGAGGTTCTTGAACGCGTAGGCGCCCCCCCCGGCGATCGTCGCGGCGAGGACGAAGGGCGCGATGCGGTTCCGAAGCGAGTAACGGAGGATCGTGTCGATCAATTGGGTCGGAGCTCCACCACCGTCTCGCCGCGGGCCAGCCCTTGCAGGACCACGACGCGTCCCTCGTGAGCGGGCCCCGTCACGATCGTGCGCCGCGCGAAGCGCCCCTGCGGGTCCTGGACGTAGAGGTATTGCCGAGCGCCGTCGGTGACGATGGCCGAAGCGGCAATCTCCACCGCCACCGAGCTCTGCGGCGCCGTCGCCAGGCGCACGCGGGCGTAGACGTTGGGTCGGAGGAGTCCCTGGCGGTTGGCGAGGCGGATCCGGACCGGTACGGTGTGCCGGGCGGGATCCACGATCGACGAGACCATCTCGACCCTGCCATCGAGCGTGACGTCGGGGGTGGCCGGGCTCGTGATCTGCGCGGCGGTGCCCACCCGGACGTCGACGGCCTGGCCTTCGAACAGATCCGCCAGGACCCACACCGAGCTCAGATCGGCCACGACCATGAGCGCGGCGGATCCCTCCGGCGTCACCTGCTGGCCGAGCAGCACGCCCTTCTCCACCACCACGCCGGTCCGCGGCGAGGTGACCGTGAACTCGTTGCCCCCCTGGGAGACGACGTGCAGGGAGCTCAGCTTCGCTTCGGCGAGCTTGAGCGCGAGCTCCGCCTGCCGGACCTGCTGCTGCGCGCCGATCTCCTCCTTGGCCGGCACGGCGCGGCTCGCCACCGTGGCGTGGACGCGCTCCAAGGTGGTCCGGGCGGCCCCCAGGTCCACCTCGGCCTTCTCCTTCCCGGCCCAGAGCTCGGCGATGTCCGAGCTGCGGACCGAGAAGAGCGGATCGCCGGCGCGGACGCGCTGGCCCAGCTCCACGAAGACCCGGCTCACATGGCCCGACAGCGGAGAGCCCGGCTTTGACGCCATCGTCTCGTCGATGGCGATCCGTCCCGGCACGGAGTCGGTCCATCCGGAGGCGGCCTGGCTGGCGATCCCGAGCTTCACGAACCGCCACTGTCGCGCCGCGGGGGCCAGGCCGATGACGTCATTTCCCGTCATGATGCCCGCGGTCGGCGCGGCGGCCGGCGGGCCGGCCGGGGAGAAGTGCGCCGCCATCCCCACGAGGATCAGGCTCGATCCCAGCGCGATCACCCAGGTCCAGCGCCGCCGTGGCCCCCTCGAGCGTCCTCCCGCGTCCTTCCCATCGATCACGGTCGCATCCATGGCTTTCCCTCGTTCCCTCGGATCAAGTCGGCATCGAGCCCCAGAGACTGGCGCAAGTCGTTACCGGCCGAGAAGGCGGCGAACTGCAGGTCCATCACCTTGAGCACCAGCTCGGTGTGGGTGCGCCGCGCGAGCAGCAGGTCCGTGGTGCTCAGCTCTCCCTGATTGACGGCCGCGAGTGTCGAATCCAACACGCTCTTCGAGCGGGGCAGGGCCTGGTCCCGGAGGTCGGCGAGCGTGCGCGCGAGGGTCGTGCGTCCCTCCAGGAGCGCGACCACGTCGGCCCGCGCCCGGGCCAGGGCCGCCGCGGCGGTCTGCTTCAGCTCGTCGGCCCGCAAGCGCGCCCGCTCGGCGTCGTGCTGCCCGCGGGCGAAGATCGGAAGCGGGACGGAGATCCCGAAGACGAGCGTGCGCGGCTGGTCGCCCGAGATCGTCAGCTTGTCCCGTACGTAGCCGAGGTTCAGGCTCGGGTCCGGTATGGCGCCGCGAGCCGCCAGCACGGCATCCTGCCGTGCCGCTCGTTCCTCGAACTCCATCTCCCGGAGGTCGGGGCGAAGGGCCAGCGCCGCCTCCCAGGCGGGGTCGATGCTCGCCAGCTCGGTCGCAGAATCGAGAGCGCTGAGGTCGGCGCCTTCCGCGTCACAGGCGGCGAACAGGGCGGCCGCGCAAGCGGCGACGGCGCCGCGGTACTCCGCGCCGTTCTGGGCGACTTCGGCTCCGAGGACCCGAGTATCGACGAACAGACGGTCGTAGTCGGTGCCGGAGATGTCCCCCTGATCGAGGCGCGAGCGCTGCAGGTCGAGGACACGCCGGGCGTCAGCCAGGTTCTCCTCCAAGGCCGCCTGGCGACTTCGGAGCTGCACGACCCGGCCGAGCGCGAGCCGGGCCCGGCCGATCGCATCGCTCCAGGCGCTGCGGTACGACTCCGCGCCGGCATCGAGGCGAAGACGGGCCGCGCGGATGCGGGGGCCGCGTTTGCCGATCTCGACGGTCTGCGAGACGGTGATCCCGAGGATGGCGGTGTCGCCGAAGGTCAGGCCGGGAGGGTTCGTCTCGCCGACCGTGACGTCGCTGAGGTTCGAGTCCAGGGAGGGGTTCGGGAGCAGGCGGCTCCGGGCCAGGTCGGCCCGGGCCTGACCGAGACGCGCCGCCGCGGCCATGACGTCGCGGCTGTGGTCCCTGAGCCAACCGGCGAGCTGCTCAGGGTCCCTGAGGAGCGCATCGACGCTCACCGACGATGCCGCGTCGCCCGCAATGGCGACCCCGCGGGACAGCGTCACTGCGAGGAGCAGGCCGCCTCGGAGGGGAACCCTCATGGCCCGCCTCGCCTACCCCGGCCCGCCTGGAGCAGGAGGCTGGCATCCAACCAGGTGTCGCTGGTCCGCGTGGGAAGCGAGGTTCCGAGGCGGCCGCCCCTGGTGGAGATGCGCCGGCCCGTGAGGAGAAGGCTGATTCCGCCGAGGGTACGGACCGGGAACAGTTCGGCGGCCAGCTTCCCGAAGACGCCCGCTCCGTGGCGAGAACCCAGGCTCTCACCGCCCGGCGAGACGGAGTAGCTCTCGAAGACGACGCCAGTCCCGATCTCGAGAGCGCGGCCGTGTCTGTCGGTCTTCAGAGGGACGGTGGCACCGAGAAGGACGTCCGTGGATCCGCCGCGCTGTGTCGTCGGCCCCGTCGTGCACACGGGGAGACCCCGCGCACCGGGCAGGCACGTCGTCCCCGTGACCGTGCGGGCGCCGCCGTAGCTCATGCTTCCCAGGCGCACGCCGCCTTCGACGATCACGTCGGCAAACACGCGACGGCCAACCGTCCATCCGGCGAGAAAGCCAGCACCGAAGGTGCGGCGTATGCGCCCCACGGGCCAGAGATGACCGACCTGTGTGTCGATCCTCCAGTCCTCCGAAAACTCTCCGGAGACGGCGGGGCGGCAGAGGCCGAGGAGCACGAGCCCGACGCAGATTCCCCTGGTCAACGCGCCATCGGCGAGCGTCATACGCTGGCACGCTGGGGCAGGAACCGTGCCGACGGTGGTTACCTTCTCAAGCGACTGATCCGGAAGTACTTCCCCGGTTTGGTCATCACCATGACCGGCTCATTCCGAAGATGAGAACGAAAGAATCTTTCCGGGGCCCCGAATGGAGATTGATTCGATTTGGCTGGGAGGCAGGGATTCGAACCCCGATTCCATGGTCCAGAGCCATGTGTCCTACCGTTGGACGACCTCCCAGCACGGCGGGGAAAGATCAGTCTAGCGGAGAGCGCGCGGGACGGTCAAACCGCGAAGCCCCGCGCTACACTGGCGCGTCGTGCCTCCGCTACACCTCGATCCCGAGCAGCGCTTCACCTGCCAGCAGTGCGGCCGCTGCTGCCGCCGCGGCTGGGACATCGCGCTCACCGCCGGCGAGGTGAAGACGTACCGGCAGGCCAGGGCCGAGCGGTACTACCGCGAGCGCGAGGACTCGCCCGAGGGGGCGGAGACGGATCCCTTCGACCCGCTGCCGGGGGGTTACGCGCGCATCCGCAAACGCGCGGACGGCGCCTGCGGATTCCTCTCGCCCGAGAACCGGTGCCGGATCCACGAGGAGCTGGGCGCCGAGCGCAAGCCGCTGACGTGCCGGTTGTTCCCGTTCCGCTTCCATCCCGCGGAAGGCGCCGCGGTGCTGACCGCGAGCTTCTGCTGCCCGACCGTCGTCCGCAACACGGGCGCGCGGCTCGACGCGCAGCCGCGCGAGATCGCGACGCTGCGGAAGGCGTGGACTCACGCGTTTCCCGAGCGCGAGCTCGAGGTCGAGCTGGTCAAGGGCCGCCGGCTCGCCGCCGACGCCCTCGCCACGCTGCGGCAGGTGCTGAGGGAGATGCTCGACCGGCCGGGGCCGCGGGGGCGCCCGGACCTGCAGGCGAACGTCCTGCGCATGGCCCGCTACGTCGAAGACATCTCGCGCCACCGCGTGATGCGCCTGCCGCCGCCGCGCTTCGCCGAGTACCTCGAGCTCACCGGCCGCTACGCCGCGAAGAGCGAGCAGCCGCTCCCCGCGCGGCCCGCCTCCGCCCTCGGGCGCCTGCTCTCGCGGGGGTTCCTGTTTGCCGTGGTCGCGGCGCGGGAGCAGCTCGAAGACCCCCGCCCGTCGGGCCTGCGCCTCGACCTGCGCTGGCGGCTGGCTCGGCTGCTCGCCCACGCTCACGGCGCCGGTCCGGGCCTTCCCGCGCTCGATCTCGCCGCCGCTGGCCGGGTCCGCTTCGACGCGAACGACCCCGAGATCCACGGCCTGGCCTGGAACTACCTGCGGGCGGCGCTGCAAACGCTCGGCACCGGACGCCGGCCGGTCCTGGAGGAGCTGGCGGTCGCGGTCGCGTTCCTCAATGCCGCGGGCGTGCTCGCGGCCCAGCGTGCCGGGCGTGCGGGCCGGTCAACGGTCGATGCCGACGCCTTCGCCGAAGGGCTCATGGAGGCGGTCGACCTGACCCACGCCGACAGCGGCGGCTTGCTCGGCCGCCTGCTGGGGACGCTCTCGGGGGGCGTGGAGGCGCTGTATTTGTTTGCCGGCGGCGAAGGAAAAGGCTAGACCCTCACCCTGCCCCTCTCCCTCAACGAGGGAGAGGGGATAGCCGGACCTCAGGATCAGAGAGAGGGCATTGACGGGCCTTCAATCACGAAGGGGGGAGCAGCAGCGCGTTGAACAGCACCTTGAAGGTCGCGTGGGGCTGGCCGCGGAACTGGGGCCGGAAGGCGAAGAGCACCACGCGGCCCTTGCCGACGGGCACTTCCACCAGGGCCGCCTTCTTGGCGATCTTCGGCTCGCCGAGCAGCCACCCGGAGTAGAGCACCTCTTTGTCGGGGAAGCGGGCGACCACGTGCGGCTGCGGCCGGCCCGTCGGGGCCGCGGGAGGTTGCTCCTCTCCCTCCTCGCTGCGAAAAGCCTCTTCCTCGAAGGCGGGCCCGTTCTCGACGAACACCACGCCCTCCTTCGGCATGCCCCAGGCGAGCGGGTGGCTGGGGTCGTAGGCCACGCGCAGCAGCCCGCCGGGCGCGTAGTACTCCTGGTTGGGCACGCCCCGGAGGACGTCGCGTACGCCCAGGCCGAAGAGGTCGATCGGGAGGTCGGCGGCGGAATCCAGGGCCACGAGCGTGCCGCCCTCGCGGACGAACTCCTCCAGCGCCGCCGACCCGGCGAGGCCGATGCCCCCCGTGAACTCGGGGGGTACGCTGCCCGGCGCGTTGCCGTCGAGGATCGTCTTGGCGGCCGCATCGGGAAGGACGACGACGTCCAGGCGGTCGCGGAGCGAACCCTTGCGCACGTCGGCATCGGCGAGCGTGCGGTAGGGGAACTCGAACTGCTCCAGCACCCACCGTGTCCAGCCCTCGTCGATGTTGGGGACCCAGGACTTGTAGAGCCCGATGCGCGGAGCCTTCAGCTCCACCGCGCCCGACGGCATCGAGTCGACGGCGGTCACGGGAAGGCCCCTCTCCCGGGCGACGGCTTCCGCCGCCCCGCGGTCCAGGCCCTTCAGGATGAAGGTCCCCGAGGGAAACTCGCGCCCGCCCGCGCTGACCGCCGAGGTCGCGCGCCGCACTTCGCCCCCCGCCTTCCACGTCCGGTTCGCGAGCAGGAACGCGTCGTTGGCGCGCGGAGAGACGAGGAAGAGACCCCCGGCGCCGCTCACGGCGGCGGGGGCGTTGGCGGGCGCCGTCACCCTCTCCAGGGCCGCGTCGAACGGCCTCGCCACCCACGAGCCCTCCACCCCCATCTGTGCGGGCAGCGTCCAGCCGGTGATGTCGTAGGGCCGCAGCGGCGGCCCGTTCGCGCCTTCGCGGCGGTCGGGGTAGTGCTGCGTCTCCAGCAGGTCCTTCGCGTAGGCGCGGAACGGCTGCGCCATCAGGACCACGAACGAGCCGGCGGGGAAGGTCCGCTCGCCGGCCTTGAACTCCGCCCGCGCCCGTTGCACCTCGACCGCACCCGTGCGCAGGACGTCGACGAGCTTGGCGGCCGCGGTGGGATCGAACTGCGCCTCCCCGGCCGGGATCACGTACGCGTAGGGATCACCCTTCGTCCCCGCGGCGATCGCGTCGCGGCCCATGAGGTACGCACCGTACAGCCAGTCGCTGCGCTTGCGGGCGGCGACGTCGAGGGTGGCCAGCGACGCGCTCAGGATGTAGTCGACCGCGTCGCGCAATCGCCACCAGCCGCCCCGCCAGGGGCTCGGGTAGAAGGTGGTGGGGCTGTCGGTGGGCAGGCCGTTCCGGAACCGCTTCGGCAGCTTCGCCGCGTCGTACTCGTGCGGCGTCGCGTAGCGCCACAGCGCGGTCTCGGTGAGGATGCCGACCATGTTGTGGAAGTAGGGGGCGGTGCGCATCCCCCCGTTCCACCAGGTGTCGAAGCCGATGCGGCTGATGGCCCCCGCCTTGCCTTCGCTCTCCAGCCGCGAGGTGATGGCGTCGCCGACGGTGGCCACGCCCCGCATCACCGGGGCCGGGATGTTGGGGTTCATGGGGTCGTCGAAGGGGGGCACGAAGATCCGCGCGGGGAACGGCGCCGACTGGTGGTGGTTGTAGACGATCTGGGGGAACCACTCCTCGTAGAGCAGCTTCGCCACGTTGCGCGACTCCGGCATGTTGAACATGAACCAGTCGCGGTTGTTGTCGTGGCCGACGTAGCGGTGGTACAGCTCCACCATCGGCGCGACCTCGTACGGCGTGCCGAGGTTGCGGTTGTACCAGGCCACCACCTTGTCGAGGCCGTCGGGGTTCATCACCGGGACCTGGACGAGGATCACCTCGTCGCGGATCCGCCGCATCTCCCCGCTCTCATCGGTGGCCACGCGCCACGCCAGCTCGGGCGCGTGCTGGGCGGGGGCCACCTCGGTGGCATGGAGCCCGGAGTCTATCCACACGATGGCCCTGCCCTCGGCGGCGAGGGCCCGCGCCCGCGTGTCGTCGAGCCCGCGGGCCAGGGCCAGCCGGCGCGCGATGTCCTGGTAATGGTCGAGCTTCTTGAGGTTGGCCTCGGAGCTGATGAACGCGGCGATCATCGTCCGGCCTTCGGCGGTGGGGCCGATGTCCTTGACGATCACCCGGTCGGAGGCGGCGTCGAGGGCGCGGAAGTACTTCACGATGGTCTCGTAATCGGCGAGCTTGCGGTCGGCGCCGGGGCGGAAGCCGAGCACGTCGTCGGGGCGGGGGACGGTGGCCGCCCCGTGCAGCGGGCCGGCGACGAGCCACGCGGCGAGGAGGACGGCGCGGCGGCGCACCCGCTTGACGTCGGCGAGGACGCGCCTCACCGGGCGAGCGGCGTCACCGCCGAGGTATAGAGCGCGTTCAGCAGCGGAACGTAGGTGGCCCACGACTGCGCACGGTACTGCGGGCGGAAGCCGAAGAGCACCACCCGTCCCGTCCCGAGCGGCATCTCGACGAGCGCGCCCTTGCCGCGGAGGTACTTGTCACCCAGCAGCCACCCCGACAGCAGCGGGTTCTCCGGGGGGTAGCGGGCCACGACCGTGCCCGCCTTCGTGTCGAACGCGGGGCTGCCCTCGAACCAGATCGGCGTCGTCGCCTCGAGGCCGTGGGCGAGGGGGCTCGTGCTCATGCCTTCGACCTGGGCCGCGAGGATGGCGCCCGGGCAGTAGAACTCCTTCGCGCCCTGGTCTCCCTCGTCCTCGTCCCCGCGCGCCTCGCGGCTGAAGCCCGCGAGCACGTTGGTCACCGGAAGCGCGAACTCGGCGATCGGCATCTCCGAGGCGGAGTCGAGGGCCACGAGCGTCCCTCCCTCTTCCACGAAGGACTTGAGGCCCTGCACGCCCTCCTTGCCGAGGCCGCCGACGTACTCCGGCGGCATCGAGCCGGGAGGATTGCCGCCCACCATCGCGCGGCGCGACTGGTCGGGGAGCACGATCGCGTCGAAGTGCTCGCGCAGGCCCCCCGTCCGGACGTCCTTGTCGTGGAGCGTCTCGTAGTCGACGCCGACCTGCTTGTCGAACACGAAGCGCGTCCAGCCTTCGTCCATCGACGGTACGTAGGACTGGTAGACGCCGACCCGCGGCTTGCGGAGGAGCAGGCTGGGAGGGGCGGCGTTGACGGGAGTGGCCACGAAGCCCAGCTCGCGGGTCATGGGCTCGAGGCGGGCACGGGCGTTCTCGGGCACGAGCAGCGTGCCGGGGCGGAAGTTGAGGCCGCGGTCGAGGAAGGCCGCCGTCGCCCAGCGCACGGGCACTCCCGCCCGCAGCAGGCGCCCCAGCGCCACCAGCTCCGCGTTCTTGTGGCCGAGGGCGAAGAAGCGCCCGCGTCCCCCCTCGATGCTGCCCCGCGCGATCGGGACCGCATCGAGCCTCTCGAGGGCGGCGACGAAGGGCGCGTCCGCCCTCACCACGTCCACGCCCATGAGAAGCGGCAGCGTATGGGCGGTGACGTCGTATGGCCGCTGGGGCGGACCGCCCGGCCACTGCCGCAGGTCCGGGTAGCGCTGCCGCTCGAGCAGCGCCTTGGCGAAGGCGCTGAAGGGCTGCGCCATCAGGATGACGTGGGAGTCCGGCGGATAGGTCCGGTCGCCGGCCTTGAACTCCGCCCGCACGCGGTGCACCTCGACCCCGCCGGTCCGCATCACCCACAGGAGCTTTGCCGTGGCGAGCGGATCCTTCTGCCCCGCGGGCACGATGAAGGCGTACGGCTCGCTGCGCGCGGCGGCGCGCCGGTTCACCTCGTAGAAGGTCCTCAGCCAGTAGGCGCGGTTGCGGGCGGCGTGCTCGAGGACCGCGCGGGTGGCCGAAAGCTGGTAGTCCACGATGTCCCGGAGCCGCCACGTCCCTCCCGGCCAGGGGGCGGGGAAGTTCCAGGACGCTTGCCTGGCGTCGTAGCCGATCCCCGGCTCGAGGTCCTTGAAGCCCACCTCGATCGGCGTGGCCATCTTCGCGGAGGCGCACTCGGTGAGGATGCGCACGCCGCCGTGCGTGTGGGGATAGGCCCGGGCCGGCGTCCACGCGTCGTAGAGCGCGTGGATCACGACGCCCTTCTTGGCCTCGGACGTGAGGCAGGCCCCGATGTGCGATCCGATCCCGTTGACGGCCTCGATGAGCGCGGGGTCCACGTTGGGCTCCCACGGGTCCACGTAGGGAGGCGCGAAGATGCGGGCCGCGCGGGCTCCCATCTGGTGGAGGTCGTGCACGACCTGCGGCCGCCAGCGGTCGTAGAGGTGCTTCACCGTGAGCTGGGTCTCGACCTGCGTGAACATGTACCAGTCGCGGTTGTTATCGTGGCCCGTGTACTTGTGGTAGAGGAACGGGATCTGTCCTCCCTCCCACGGCGTGCCCAGAGACCTGCGGTACCACTCGACGACCTTCTGCGTGCCGTCCGGGTTGTGGGACGGGAGCATCAGGATGACGGTCTTGTCCAGGATGTCGAGGGTGTCGGCGTCCTGTCCCGTGGCCAGCGCGTAGGCCGTCTGCATCGAGGTCTGCGAAGCGCCGACCTCGGTCGAATGGATGCCGTGGTTCAGGGCCACGATCGCCTTGCCCGTGTCGATGAGGCCGCGCGCCTCGTCCTCGCTCAGCGTGCGGGGATCGGCCAGGCGCAGGTTGGCGCGGCGGATCTCCTCCAGGCGGGCCATGTTCGCCTCGGAGGTGATGGTGACCACGAGGAACGGGTTGCCCTCGGTCGTGGGCCCGACGTCCTCGACCTTCACCCGGGGCGAGGCGGCGGCCAGCTTCTGGAAGTAGCCGACGATCTGCGTCCAGTCCGCGAGCTTGCGGTCCTCGCCGACGCTGAAGCCGAGGACGGACTCGGGAGTCGGGACGTCGGCGGAAACGGCGGGAAGGGCGGCGGCCGCGCACAGCAGGAGGGCCAGGCAGAGGGCGGCGGGGCGGCGCGTCATGGTGTCCTTTGAGGAAATCACGAGCGGCCCGGCAAGGCAAGGGCCGCGCGGTAAAATCGGAGTCTGCTTTCATCGGAGGACATCAATGCTGAAACAGTTCAGGGAGTTCGCCTTCAAGGGCAACGTGCTGGACCTCGCCGTGGCCGTGATCCTAGGCGCCGCTTTCGGCAAGGTGGTCAGCTCGTTCGTCGAGGACGTCCTCATGCCTCCGCTCGGCCTGTTGTTCGGCCGCGTCGATTTCCGCGAGCTGTTCATCGACCTGTCCCGAGGCGGCTATCCCACCCTCGCGGCGGCCACCGCCGCCGGGGCCCCCGTGATCCGCTACGGCCTGTTCCTGAACACGGTGATCACCTTCGTGATCGTGGCCTTCGCGATCTTCCTGCTCGTGCAGCAGGTGAACCGGTGGATCCTGAAGCCGGGAGCGGGTCCCAAGGAGTGCCCGTTCTGCGCGAGCATGATCCCCGTCAAGGCCAAGCGCTGCCCGCAGTGCACGTCGCAGCTCGCGGCCGCCTGAGGGCACTCGGGCCGTCCCGCGTCCCGGCAAGCCGTGACATCCTGGGGGCGTGGGCTTCCATCCGGCCGTCGAGGAGTGGTTCGCCGGCACGTTCCCCGGCCCCACGCGCGCGCAGCGCCTCGCCTGGCCCGAGATCGCCGCCGGCCGGTCGACCCTCGTGCTGGCCCCTACCGGATCGGGCAAGACGCTGGCCGCGTTCCTGGCCGCGATCGACCGCCTCATGTTCACCCCCGCTCCGCCCGCGGCGGAAAGGTGCCGCGTCGTCTACATCTCGCCGCTGCGGGCGCTCGCCTTCGACGTCGAGCGAAACCTGCGGGCGCCGGTCGTCGGCATCGCCCGGACCGCTGAGCTCCGCGGTGTCGCGTTCCACCGGCCCGAGATCGGGCTGCGCACCGGCGATACGCCCGCCGCCGAGCGCGCCCGCATGGCGCGCCGCCCGCCCGACATCCTCATCACGACGCCGGAGTCGCTCTTCCTCGTCCTGACCTCGCGGGCGCGGGCGATGCTGTCCTCGGTCGAGCTGGTGATCGTGGACGAGATCCACGCCCTCGTCGGGACCAAGCGGGGCGCGCACCTCGCCCTCTCTCTCGAGCGCCTGGCCGAGATCGCTCGGCAGCCGCCGCAGAGGGTGGGGCTGTCCGCGACCCAGCGTCCGCTCGACGAGGTCGCCCGCTATCTCGGCGGCGGCGAAGGCGCGCGGGCCTGGCGTCCGCGCCCGGTGTCGATCGTCGATGCCGCCGAGGGCAAGGCCTTCGACCTGAAGGTCGAGGTCCCGGTGGAGGACATGTCGCGCCTGGGGGAGACGGTGCCCGCGGCCGCCGAGGGCGGCGGCGCCGACGAGGTCGTCGAAGGCCCCGCGGGCGCCGTCGCTCGCCGCTCCATCTGGCCCGCGATCCATCCCCGGCTGCTGGAGCTCGTTCGCGCCCACCGCTCGACGCTCATCTTCGTCAACAGCCGTCGGCTGGCCGAGCGCCTGGCCGCGGCGCTGAACGACCTGGCGGGAGAGGAGCTGGTCCGCGCCCACCACGGCTCGGTGGCGCGCGAGCAGCGCATCGCCATCGAGGATGCGCTCAAGGCGGGGCGCCTGCCCGCGATCGTCGCCACCTCCTCGCTCGAGCTGGGAATCGACATGGGCGCCATCGACCTCGTCGTGCAGATCGAGACGCCGCCCTCGGTGGCGGCGGGGATGCAGCGCATCGGCCGCGCGGGCCACCAGGCCGGCGCGGTGTCGCGGGGGGTGATCTTCCCCAAGTACCGCGGCGACCTCCTGTCGACCGCCGCCATCACGCGCGCGATGCAGGAGGGCGCGGTCGAGGCGACGCGCGTGCCGGCCAATCCCCTCGACGTGCTCGCGCAGCAGCTGGTGGCCGTCTGCGTCGACGGTCCCCGCAGCGTCGACTCGCTCTTCGCCCTCGCCCGGCGCGCGGCGCCGTACGCCAAGCTCCCCCGCGCCCAGTTCGAGGGCGTGCTCGACATGCTCTCGGGCCGCTACCCCTCGGACGAGTTCGCGGAGCTGCGGCCGCGCCTGGTGTGGGACCGGCTCCGCGGCATGGTGAGGGCGCGGGAGGGCGCCGCCCGCCTTGCCATCGCCAACGCGGGCACGATCCCCGACCGCGGGCTCTACGGCGTGTTCCTGGCGGACGGGGGCGAAGGCGCGCCGGACGGCCGCGCCGGCGGCCGGCGGGTGGGGGAGCTCGACGAGGAGATGGTCTTCGAGAGCCGGGTGGGCGAGGTCTTCGTCCTCGGCGCCTCGAGCTGGCGGATCGTGGAGATCACCCGCGACCGCGTGCTCGTGGCTCCCGCCCCCGGCGAGCCCGGCAAGATGCCCTTCTGGCACGGCGACCGCGCGCCGCGGCCGGTGGAGCTGGGGCGGGCGGTGGGCGCGCTCACGCGCGAGCTGGCCTCCGGGCCGCGCGAACGATCGGTCGCGCGGCTGGTGGAGCAGCACGCGCTCACTCCGGTGGCGGCGCGGAACCTCCTCGCCTACCTGGAGGAGCAGCGCGAGGCGACGGGTGTCCTCCCCGACGACCGCACCCTCGTTCTGGAGCGCACGCGGGACGAGATGGGCGACTGGCGGCTGTGCCTGCTCTCTCCCTGGGGCGGGCGCGTGCACGCGCCGTGGTCGCTGGCGCTGCAGGCGCGCATGCGCGCGGCCGGAGAGACGGAGGTGGAGACGCTCTGGAGCGACGACGGGATCGTCGTGCGCATCCCCGATCGCGAGCGTCCGCCGGACGCCGCGGACCTGATCCCCGAGCCCGAGGACGTCGAGGGTCTCGTCGTGGGCGAGCTGGGCCAGAGCGCGCTGTTCGCCGCGCGCTTCCGCGAGGCGGCGGCGCGGGCGCTCCTCCTGCCCCGGCGCCGTCCCGGCCTGCGGTCGCCCCTGTGGATGCAGCGCAAGCGGGCGGCGGATCTCCTCGCCGTCGCGTCGCGCTACGGCTCCTTCCCGATCATCCTCGAGGCGTACCGTGAGTGCCTGCAGGACGTCTTCGACCTGCCGTCGCTGCTGGAGCTGCTGCGGCGGATCCGCCGCCGCGAGCTGCGCGTCGTCACCGTCGACGCTTCCGCTCCCTCGCCCTTCTCGTCGTCGCTGCTCTTCGGCTACGTCGCCAACTACATCTACGACGGCGACGCTCCCCTGGCGGAGCGGCGCGCGCAGGCGCTCGCCGTTGACCAGGCGCAGCTGCGGGAGCTGCTGGGGGAGGCCGAGCTGCGCGAGCTGCTCGATCCCGCCGTGCTCGCCGAGGTGGAGCAGGAGCGGCAATGCCTGGACGAGCGGCGGCGAGCCCACGGCCCGGATGCCCTCCACGACCTCCTCGTCCGCCTCGGCGACCTCACCCAGGACGAAGTGGCCGCGCGCATCGCACCCCCCAAAGGTGAGGACGCCAGACCGGCCGCGCTGGCCAGCGCCTGGACGGCG
>QHVJ01000004.1 GCA_003222275.1 Acidobacteriota bacterium | reverse complement strand
AGCCCGTGCCCGCCGCGCTCGGCGACGTCGTGGCCCGCTACGCGCGCACGCACGGACCGTTCACCTCCGCCGACGTCGGCCGCCGCTACGGCATCGTGGAAGAAAGGATCGAGGAAGCCTTGCGCCGGCTCGCGGAGATGGGACGGGTGCTGGAGGGCGAATTCCGTCCCGGCGGCATCGGGCGCGAGTGGTGCGATGCCTCGGTGCTCCAGGCGCTGCGACGGCGCTCGCTCGCCCGGCTGCGGAAGCAGGTCGAGCCGGCCGAGCCGGCGGCGCTC
>QHVJ01000437.1 GCA_003222275.1 Acidobacteriota bacterium | reverse complement strand
TCGACGACCCGGTGTTGCCCAAGTGCCACACGCGCTTTCGCTTCCTCTGGAACTGGAAAGGCGGTGAGACCGTCCTCATGAGCCGCGCCACCGACGAAACCGGCTACGTCCAGCCTACGCTGGAGCAGCTCGTCGCGGCCCGCGGCGCAGGGACGAACTATCATCTGAACAACATCCGCTCCTGGCGCGTGCAGCGGGACGGCCATGTCGTTTTCGGTCTTTCGTCCCCGTGAGCAGGCTCGACGGGGCGCTCGACGAGTCGATGCGCCGGTTCGCCCTCCGGCTTGCCGTAGCCGTGCTCGCCACGTCGGCGCTCTCGTGCTCCGGCGAAGGCAGGCGCGACGCCAACGAGGCATCCGCGCCGCCGTCCGCATCCGCGCCGGGCGACCGCGGGCTCCCGAATGATGTCGGGGGGGCCGCGTCGGAGCCTTGGCCGGAGCGTTTCGGATTCGGGCGCGAGGCCACCCAGGCGGAGATCGGCGCGTGGGACATCGACGTCATGCCTGACGGGCGCGGCCTGCCCGCAGGCCGCGGCACCGTCGCGGAGGGCGCCGCGATCTACGCGGCCCAATGCGTGGTCTGCCATGGGCCGGCCGGCAAGGGCGGGCAGTACGATGCCCTCGTCGGGCGCGAGCCGGCTCAGGGCTTCCCGTTCGGGAAGGATGCGGCGCTGCTCGGGAAGCGCACCGTCGGGAACTACTGGCCGTACGCGACGACCCTATACGATTACATCTCTCGCGCGATGCCGCAGGCCGTGCCCGGCTCGCTTGCTCCCGACGAGGTGTACAGCCTGGTTGCCTACCTGCTCTTCCTGAACGGCATCGTCCCCAAGGACGCGGTGATGACGGCGGAGACGCTGCCTAAGGTGGAGATGCCGGCACGGCGACGCTTCGTGCAAGACAACCGGCGCGGCGGCGCCGAGATCCGCTAGGCGGCGTCCGACTCAACTCGTTCTGGAACGAGTACGCCATTGCCGCCGATGGCGGAGACCAATGGGGCACCTCCAGGCATCACACATTCTACAGAGAGGCACGACGGCCAGTGTCGCGTCATCTTGAACCGGACCTCCTAACGTAGGTTGATATGATATGAAGGACCCATGAAGATCACAATCCCATCCCACCTCTCGGACGCCGACCTCGTGGCCGAGGTGAAGTCCCTTGCCGGCCGTGAGCGCGAGGCGACCGGCCATCTCATCGGCCACCTGGCGGAGCTCGACGCTCGCCGGCTCTACCTCGGCGCGGGGTTCTCGTCGCTGTTCACGTACTGCATGGAAGTTCTGCGCCTGTCCGAAGCCGAGGCCTACAATCGCATTGAGGCGGCACGCGCGGCGAGGAGGTTCCCCGTCATCCTCGACCGGCTCGCCAAGGGATCCCTGAACATCACGACGATCCGCGTCCTGGCCTCGTGTCTGACCGGCGACAACCACTTGGAGCTTCTTGCCGCCGCATCCGGCAGGAGCAGGCGCGAGGTCGAGGAGTTGCTGGCCCAGCGTTTCCCCCAGCCGGATGTCGCCTCCTCGGTCCGGAAGCTCCCCACACCCAGACCGGTGCCCGCACAACCCATTCCGGCTGTGAGTACGCCTTCGGCAGGCATGACGTTGGCGGGTGCAACCCTGACGGCGCCGGCCCCTCCCGCGCTTCCGGCGCCCGCGTCGCGGCGTCCAGTCGTTGCCCCGCTGGCGGCGGACCGTTATGAGATCCGTTTTACAGCGAGCGCCGAGACGTGCGCGAAGCTACGGCTGGCGCAAGACATGCTGCGACACGCGGTTCCGACAGGTGACACGGCGCAGATCATCGATCGGGCGCTAACCGTGCTGCTCCAGGAACTGGCCCCAAAAGAAGTTCGCCGCGACCGACCGGCCGCGAGCCAGCCGCGGGGCGGCCCCCGGCTCCAGGTACGTCGCGGCGAAGGTCAGGCGCGCGGTCTGGATCCGCGATGGCGGGCGTTGCGCCTTCGTCAGCAAGGGGGGTCGCCGTTGTAACGAGCGGTCCTTTGCCGAGTTCCACCACCTGGAACCGTATGGGGTGGGTGGCGAGGCCCACGTAGAGACGATGGAGCTTCGTTGTCGGGCCCACAACAATTACGAGGCCGAGCTCTTCTACGGCCGCCGACAGCCAACTCGTCCTGGAACGAGTGCGTCACTGCCGTCGATGGAGGCAACCGTGGATTCGTAGACATTAGCGAGTAGTGCGCGGCGAACCGACCGGCACTCGCTATCGGCGCAATGAGCTGCCTAGCGATTCACTTGACCGGAAGAGTCCAAATACTCGTTGTTATCCGGCGCGACAAGGTCGCTGGCTGGGCAACCACCAAACGCACAGCAACCCTTCGGCGCAAGACTCCGATACTCGCGCCCACTCTCGTGATCGAGCGCGTCAAGCTTGGCTTGTACCTCGCCGACGCCCGCCGCGTCCTGTCGACAGACTTGGGTGATGCCGAGCATCCACCACACCTCGGCCTTGGTCGGGTCGAGGGCCAGAGCACGACGATACGCCGTTGGGCGTCGTCGTATCGTCTCGTGCCTGCGTACGCCCCGCCGAGGTAACTCCACAGCACAGGATCATCCGGATGGCGCTGCAGCTCACGCAAGATTTGCGCCGGATCACCGTCCATCGCCGCGTGGAGGAGCTGATGTCCCTTGCCGATGCTGGAAAGCATGAAACCGATTCCCGCCACTCCAATCGCTGCACACAAGAGGGCAGAGGCGATCCAGACACGCTGACTCTTCATGTGTGCATTGTCCTACTAGCCATGTCCCAACCGCAGAGCCACTGAACGCCCTACGGACACCTCGGTCCCGACTCGCCCGCCTCCCTCATCCGGCCCTCTGAGGTCACCTGGTCTTCACTTGGAGCCAGAAAATGCCGTCCTCGACCCCTATCGTCCAGGCGCAATTACAGCTTTGATTCGAGCGGGATCCACCTTCGGCTTTCGGTCGAAGGTCGTGAGGCCGTTGATCTCCTGCTCGACGTCCGTGAGCTGCGTGTAACAGTAGCCGGCGAAGGCGGGGTTGGCCTCGATCGCCTTGACCAGTCCCTCGAGCCGGGTGAGGAACGCCTCGGCGGTGGGCTCGATGCCCGAGTAGCCCCACTCGTTCGCGGCCCCGGGCGCACCGAGCCGGAAGGCGATCCCCCCGAACTCGGTCATGAGGAACGGCGTGCCGTTGTACGCCGCGCCGTAGACGAGGGCCTCCCTCCCGTTGCGCGGGATGGGGTGGCCCGTTTCCCCCAGCCCCTGGTACTTCGCTGCCATCTCCGCCCCCGTGCGCGCGTAGTCGTGCAGGGTCATGAGGTCGGTCGCGTCGGTGTGCTCCCAGCCGTCGTTGTCCACCACCAGCCGCGTCGAGTCGAGCGAGCGGGTGAGCTCGTACAGCGACTTGAGATGGGCCTGCTGCGCGCGGTCCGTCAGCACGCCCGGCACGCCCCAGCTCTCGTTGATCGGCACCCACGTGATGATGGAGGGATGGTTGTAGTCGCGGGCGATCGCCTGTGGCCACTCCTCCAGCATGCGGGACACGTAGAGGCCGCCGTACTCGTAGGCGTTCGCCATCTCGCCCCAGACGAGGAAGCCCATCTTGTCGCACCAATACAGCCAGCGCGGGTCCTCGACCTTCTGGTGCTTGCGGGCGCCGTTGAGGCCGAACGACTTGGCGAGCTGGATGTCGCGCTGGATCGCCTCGTCGGTCGGCGGGGTCAGGACGCTCTCCGGCCAGTAGCCCTGGTCGAGGACGAGCCTCAGGTAGTAGGGCGCATCGTTGAGGTAGACCTTGCCCGCGTGGGTCGAGACCTTCCGCTGGCCGAAATAGCTCTGCAGCGTGTCGAGCACCTTGCCGCCGGCGACCGCTTCCAGCGTCAGGTCGTACAGGGTCGGGTGCTCGGGGCTCCAGAGCCGCTGGCCGGGCAGGCGCAGCGTGACGTTCGCGTCGCGGTCGGCGACCCTCGTCTCCGACTGCGCCACCGTGGCCCCGTCGAGCGCCACCGTGGCCCGCAGCCACAGGTCGGGCGCGGGGCGGCTCAGGCGGGCGTCGATGACGACCTGCGAGCGGTCCACGTCCGGGGTGATCCGCAGCGTGGCGACGTGCACCGGATCCACGGCCTCCATCCACACTGTCTGCCAGATGCCGGTCGTCCTCGTGTAGAAGATCGACTCCGACCGCGGCTTCCAGTACTGCTTTCCTCGCGGCAGCGTGCGGTCGTTCCAGCCGTCCCAGGCCCGGACCACCACGACGTTCTCGCCGGGCTTCACCTGGTCGGTGACGTCGAACGCGAACGGCGTCATGCCGCCGCGGTGCCGCCCGACCTCGTCGCCGTTCACCCACACGCGCGCCTCGTAGTCCACGGCGCCGAAGTGGAGCCAGAGCCGGCGCGCCTTCCACGCGTCGGGAACGGTGAGGCGGCGCCGGTACCAGACGACCTCGTGGGGGGACGTGTCGCCGATGCCGCTCAGCCGGCTCTCCGGGCAGTACGGGACCAGGATCGACCGCGAGAAGCTGCGTGCGCCGCGGAACCAGCCCTCGGCGAGGCCGCGATCGGCCTCGTCGAAATCGAACTCCCACGGGCCGTTCAGCGTCTGCCACTCGGCCCGCATGCGGTCCGGGCGCGGATGCTCGGGCCGGGGCACGTCCGCCGCCGCGGCGACGGTGGCGGACAGAAGGAACGCGGCGAAAGCGAGGCGCACGCTCAGGCCGCTTCGACGGCGTCCACGACGCCGCGCAGGTAGGCCAGCGATTCCCGTATACCGGCTTCGGGGTGGTCCTCGTTGATCTCGTACTCCAGCGCAACGTGCCCGGCGAAGTTCCGCTGGTGCAGCGCCCGAATCAGGCCGGGGTAGTCGACGATGCCCTTGCCCACCTCCACCTGGATGTCGTTGTCGGCGGAGCGCAAGTCCTTGACGTGAAGGTCCATGAGCCGGTCGCCGAGCTCGGCCACGGTCCGCACCGGGTCGCCGCCCGCGCGCACGGTGTGGCCGACGTCCATGCACAGCCCGAGCCGGCGGTCGCGGTCCTTGATGAGCTTCAGCGCGTCCTGAGGCGCCGGATAGGACTTGTCCTCGGGGCCATGGTTGTGGATCGCGAGCGGGATGTTGTACTCGCGGACCATGCGCTCCACGAGCGGGACGGCGTCGGGGTCGGGCGCGCCGACGATGAGGGGAAACCCGGCGGTCTTCGCGTACTCGAAGGCTTTCCGGACTGCAGCCTCGTCGTTCTTCATGTAGATGACGCCCCCACCCATCAGCGTGATGCCGGCGGCGTCGAGCTTCGCCACGGCGGCCTTGATCTCTGCTGACGTCGCCGTCATCGGCAGGTGGACGTCCTTCAGCGTGATGTAGCGGACGTCCATCGCCCGGCACATCTCGATCGCCTGGTCGAGGCTGAACTTGCGCAGCGAGTAGGAGGCCAGGCCCACCTTCAGCCGGCGCGGCCGCGGTGAGGCCGGCGCTTCCCGCGCCACCAAAGATGCGGCGGCGGTGCCCGCCGCCGTGCCCAGGAACGCCCGCCGTGACGTGAAGGGAAATGTCATGCCTGAGCCTACCATCCCCAGCCGCCGCTCACCGGGATGTTGGCGCCGGTGACGTAGGCGGCCTCATCGGAGAGCAGATAGAGGGCCAGGCCCGAGGCGTCGGCCGTCGAGCCGACGTAGCCCGCGGGGATGTTGCGGGACATTGCCTTCAGCTCCTCCTCGCCCATCGAGCCGGAATCGATGAATCCCGGCGAGATGGCGTTGACGGTGATTTGGTGCCGCGCGAGGCTCTTGGAGAGCGTGCGGACGAGGCCGAGCACGGCCACCTTCGCCAGGTAGTGGGCGGTGAGCTGGGGCTGGGCGACCAGGCGGTCCGCATTCGACATGGAGAAGGCGATGATCCGTCCCCATTTCCGCTCGATCATGCCCGGCGCGACCAGGCGCGACAGGTAGAAGAGGCAATCGAGGTTGTTCGCGAACATCTCCCGCCAGCCCTCGGGTGTCTCGGAGAAGAGGTCCACGCGGTGGAACGGCCCCGCGCAATTGACGAGGGCGTCGACCCGGT
>QHVJ01000003.1 GCA_003222275.1 Acidobacteriota bacterium | reverse complement strand
CCGGCCACGAGCATGACCAGCGCCTGGATGAGCGTGTAGTCACGGTGCGCGACCGCCTGCACGAAGAGCAGCCCGAGGCCGTTGAGGTTGAACACCTGCTCGGTGACGACGAGGCCGCCGATGAGGAACGCGAACTCGAGGGCGACCACGGTGAGCACGGGCAGCATCGCGTTCTTGAGCGCGTGCCGCGCGAGGATGAGGCGCTGCACCAGCCCCTTGGCACGCGCGGTGCGGATGTAGTCCTCGCGCAGCACCTCGAGCATCGCCGAGCGCGTCATCCGCGTGGCCACCGCGGAGTAGCGATAGCCGACGGCGAGGGCGGGCCAGATGAGCTGCTTGAGGTTCTCCCACGGGCTCACCCAGAAGGGCGTGTAGATCATCGGCGGCAGCCAGTGGAACACCACGAGCAGCAGCAGGATGAACACGATGCCGAGCCAGAACGACGGCGTGGCCAGGCCGGCGATCGAGAAGATCCGCACCGCGTAGTCGATCCAGCTGTCCTGCTTGAGCGCGGCCAGCACGCCGAGCGGGATGGCCAGCACCACCGCCACCAGCGTGGCCATGATCGCCACCTGGAGCGACAGCGCGAAGCGCAGCCGGATCTCCTGCCAGATCGGCGCGCCGGTCCACATCGACTCGCCGAAGTCCAGGCGCGCGACCCCGAGCACCCACGTGGCGAACTGCCGCCAGAGCGGCTGGTCGAGGCCGAAGCGGGCGCGCTCCTTCTCCAGCACGTCCTGCGACACCGAGCCGCGGTCCCCCGCGTAGCGCAGCTCGACGACGTCACCCGGGATGACGCGGATGAGCACGAACGTCAGCAGCGCGACGCCGAGCAGCGTCGGGAACATCAAGAGGAACCGTTTCACGAGGTACTTCCACATCTATTCGGAGAGCCAGACGGCGTCGAGCTGGTTGTTCAGATAGTGGCTGGGCGTGATTGTCCAGCCCTTCACCTTGGCGAGGTGCGGGATGATCCGGTGCCACTGCAGCGTATAGATGACGTGCGCCTCCTCGTCCAGCAGCCGCTTCTCGAGCTGGCGCAGGATCTTCTTGCGCTCCTCGAGATCGGTGGCGCGTCCCTGACGGTGCATGAGGTCGTCGATGACCGTGTCCTTGTGCCGGCCGTAGTTCGCGTCGGACGTGCTGATGAATCGTGGCAGGTCGAGGTCGGGCTCGACGATGAAGCCGCACTGGAAGTCCATCGCCACCTCGAAGTCGCCCCGCTTGAGCATCGGATGATACGCGGAGGCCTCGATGATCTCCTGCCGCACGTTGAGGCCGATCTGCTTCCACTGCGCGATGAGCCAGATGCCGAGCGGCTCATAGGGATGCGGGATGCCGCGGTTCTTGAACACGAGCGAGAAGCCGTCGGCCACGCCGGCTTCCTTCAGCAGGCGCCTGGCCTCGGCGCGGTTCTTGTTGATGTCGCGGCCGTAGCCGGCCAGCTTCTCCAGCTCGGCGGGCGGCGTGGCGTACGGCGTGCCCGGCACCTGGATGCCGGCGACGTCCTTGACGAGCGTGATCTTCGACAGGGCGGCCGACCCCTCGTAGCGATCGAGCGCGAGACTGAGCGCGCGGCGCACGCGCTTGTCGTCGAAGGGCTTCTTGTCGTGGTGCATCGAGACGAAGTTGAGACAGTCCCACGGGCTCTCCTGCACCGCGATCTTGTTGCCGAGCGCCTGCACGAGCTGGTCGCGCTCGGGCGGGCTGAACGAGCGGAACTGGATCATGGCCCGCTCGCCACGGACGGCGGCGACCTGCGCGGCCGAGCTGCTGATGAAGATCGCGCGGTAGCCGTCGAGATACGGCTTGCCCTTGTCCCAGTAGTTGGGGTTCTTCTTGCCCACCCAGTGCGAGCCCTTCACGTGCTCGACGAAGGTGAAGGGCCCGGTGCCCATCACGTTCTTCTCGTACCAGTGCGGGTCCTTGGCCAGGAGGTCGGCCTTGTAGATCCAGTTCCACGGCGACGCGAGATTCAACAGGATCGAGGGCTCGGGGTACTTGAGCTTCACGACGAACGTACCCGCATCCGGCGCGTCGACGGACGCGATCGACTCGTACGCCTCCTTGCGCAGCGACTTCACCCCGGCCGGCGGCTTCAGGATCTTGTCGTAGCTCGCCTTGACGTCCTTGGACGTCAGCTCGCTGCCGTCGTGGAACTTCACCCCGCGGCGGATCTTGAAGGTGTACGTGAGACCGTCCTTGCTGACCGTCCACGACTCGGCGATGTCGCCGACGGGCTTGGTGCCCGTCCTGTCGTTCGGATCGACGCGGAGCAGCGTGTTGTAGTGCGGGGCCATCGGGTGGATGACGCCGAACGTCTCTTCCTGGTGGGCGTCGTAGGACGGCGGCTCGGACGGCACGACGAAGACGAGCTCGCCACCGTGACGGGGCTTGTCCTGGGCGTCGGCGGGCATCGCCACCAGCAGCAGGACGATCGCCACGGTGAGGACGCGGGCCAGGCGGGCTTGCATGGGCACCTCCTGGGAGGCCGGGGGTCCGGGACCGGGGCCGACCACCCATATGAGTCGATTGCCGTGTGAACGGCGGAAAAGTCCAAAAGGTTGCCGCACGTTAGCCGTGGTCCGACCGCCCTGTCAAGCGAAGCTCAAGCGAGCAGGCAGGCGGCCCAGTGCCCCGGCTTCACCTCACGCAGCTCCGGCACCACGCGACGACAGCGGTCCTCGGCGATCGGACACCGCGGGTGGAACACGCAACCCGACGGGGGATCGAGCGGACTCGGCACCTCGCCGCGTAGCACGAGGTGCTCGCGGCGCGCCTCCAGCTCGGGATCCGGGATCGGCACCGCGGACAGGAGCGCCCGCGTGTAGGGATGCAGGGGGTCGTCGTACAGCGTCTTGCGGTCCGCCATCTCGACGATCTTGCCGAGGTACATCACCGCCACCCGGTCGGAGATGTGGCGGACCACCGCGAGGTCGTGGGCGATGAAGAGGTACGTGAGGCCGAACTCGGCCTGCAGGTCCTCGAGCAGGTTGATGATCTGCGCCTGGATCGACACGTCGAGGGCCGAGACCGGCTCGTCGCAGACGATGAGCGCCGGCTCCATGGCGAGCGCGCGGGCGATGCCCACCCGCTGGCGCTGGCCGCCCGACAGTTGATGCGGGTAGCGCGCCGCGTGCTGCGGCAGGAGGCCGACGTGGCGGAGCAGCTGGCGCGCGCGGTCGCGCCGCGCGGCGGCGCCGTGGACGATGTCGTGGACGGCGAGCGGCTCCGCGATCATCTCGCCGACGGTCATCCGCGGATTCAGGGAGCTGTACGGGTCCTGGAAGATGACCTGCAGCCGCCGGCGCACCGCGCGCATGTCGTCGGGCCCGAGCTTGCTGAGCTCGCGGCCCTCGAAGACGATGTCGCCGGAGGTCGGCAGCTCGAGCTGCAGGATGCAGCGGCCCGTGGTCGTCTTGCCGCAGCCCGACTCACCGACGAGACCCAGGGTCTCGCCGGGCCGGATCGAGAACGACACGCCGTCCACCGCCCGCACGAGACCGCGCCGCCCGCCGAAGAGCCCGCCGCCGATCTCGAAGTGCTTGACGAGGTTGCGGACCTCGAGCAGCGCCTCGCCTGTGCCCCCCCTGGGGGTACTCACCGGCGGCCTCCGACGGGCTCGCGGACCGCGGTCAGCCGTTCCGCCTCCCAGCAGGCGGTGACGTGACCGGGCGCGCCGATCGGCCGCAGCGGCGGCGTCTCGACGGCGCAGCGCTCGACACGGAACGCGCAGCGCGGCGCGAACGCGCAGCCCCCCGGCAGACGCGTGAGGTCCGGCGGCTGGCCCTCGATGGGATCGAGGCGCGCGCGGCGCGGCTCGTCCAGCCGCGGGACCGAGCGCAGCAGCCCCAGCGTGTAGGGATGCCGGGGGGTGGCGTAGATCTCGCGCGCGGTGCCGCGCTCGATGATCTTGCCCGCGTACATCACGTTGACGCGGTCGGCGTAGCGGGCCACGATGCCGAGATTGTGCGTGATCATCAGCATGGCGACGCCGAGCCGGCGCGAGAGGCTCTTCATCAGCTCGAGGATCTGCGCCTGGATGGTCACGTCGAGCGCGGTCGTCGGCTCGTCGGCGAGGACGAGCGCGGGCTCGCAGGCGAGCGCCATGGCGATCATCATGCGCTGCCGCATGCCGCCGCTGAACTGGTGCGGGTACTGCGGCAGCCGCCGCGCCGGGTCCGGGATGCCGACCATGGAGAGCAGCTCCGCCGCGCGCGCGCGGGCCGCCGTGGGCGCCATCCCCAGGTGCGTCTCCAGCCCCTCGGTGATCTGGCGCCCGATCGTGAGCACGGGGTTGAGCGAGGTCATGGGCTCCTGGAAGATCATCGCGATCTCGCTGCCGCGGACGCGCCGCATCGATTCTTCGTCCAACTGCAAGAGGTCGCGCCCCTTGAAGAGGATGCGGCCGCCGACGACGCGGCCGGCCGGCGCCGCCACGAGCCGCATGATCGAGAGCGCGCTGACCGATTTGCCGCAGCCCGACTCACCGACGAGCGCGACCGTCTCGCCCTCCGCGACGTCCCACGACACGCCGTCCACCGCGCGGACGACGCCGCCGCGCGTCACGAACTGCGTCTGGAGGTCAACGACGTCGAGGAGGCTACCCACGGTGGAGCGGGACTATAGCATGCGCGTCGGTCCTACACGCAGCGGCCCATCGCCAGGTCGGCGGCGCCCTCGGCCAGGCTCGCGTACTCGCGGCAGATCGCCTCGGCGACGCACGGCCAGCGGTGCTGCGCGGCCCAGCGCTGGCCCTCGCGGCCCAGCCGCCAGCGCAGCGCGCCGTCGCCCAGCACGCGCGTGATCGTCTCGGCGAGCGCGCACGGGTCGCCCTCGGGCACGAGGAGGCCGGTGGCGCCGTCGCGCACGGTGCTCTGAAGCCCGCCCACGCGCGAGGCGACGACGGGACTGCCGCACGCCATCGCCTCCAGCGCCACCATGCCGAACGACTCGTAGTACGACGGCAGCACCGTGACGTCGCTGGCGACGTACCAGTCGCGCAGTCGCTCCTGCGGCTGCGCGCCGACGAAGGTGACGGCGTCGCCGAGACCGAGCCCGGCCGCGCGGCGGCGGACGTCGGCCTCGTGCCCGTCGGTCGGCTCGTCGGTCTCGCCGCCGATCACGGCGAGGCGCGCGGGCGTGCCGGCGCTGCGCAGACAGCCGACGGCGTCGAGCAGCGTCTCGAGCCCCTTGATCGGCGCGATGCGGCCGACGTAGAGGAGGAGCGGTCCCGGGTCGAGCCCGAGCGCGGCGCGCGCGGCCGCCGGGTCGCCCGTCGTGAAGAGGTCGGTGTCGACGCCGCACGGAATCACGGCCACCCGCGCGCTGTCGGCGCCGCAGGCGGTGACGAGCCCGTTGCGCTCGATGGCGTTGGCGGCCACCAGCCGGTCGGCGGCGGCGACGATCCGCCGCTCCTCGACCAGGCGCAGCGCGGGCTCCCGCTCGGCGGCGACGCCGGCGCCGTTCTTCAGCGCAGCGAGCGTGTGGAACATCTGCACCAGCGGCACGCCCCAGCGGGCGCGCAGCGCCAGCCCCACCACGCCGGAGAGCCAGTAGTTGCCGTGCACCAGGTCGTACTCGACGCCGTCGGTGAGACGCCACGCCTCGACGCCATCCACGAACTCGTCGAGGTGCGCGTGGACGCGCTCGCGCGCCATCGGGGCCTGCGGCCCCGCCGGCAGGTGGATCACGCGCGCGCGCTCGGCCAGGCGCACGACGCGCGGGATGGCGGGGTTCTGGGAGCGGGTGAACACGTCCACGGCGGCGCCCATGCGCGACAGCTCGCGCGCCAGCTCACGCACGTAGACGTTCATGCCGCCCGTCTCCTTGCCGCCGAGCGCGGCGAGCGGGCACGTGTGCACGCTGAGCATCGCGACGCGCAGGCTCATGCCGACGGCTCGATCACCACGCGATGCACGTCCTGCAGCCGGGGCTCGAACTCGAGCTTGTAGCGCTCTTCGCCGCGCAGGAAGTCGAAGCGCGCGCGGCCGCGCGCGATCGCGTCGCGAATGACGTGCGAGAGCAGCACGAGCCCGGGCGAGAGCGCGGCGCGCTCGGGGGCGAAGCCGGAGTTGTAGAGGCCGACGGTGCCGTCCCACTCGAGGCACACGAAGGAGGCGACCGGCCCCCCGGCGGCTTCGAGGAACCAGAGCGCGATGCCATCGCGCGCGGCGAGGGCCGGGAGCGCCGCGCGGAAGAAGCGCTCCATCCGCTCGTCCATGAACTTGGCCTTGCCCACGCGCGAGCGGCGGTGCAGCGCGAGGAAGTCGCCGAGCCGCGCCGCCACGGCGTCGGGGCCGCGGACGACGACGGCGCGCCCGTCGGGGGCTTCACGCTCGAAGCGTCGGATCTTGCGGGTCAGCTCGTGGCGGTGCTTTCCGGAGAGCGAGGCGAGGTAGGTCTCCCAGGACGACGGCAATCCCAGGACCGGACAGCGCTCCTCCAGCGTGACGTCGGCCGCCAGCCCGACCGTCGCCGCCAGCCCGGGCAGCGCGCGCACGGTCGGCGACGCGGCGGGCACCGCGTGGAGGATCCAGCGCACGCCGTCGGCGGCGCGCGACGCGAGGAGCGCCGCCCACGCGTCGTCCTCGTGGCCGGCGACGGCGATGAGGTCGAGATAGTCGGAGACCTCGGCCCCCCCGAGCAGCTCGAGCGCGCCGGGCGCGGTCTCGCAGAGCGGCAGGATGGCGACCAGCCGGCCGTCGGCGTCGCGCACGTGCCGCACGTCGAGCCGCCGGCCCTCCGCGAACACCTCCGCCCAGTGACTCTGCCAGGTCCAGCCCAGGAAGGGGGATCGCAGGCGGGCGGCGTCGGCCACGGCGTCCCAGGCGGCGGCCTCCGACGGATCGAGGTGGTCGGCGCACTCGATCTTCACAGGTCCTCAGACGGGCCGGCGGTGCCCGGGGATTCGCCACCAGCATCCGCCGGGGTCTCGTCGCCGGCATCGCCGGCTTCGGTCATCGCCTCGTCCACGGCGGAGTCGAAATCGTCGCCCAGCTCGTCGCCGAACTCCCTGCCCATCTTCTTCATGAAGCGCGCGACGCTCGTCGGATCGCCCTCGTCGAGCTCGCCGAGCCCCCCGCCCTCCGCCAGCGATTCCAGGCGCGCCTCCTCCGACTTCACGGTGGCGAAGCGCGACATCAGCCGGCTCAGCGCGGTCGAGCCGCAGCGGGGACACGCGGGCGGCTCGGCCGACGAGAGGCTGCGGACCAGCAGGCTCACGCGGCGGCGGCAGTCGTGGCACTCGTACTCGTAGATGGGCATTTTTCGAGATTTTAGCACGCGCGTTCGGAGTGTTCGGGGGGCGGACGGACCCTCCTCATCCCCCCGCTGACCGCGCGAACAGTCCCTCCAGGCGCGTGACCGCGCGCTCCCAGTCGAACGCGCCCGTGACGAACGCCGCGCCGGCCGCCGCGAGCCGTGCGCGCAGGGCCTCGTCCGCCGCCAGCCGCTGGAGTCGCGCGGCGAGGTCCGTCACGTCGCGCCGGCGCGCCACCAGCGCCGTCTCGCCGTCGCGCGCGTAGTCGCGGCTGCCGCCGTTGTCGTAGGTCACGAGCGCGGCCCCGCACGCCATGGCCTCCATCGGCGGCATGCCAAGGCCCTCGTCCCACGACGGGCACAGGTAGATGTCGCAGCCGCTGTAAAGCGCGGCGAGCGAGTCTTGCGGCGGGTTGGCGTGGAACTCGTCGTAGGGCAGGCGCTCGCGCGGTGGCTTCACGCCGAAGCCCACGAGCCGCAGGCCGGGCACGCGCGCCCGGACGCGCCGGACGGCCTCGAGGCCATCCGCGACGCCCTTCCACGCGTACTCGTGGTGCAGCATCAGCACGCGCGGCCGCGACGTCGTCACCGGCGTCTCGACGCGGTGGAAGAGCGCGCGATCGACGGGCGTGACCAGCAGGTCGCTCGTGGCGCCGAATGTTTCGCGCATGACGTCGGCCAGCCACGTGGAGATCACGATCTTGCGCAGCGGCAACCGATACGTCGCGTCCACCACCTCGGGCTCGCCGTGATAGAGGCTCTCGTAGTGCTGGACGAGGTAGAACTTCGCGCCGCAGCGCGCGGGCGCCGCCGCCACCACCGGCGCCGACTGCCACGCCGTCGCCAGGAGCACGTCGGCATCGGGCAGCGCGCCGGCGTCCCAGCGCATCACCCACGTGACGAGCGGCCGGAAGCCGGGCATCCAGTCGGGGCCGGCGCCGCGCGCGTTGAGCCAGACGGCGCGCCAGGCGCCCTTCGCGGGGACGGACAGCGTGACGTCGTGGCCGCGGGCGACGAGCCGGTCGGCATAGGTGAGGATCGCGCGCACGCCGCCGGCGATGCGCAGGTGCGGACAGAGGATGGTGACTCTCAGCTCAGATCGCCATCGACACCGTCCCCGTGTTCCGGTAGGCGGCCGGGTCGAGGACGACGTTGACACACCAGACCTCGCTGCTGCCCAGCGCCTTGTCGAGCGCCGGGCCGAGGTCGCGGGGCTCGCGCACCAGCACGCCACGCGCGCCGAGCGCCTCCGCGAGCAGATCGAAGCGCGTGAGCGGCAGCGAGGTGGCCACCGCGCGCGCCTCGCCGTAGAACGAGAGCTGCGGGTTGCGGATCTGGCCCCAGCCGCCGTCGTTGCCGACCACGCAGACGAGCGGCAGGCCGAAGCGCACCGCCGTCTCGAGCTCCATGCCGTTGAGCCCCAGCGCGCCGTCGCCGGCGATCAGGATCACGGGGCGCTCGGGGTGCAGGAGCTTGGCGGTGAGCGCGAAGGAGGGACCGACGCCGAGACAGCCGAGCGGGCCGGGATCGAGCCACTGCCCCGGCCGGTGGAGCGAGACGACCTTCGACGCGCAACCGACCACGTCGCCGCCGTCGCCGACCACGATCGTCTCGGGTGAGACCACGCGCGCGATCTCGGCGGCGAGCCGGTAATGCGAGATCGGGACGTCGTCGGCCGCGCAGAACGCCGCGATCTTCGTTCGGCTCTCGCTCTCCTTGGCGCGCAGGGCCTCGAGCCACGGCGCCACGCGCGCGGCCATCGACGCCGGAATCACGTCCAGGGCCTGGCGCAGGATCGCGCCGAGGTCACCGGCCAGGCCGAGCGCGAGCGGACGGTTGCGCCCCAGCTCGGCGGCGTCGACGTCCACCATCACGACCTTCGCGTCCTCGGCGAAGGTCGGCGGCCGGCCGTAGCCGAGCCTGAAGTCGAGCGGCGCGCCGAGCACCAGCACGAGATCGGCGCGCGCGAGCGCCGTGGAGCGGGCCTGGGCGAACGCGTTGGCATGGCTCGTCGGCAAGGCCCCGCGGCCCGCGCCGTTCATGAACACGGGGAGCCCTGCGCGCGTGGCGAACGCCGTCAACGCCGCCGCGGCGTCGTCCCACCAGATCCCACCGCCCGCCACCACGACCGGGCGCTCGGCGCCCGCGAGCAGCCGGCCGAGCGTCTCGAGGGCCGCGGGATCCGCGGCGCCGCGCGGGCGGTGGACGTACGCGGTCGGGATCGGCGCCAGCCGATCCTCGATCGTCGTCATCAGCAGGTCGACCGGGATCTCGACGAAGACGGGACCGGGGCGGCCGGAGAGCGCGGTGCGGATCGCCGTCGTCAGGACTTCGGGGATCTGGCGCGCCTCCGGCACCGTGAACGAGCCCTTCGTGATCGGCCGCAGCAGCGCGACTTGCTCCATCTCCTGGAGCGCGCCGAGCCCGCGCAGGCCGAGCGGCGCCGCGCCGCCGATCAGGAGCATCGGGCTCCGGGCGGCATAGGCGTTGGCCACGCCGGTGACCGCGTCGGTCACGCCGGGACCCGGCGCCACCATCGCCACGCCGATGCCGCGCGTGAGGCGCGCGTAGGCGTCGGCGCAGTGCGCGGCCGCCTGCTCGTGCCGCGTGTCGATCACGGCGATGCCCTCGTCGAGGCAGCCGTCGTAGATCGGCAGGATGTGGCCGCCGCACAGCGTGAACACGTGGCCCACGCCGGCCTGCTTCAGGACGCGCGCGACGAGCTGGCCGCCGGTCAGGTCAGCCACGCGCCAACCGGGGCACCACCTCCGCCGCGAGGCGCTCGACCTGCTCGCGCTCCTGCGTGGCGGGGCCGATCGGGTTGAGGATGACGTAGTTGCAGCCGGCGGCGCGAAAGCGCTCGATCGCCTCCACGCACTGCTCGGGGGTGCCGATGATCCCGTACTTCCGCGCGAGGGGCTCGAAGTTCTGCGCGTAGCGCTTCGTGAGCGCCTCGGCCCACACGGCCTTGGCCGACTCGTAATCGCGGCCGACGGTGACGAAGGCCAGGTGTGCGGCGGCGAAGCCCTCCAGCTTGCGCCCGGCGGCGGCCGCCGCCGAGCGGATCTTGTCGAGGCTCTGCGCGTAGCGCTCGGGCTGGACCACGTACGAGACCCAGCCGTCCCCTTGCCGGCCGGCGCGCGCGAGCGCGGCGTCGGAGCGACCGCCGATCCAGATGGGTGGCCCGGGCTTCTGCACGGGCTTCGGGTCGATCGACACGCCCTCGAAATTCGTGAAGCGCCCCTTGAACGTCGCGGGCGTGTCGCGCCACAGCGTGCGCACGACGTCGATCGCCTCGCTCACGCGCGCGCCGCGCTCGGCGTGCGGCACGCCGCACAGCTCGAACTCCTTCGGGTTCTCGCCGCCGACGCCGACGCCGAAGATGAGACGCCCCCCGGACAGCACGTCGAGCGTCGAGGTGATCTTGGCGGCGATCGCGGGCGGCCGCAGCGCGAGCAGGTAGACGGCGGTGCCGAGGCGCAGGCGGCTCGTGATCGGCACGTAGCCGGCGAGCAGCGTGAGCGACTCGTACATCGGATTGTGGAAGGACACGTGGTCGCCACTCCACACGCTGTCGAAGCCGAGCGCCTCGATGCGTCGGACGAGGTCGAACTGCTCGTGCGGCGGCTTGAGCGAGAGCTGGACGCCGAAGCGCAGCGTGCCGGCGCTCACCGCGGGAACCCGGTGTTACCGATGGTGGACGCGCTCAAATTCACGTTCGAGTGCACCGTGGCCGCATGATAGCAGGCCAAATACCCCGGGGGCGGCGGCCGGCGCCTCCGGGGGGTACGGTATCAATCCCGGCCGATCACTGACGCCACCCTTCGCGCCACGCCTGGCCGCCACGCGGCGGCCGTGGCCGGGCCGCTCGCGCCCTGCCCCTCCCCGAATAGCGGAGGCGTTATATTTGTGGTATAACAACCTCGAGAAAAGGGGGTGTTGACGATGCCCGAAACATTCGGGGCGTTCCTCCGAGCCCGGCGCATCGTGGCTGGTTTCGGCCTTCGCGCCTTTGCGGAGAAAGCCGGCATGCAGCCGTCCAATCTGAGCAACATGGAACACGGCCGGATCCCGCCGCCTCAGGAGCAGACGGCGCTCGAGAGCCTAGCCGACTTGCTCGAATTGAGCGATGAGGACCGCGCGCGCCTATTCGACCTGGCGGTCGCGGGGCGCGACCGGCTGCCCGCTGACGTGGCGACATTCGCCGCGCGAACGCAAGGCATCCCGGTGCTGCTGCGGACGATCGAGAATCGCGGCCTAACCCGGGCCGAGCTCGAAAAGCTGACAAAGTACGTGAATCGGCTGGGACGCAAGGATTAGCGCTTGCCGGGGGCCTACCCCGATTACACGATCAGGCAGCTCGAGAGCATCGCTGCGGGGATCTTGCGCATCCGGTTCCCCGCTGGCGTAACCATCCCGGTGGATATCGACCTGATCGTCGAGACCGAGCCCGACGTAACGCTCGATATCGCGCCGGGATTGCGGGGTAACTGCGGTGTCGCCGGGGCGGTACTGGCCCATCCGAAGGAGGGGCGCTTCACGATCATTATTGATAGGGACGTCGCCGATGGCACCGCGGCCTTCTATCGCTTCACGGTGGCGGAAGAATATGCCCACCTCGTGCTGCACCGAGGGATTCTCGAGAAAGTCGAGGACCTCGACGACGTCGTCAAGCTCCACGAGTCCGACGCCTACTATAACGTTCTGGACCGAAATGCGAAATGGCTGGCAAGTGCTCTTCTGATGCCGCCCGAGCTGCTGCGCCGAGACGCGCGGGCCCGGTTCGCGGCCCTGCGGGCTACCGGAATGACCGAGGAGCAGTTGGCCGCGAAGATGACAATTCAGCTCGCCCAGCACTACAACGTCTCGCGGGCGGCGATGGGGCATCGCCTGAAAAACTGGCCGCTGTCGATCGTGGCGGCCCTCCGGGTGGCATTCCGCACGAACCTCAACGAACTGCCGGACTGAGGAGGAGCGGCGGATGAACGAGATTCGACGAATTGGGCCAGCGAGAGCCGTGGACACGAGAGGAACCGCGATCCGCGTAGCGGTTCCGCTGAATGAATCGCCGTCGCCGGAATGGGTGCATTTCTTCCAGGACTTTCCGAAGGAGTTTACGACCATTGCACACCCCAAATTCGTGGACATCGAGCTGAACGCTCTTTACTTCACGAGTGAACAGGCGCGTTTCGCGGAATGGCTGCACTACATCCAGCGATGGATTGATGACGCTAACGCGAAATACCGCGAGTACGTTGAAGGGCTGCGCCGAAAGCAGGACGAGAAGGCACGGGCTGAACGCGAGCGCCAGCATCTCATTAACGACGCGACGGAAAAACTCCGGGGACTCTAGTGAGGCTCTACCACATCATGTACGGGGAAAAACCCGCTGCGGCTGCGTGCCTCTGCATCCTCCTGGTTGGTTCCGGCGGTGAATTCGTCCGGATCGCTAGTCCGCTATGTGACTGGCATTCGACGGCGTGCGAAGAGACACGCGGGATCCCTGATCATATTCACTTCGATGTCGGGAGCGGTTCGACGTTGACGAGCTTGAGTACGTAAAGGCTTTCGGTTGGGAGGCTCGCGGGCACGGTGCAGGACAAAGTAGTGACGGGACGGTTGACGCTGGCCGTGCCTGCGCCGTGCTCGATCTCGAGTCGTACCTCAAGCTCTGGGCCGCTTGGTCACCACCTCCGGACGAGAACCGCTGGGGCCGCATCGCCGAAAAGGTTTGGTTCCGGGTGTTCGCGATGAGCAACGCCGACCCGCGCGACCGACCGTCGAGGCCCGCGGATTTCACGCGGGGGCTGGCGGCCACGGCCTCAGAGCAGGATGCGGCGATCTACGTCCTCGCTGCCGCCGCGGCGGCAACGGCCGGGCGCCCGGAGCTGCGCGAAACTGAGCCCGCACGGTTCAGAGACAGCCTCGAGCGTTTCCTGGCTACACCGGAGGGCCGCGCGCACAAGAAATATCTCGACGACCATCCGCTGCCGTAAGTCAGGCCACCGCGCGCGAGCGGCGGGCGCTGCTCGAGCGCGAGCTGGCGGCCATTGCCGGCCGCATGACGCGGCTGGTGGACGCGATCGCGGACGGTGACGGGGCGGCCGAACCGCTCCGCGCTCGGCTCCGTGACGAGGCTACGCGACGCGACACACTCACCGCCGAGCTGACGACGCTAGACATCGCTCAGCCGCTCGACGTCGAGGCGCTCGTGCGCGCCGTCACGGCGCGGGCGGCCGACCTACGCGGGGCGGTCTCGCGCCACCCGGCGCAGACGCGGCAGATTCTCCGTCTCATGCTTGGCGGCGAGCAACAGCGCTGGCGATGCGAGCCGTTCGACAATGCCGAGGGGCGCGGCTACAAGTGCACGGCGCCGGGCGACTACCGACGGCTGGGAATTCGCGTATTTGATGCGCCCACCGTCGGCTACCGCGGGAAGGCGTCCTTGACGCCGCCGTCCACGGTGAGCGTGCAGCCCGTCGTCTTGGACGCGCGGTCGGAGGCGAGGAACAGCACGGCCTCGGCGACGTCCTCCGGCAGGATGCGGGCGCCGAGCAGGTTGCGCTTGCGGTAGAAGTCCTCGAGCTGCTCGACCGCGATGCCCTGGGCGGCGGCGCGCTCGCGGCGCACGTCGTCGGACCAGAGCTTGCTGTCCTGGAAGACGGCGTCCGGGTTCACGATGTTCGAGCGGATGCCGTGCGGCGCGCCCTCGAGCGCCAGCACCTTCGCGAGCTGGGCCTCGGCCGCCTTCGCCGCCGAATACGCGGCGAAGTCCTTGCCCGGCGACATCACGTTCTTGGTGGCGACGAAGACGAGCGCGCCGCCCAGGCCCTGGGAGATCAGAACGCGCATCGCCTCGCGCGCGACGAGGAAGTGGCCCGTCGAGTTGACGGCGAACGAGCGCTCCCAGTCGGCGAGCGCCATCCGGTCCACGGGCGCCGAGTGCGCGACGCCGGCGTTGGAGACGAGGATGTCGAGGCCGCCGTAGGCCAGCACGGTCGTCTCGAAGGCGGCGCGCACCGAGGCCTCGCTCGTCACGTCCATCCGCAGGCCGATGGCCCGGCCGCCGCCCGCGGCCGCGGTGACCTCCTCCGCCGTCTTCCTGGCGCCGGCCTCGTCGAGGTCGCCGACGACGACGTGGGCGCCCTCGGCAGCCAGCCGCTTCGCTACCGCTCGGCCGATGCCCGAGCCGCCGCCGGTCACCAGCACGATGCGCCGCGCCTGCTCCTTCTCCGGAGGCGCCAGCGTGAGCTTGTAGAGCTCGAGCGGCCAGTACTCGACGTCGTAGGCGTCCTTGGCGGTGAGCGACACGTAGCGGCCGAACGCCGAGGCGTTGCCGATGACGTCGATCGTGTGGTGGACGATGTCGTCCACGATGCCGGCCGTGCGCCGGTCGCGCCCGGCCGTGAACATCCCGACGCCCGGGACCAGCACGACGCGCGGCAGCGGATCGGTCAGCTCGGCGCCCGGCGCGCGGTGCGCCTCGAAATACCCCGTGTAGTCGCGCACGAACGTCGCGATGGCGCCGTCGACGGCCGACCACAGCGCGTCGGCGCTCTCCGGCGCGCGGTCGAGAGGCACGAAGCACGGCAGGCGCTTGGTGTAGATCGTGTGGTCGGGCGTGGCGGGGCCGACCTGCGAGAGCGCCGAAGCCTCCGCCGACGAGGTGAACTCGGTGACCTTGTCGGCGTCGTCGAAGGTCACGATCACGCGGCGCTCGCGTCCGAGCCGGCCCCGGAGTCTCGGCGCCAGCGCCAGCGCGGCCGCGCGGCGCTGAGCGGGCTCGAGGACCGGCACGCGCGGACCGCCGAAGACACGGCGTCCCTTCTTCTTCGCGGCTATCGCCTCCTCGGCGCGCGTGATCAGCTCCATGGTGGCCTCGTAGGCCTCGCGCATCCGGGCGCCCCAGGTGATCGTTCCGTGGCGCTCGAGCACGAGCGCGCGCGCCTCGGGATGCTCGGCGATGGCATCCGCCACCTCGCGCGAGATCCTGAAGCCCGGCCGGCGGTAGTCGAGCGCGATGACGTCCTTGCCGTACACGCCCGCCAGCACCTCGCGGGGCCGGTCGTTGTTCGTCAGCGAGACGATGGCGTCGGCGTGGGTGTGGACGACGGCGTGCGCGTCGACGAAGCCGTGCAGCAGCGTCTCGATGGAGGGCCGAACGCCGCCGGGATCTTGCAGCGCGTGTGCGAGGTAGCCGACCATTTCCTGGTCGCCCATGTCCTGGCGCTCGAGCAGCGCGCGGATGTCGTCCATCCGCACGCCGGGGAAATCCTTGCGCTGGACGGACTTGAGGTCGGAGCCGCTGCCCTTCACACGCAGCACGCCGATCTCGCGGCCGCGGTGATCGCGCTCGACGGTCTTGATGGAGGTGTTGCCGCCGCCCCAGACGACCAGCGAGGTCTCGGCGCCGACGAGCCGCGAGGCGTACACGAGAAGGTCGAGGCCCTCGAGCTTCGCGGCCTCGGCGTCGTTCCAGCGCGACTTCATCGCGCGCTCACCATATCACAGCCGCTAAAAACGTAGGGGGCGCG
>QHVJ01000002.1 GCA_003222275.1 Acidobacteriota bacterium | reverse complement strand
CGACCCGCAACCTCACCCTGAACCTCGGTCTGCGTTACGAGCTGACGACGCCTGTGCAGACGTACGAAGGGCTGGCCACGATGCTCGCGGAGGACTTCGAGACCATCATCCCGTCCACTCTCCCGTCCAAGGGCTTCGAGTTCACGAAGGGGAACTACAAGGACTTCGCGCCGCGGCTGGGGGCGACCTATCGCGTCGGCGACAAGACCGTCCTGCGCGCGGGCTTCGGGATCTACTACAACCCGAACCAGATGAACTCGTTCACGTTCCTGACCAACAATCCTCCGCTGGCCGCGGTCACGACCTACACCTCGGACCCCGCCAACCCGACGCTGTCGTTCGCGAACCCGACCGGCGTGGCGGGGCCCATCGGCCGGCCCGACATGATCTCGCCGACGCGCGAGCTGCCGAACGCCCGCAAGACCCAGTGGAGCTTCGACGTGCAGCGTGAGATCGGGGCGGGAATGGCGATCGACCTGCAGTACCTCGGCTCGGACACGATCCACCTGGACCGCAGCTTCTTCAACAACACGCCGCAGCCGGGCCCCGGCCCGGTGGACCCCCGGCGGCCCAGCCAGAAGTTCCGGAGCCGCCGCATCATCCAGAATGACCTCCGGGCGGACTACGACGCCGTCAGCCTCATCCTCCGCAAGCGGATGAGCCATGGCATCCAGGCCGACCTGCACTACACCTGGTCACGCACGCGCGACATGTCCACTCACTCCAACGGCGGCGGCCAGACGATGAACAACTACGACATCTGGGCCGATTACGGTCCCTCGAACTGGGACGTGCCGCACCGCTTCGTGGCGAGCTACATCTACGAGCCGCCGTTCTTCAAGAACTCGTCGAACGTCCTGCTCAAGTACCTCGTGGCGGGCTGGCAGATCGGGGGGGTGACGACGCTCCAGAGCGGCATGCCCGCCAACGTCACGTTCGGGGCCGACCGGGCGAACATCGGCATCACGAACCAACAGCGTCCGGATCTCGTGGGTGCCGTCCCGGAGCTGAATTGCCAGCCGAACTCGGCGGGAGCCACCCCGGCCGCGCGGCGGCAGCTGATCAACTGCTACGACGCCTCCGCCTTCGCGCTGCCCGCCCAGTACACGTTCGGCAACTCCCCGCGCAACGTGCTGAGGGGCCCGAACTACAAGGTCACCGACCTCTCGCTCATGAAGAACATCCCCCTCGGCAAGGACGTGCGCTTCCAGATCCGGGCGGAGGTCTACAACGTGTTCAACCGGGCCAACTTCGCGAACCCGAACACGACGTTCGGCTCGGCCGCCTTTGGCAGCATTACCGCTCTCGCGACCGGCGCGACCATGCGGCGGGTTCAAGTGGGGGGGAAACTGCTGTTCTGAGCGGAGTCGTGGCCTAGTTCGCCAGAACCGTCCGGGAGGAAGCCCAGAAGCGGAGGGAAGCGATTTCCTCGGCCCGGACGACCGAGAGGGGACGGGTGCACTCCAGCTCGTGCGCGATGAGATCGGTCGTGAGGTCCGAGCCGGAGGCGAACGCGGCGTAGAGGGCGCTCACGATCGCCTGCTCGATCTCGGCGCCGCTGAACCCTTCCGAGCTGGCCGCCAGGCGCGGCAGGTCGAACGCCGCCGGATCGCGCCGCCGCCCGTGGATGTGGATGGCAAAGATCGAAGACCGATCCTCCGGGCCGGGCAGGTCCACGAAGAAGATCTCGTCGAAGCGGCCTTTCCTCATCAATTCCGGGGGCAGGCTCAGGACGTCGTTGCAGGTCGCGACCACGAACACCGGCGCCGGCCGATCCTGGAGCCAGGCCAGGAGCCTCCCGAAGATCCGCTTCGAGAGGCCGGCGTCGGATTCGGACTGGCTGACGGCGGCGAAGCCCTTCTCGAACTCGTCGATCCAGAGCACGACCGGGGCGAGCCGCGCCGCCAGATCGAGCGCGCGCTCCAGCCTCTTCTCCGACTCTCCGATGTACTTCTCGTAGAGCCGGCCCGGCTCCAGCTTGAGGAGGGGCAGCTCCCACTCCCGCGCGATTGCCTTGGCGCACAGGCTCTTTCCACAGCCCTGCACTCCGAGAAGGAGGAGACCCTTGGGGGGATCGAGGCCGAAGTCTCGAGCCTGGTCGGTAAAGGCGCGTCGCCGGCGCTCCAGCCACTTTTTCAACCCGCGCAGGCCGCCCACCGCGGCGAAGCCCTCGGTCCGTGGCCAGAACTCCAGGTATCCCTCGCGCTCGAGCACCTGCTTCTTGATCTCGATGATGCGATCGCAGTCGGACCTCGTGAGGGCCATGTCCTCGACCACGACGCGGGTGATGGCCCTTTCCGCCTCGAAAAGGGTGAGGCCGACGAGGGATCTCGCGAGCCGCTCGAGGTCGGCCGGGCTCACGTCGATCCGGATCGTGCCCCGGGCACCGAACTCGCGGACCCGGTCCTGCACCAGGGCCTTGAGCTCCTCCAGCGAGGGCAGCTCCAGCTTGAACATCGCCGACAGCGACCTGATTTCGGGGGGCAGGTCCAGATCGCAAGCCGTCAGGATCAGCGCTCGCCGCCCGCGACTCAGCACGGGAGCGAGGTCGTGGAGGCGGCGCACGACCGCCGGGTCGCCCAGGAACTTGTGCAGGTCCTTGAAGAGGTAGAGGCCGTCTTCGCGAGAGGCCGCGACCTGGGCCAGGGCCTGCAGCGGCTGGCGATCGTGCGGGCTCGCGAGCTCCTTGAGCGGCGGCCGGATCAGGCCCTCCACCGGCGTCCACACGTAGAAGGGGATGGCGAGGCGCACCGCCAGCCGCCGCAGCATGTCTTGAAGCCGGTCTTCCTCGTCGGTCGTGACCGCGATGAACGGGTATCGGGAGTTGATGAGCAGCTCCAGATCCAGCATCTGCATCTGCGGCATTCGTGTCGCTTTCGAAGAGAGTCGATTCTAGCCCAGGGCCTCGGACCCCGCTGGTCCGCCGCTCCGCGGCCGGCCATTGACAACGACGTTGCCGGCCCGCCATCATCCGGAGAGCCACCAGAGGCCAGCTCATGATCCGGTTGGATGCGGACCGCTGCGTGCATTTCTGCGACGGGCTGACGCGCCGCGACTTCCTGCACGCGGGCACGATCGGCGTCCTGGGCCTGACGCTCTCGGACCTGTTCCGGCTCAAGGCGTACGGCGCGGTCGAGGAAGACAACGACGTCAACGTCATCATGCTGTTCCTGGTGGGCGCGCCCAGCCAGCTGGACACATGGGACATGAAGCCGGACGCGCCGGCCGAGGTCCGCGGTCCCTACAAGCCGATCCCGACCAACGTTCCCGGCATCCAGATCAGCGAGGTGTTCCCGCGCATGGCGAAGCACGCGGACAAGTACGCCTTGCTGCGGTCGGTCTACTACTCGGGCGTCGCCGTGCACGACGCGGGCCACCAGGTGATGCAGACGGGTCGGCTCTTCCAGGCCGGCTTCGAGTACCCGCACGTCGGCTCCGTCCTCGGCTTCCTGAAAGGGCCCAAGGGCGACGTGCCCGCCCACGTGCTGCTCCCGCGCCCGATCGGAAACACCGGCGGTAACATGCCCCACGGGCAGACGGCGGGCTTCCTCGGCAAGCCGCACGACCCGTTCGTCCTCAACGCGGACCCCTCCGATCCCAGCTTCAAGGTGCCCGACCTGCTGCCGCCCGACTACATCTCCGCGCTGCGCGCCGACCGCCGCCGCTCGCTGCGGCCGGTGGTCGACGGAGCGGTCAAGGGATTCGAGGCGAGCCCCCAGGCCCGGCTGCTCGACTCCTCGTTCCACGAGGCCTACAACCTCATCTCGTCCGTGCGGGCGCGGGAGGCCTTCGAGCTGGGCAAGGAGACGGACAAGGTCAAGGACCGCTACGGCCGCAATCGCTTCGGCATGAGCTGCCTGCTGGCCCGCCGGCTGATCGAGGCCGGCGTGCGCTTCGTGACCGTGAACATGTTCGAGACCGTCTTCAACGAGATCACCTGGGACATCCACGGCTCGGCGCCCTTCAGCCCCATCAGCTGCTACGGCGACCTGCTGGGTCCGATGTTCGACAATGCCTACAGCTCGCTGCTGGAGGACCTGCACGACCGCGGGATGCTCGAGAACACGCTGGTGCTGGCCATGGGCGAGTTCGGACGCACGCCCAAGGTCAACCCCGCGGGCGGCCGCGACCACTGGCCGCAATGCTGGACGATCGTCTGGGCCGGCGGCGGCGTGAAGGGCGGACAGGTGGTCGGCGCCTCCGACGAGATCGGTGCCTATCCCAAGGACCGGCCGGCCTCCGCCTCGAGTGTCGCCGCCACCGTGCTCCGCGCCATCGGCGTGAACCTCGAGGCGGACCTGCCCGGGCCCCAGAACCGGCCACTGCGCGTGGTGGACCACGGGGTCGAGCCGATCAAGGAGCTGTTCTGAGCGGGAAGTCCCTGGGCGCGCTGTTGCTGTGCGCCGCCGCAGGGGCCAGCGGTGCCGACACCACTCCCCCGGCGCCGACGAGCCTGGCGCCGCTGCCCGCCCACGTCAGCTTCCGCAACCACGTCATCCCCGTGATGACCAAGATGGGATGCAACTCCGGCGCCTGTCACGGAGCCGCCGCGGGCAAGAACGGCTTCAAGCTGACGCTGCGCGGTTACGACCCCGAGACCGACTACGTGACGTTGACGCGCCAGGCCGCCGGCCGGCGCACCAACCCGCTGGAGCCGGCGCGGAGCCTCATCCTTCTCAAGCCCACCCGTACGATCCCCCACATGGGCGGGCGCCGCTTCGAGGTGGGCTCGCCCGAGTACCGGGTGATCGCGGCCTGGATCGCCGCCGGCATGCCGCCCCCCACCGAGGCGGACGCGCGCATCCGCAGCGTGGAGGTCACGCCCGCGCGCCGCGTGCTCGCCGAAGGCGACGAGCTGCAGCTCGCGGTGAAGGCGCGCTTCTCGGACGGGACCGTGGAGGACGTGACGAGGTGGGCCCGCTACACCTCCGGCGACGAGACGGTGGCCGAGGTCGGCGACACCGGCCTCGTCAAGATGCAGGGCTACGGCGAGACGGCCATCAACGTGTCCTATCTGAGCCAGGTGGCGCCGGCGCGGGTGGCCGTGCCCTTTCCGCTGTCGGTGCCCGCGGAGGTCTACGCGCAGGCGGAGCGGCGCAACTTCATCGACGACCTGGTGCTGGCCAAGCTGCAGCAGCTCCACTTCGCCCCCGCCGGCCTGTGCACCGACGCCGAGTTCGTCCGGCGTGCTTTCCTCGACGCCGCCGGCATCCTCCCCAGGCCCGAGGACGTGGATCGCTTCGGGGCCGACACCTCGGCCGCCAAGCGGGAAAGGCTCGTCGACGCGCTGCTGGAGCGGCCGGAGTTCGTCGACTACTGGGCGTACAAGTGGTCCGACGTCCTGCTCGTCTCGAGCCGGAAGCTCAGCCGCAAGAGCGCACAGGCTTTCTACGACTGGATCCGGGAGGGTGTGGCCGCCAACAAGCCCTGGGACGCGTTCGCGCGCGAGCTGACGACCGCGGCGGGCCGAAGCGACGAGCAGGGCGCGGTCAACTACTTCCTCATCCACCGCAGCCCCATCGACCTCGCCGAGAGCTACACGCAGGCGTTCCTGGGTCTCACCCTCACCTGCGCCCGCTGCCACAACCACCCGCTCGAGAAGTGGACGCAGCGCGACTACTACGGCTTCGCCAACCTGTTCGCGCGCGTGGCCCACAAGAGCGAGGGCGGCAGCTTCGTCGTCTACTCGACACCGGCCGGCGACCTGAACCTGGGCCAGGGCTCGTCCTCGCCCCGGATCGGCAAGCCCCTGCCCCCCCGGCCGCTCGACGGCAAGCCCCTTCCGCTCGGCGCGGCGCAGGACCGCCGGGAGTACGTGGCCCGCTGGCTCACCGCCGCCGACAACACGCTCTTCGCCCGGGCGGTCGTCAACCGGGTGTGGGGCAATTTTCTCGGCCGGGGTCTCGTCAACCCGGTGGACGACCTGCGCTCCACCAACCCCGCCTCCAACGACGAGCTGTTCGCGGCGGTCGCTCGCGACTTCGTGGCCCACGGCTACGACGTCAAGCGCCTCATCCGGACGATCATGACCTCGGCCACCTACCAGCGCTCGTCGCAGACGAGCGCGCTCAACATCGACGACGACCGCTACTACTCGCACTACCTCATCCGCCGGCTGCCGGCCGAGGTGATCCTCGATGCGTTCTCGCAAGTGACCGGAGTGCCCGAGAAGTTCGAGGGCTATCCCCTCGGCACCCGCGCGCTGCAGCTTCCCGACACGCGCGTGAAGTCGTACTTCCTCACCGCCTTCGGCCGGCCGGAGCGCCTCGTCACCTCGGCCGCGGAGCGCCAGCAGGACCCCACGCTGGCCCAGGCGCTCCACGTCATCAACGGCGACACCCTCAACCGCAAGCTCATGGCCGAAGGCGGGACGATCGACCGGCTGGCCGCTGCGGCGGCCGGCGACGCGGCCGTCGTGCGCGCGCTGTATCTGTCGGCCCTCTCCCGCGAGCCGACGCCGGCGGAGGATGCGGCGCTCCTGAAGGCGCTGGCCGGCCCGGAAGGCGCTCCGGCCGCGCCCTCCAACCGCCGGCTGGCAGTGGAGGACGTCGCCTGGGCCCTCCTCACGTCCAAGGAGTTCCTGTTCAACCATTGACGAAGGCGTGGCGCGCCGGTGCCTTGTTCGGGGGCGGCCTGGTCCTCTTGTATGCGGCCGTGCCCGTCCTGGCGCGGCCGGCCGCGGCACCGGCGACCGTCCGGCCCGATTTCGACCGCGACGTGATGCCCGTCCTGCAGGAGCACTGCCTGAGCTGCCACGGCACGAGCGACCCCGAGGGCGACCTCGTGATGGAATCCTACGAGGACCTCATGAAGGGCGGGACGCACGGTCCGCCCGTCGCACCAGGCCGCAGCGAAGAGAGCCGGCTCGTGATGATGGTCGAGGGCAGGACCAAGCCGAAAATGCCGCCCAAGCGGGAGCTGGCGCCCGAGGCCCTCTCGCTCATCAAGGCCTGGATCGACGCCGGCGCCGAGCCGCCCGCGGCCACTGCCGCCACGCGGATCCCCGACATCAAGCCTCGCCTCGCGCGACCGTCCCCCGTCTACTCGGTGGCCTTCAGCCCGGACGGCAGGCAGCTGGCGGTTGCGGGCCACAAGGAAGTGCGCGTGCTCGATCCCACCACCGGCCGGAGGCTGCGCACGCTGAGCGGCCCGAGCGACCTGGTGCGCTCGGTGACCTTCAGCCCGGACGGAAAGTGGCTGGCCGCGGCGGGCGGCATCCCCGCGCGCAGCGGCGAGATCGTGCTCTGGGACGCGGCGACCGGCACGCGCGTCCGCACGATCAAGGGACACCGCGACTACGTCTATCAGGCGGCCTTCAGCCCTCCCGGCGGTCTCTTGCTCGCCACATCCAGCTACGACAAGTCCATCCGCCTCTGGGACGTGGCGAGCGGCATCGAGCAGGCGACACTGCGCGAGCACACCGACGCCGTATTTCCGGTAGCCTTCAGTCCCGACGGCAAGTGGCTGGCCTCGGGGGCAGGCGACCGCACCGTGAAGGTCTGGGACGTGTCCACGGGCCGGCGGCTCTTCACGCTCTCGGACTCGCTCGACACCGTCTACGCCCTGGCCTTCCATCCCTCCGGCCGGCAGCTCTCGGCCGCCGGGGCCGACAAGATGATCCGCACCTGGGACCTGACCGGCCAGGACGGCACGCTCGCTTTCTCCACCATCGCCCACGAGGATGCGATCGTGCAGCTCGCCTACTCCGCGGACGGAAGGCGGATGGTGACCGCCGCCGCCGACCGGCGCGTCAAGGTGTGGGACGTGGAAAAGAGGACGGAGCTGCGGGTCCTGCCGGCCCAGAGCGACTGGCCGACGGCGCTCGCGCTGGCGCCCGACGGCCAGAGCGTGGCCGTGGGCCGCTATGACGGTTCCGTGAGCCTGTACGACCTTGCTTCGGGCCGGCTGCAGGTGGATCTGCTGAAGCCGGCCACGCCGGCCGCGCAAACCGCGGGTGCCTATGCGGCCAAGCAGCGAGCGGAGCGGGATTCACTCCCCCCGGGGCCGCGCAGCGGCCCACCGGGATCAGCGGCGGCGAATTCACTTCGACGCCGCGAAAGACGCGAGCGGGGGTCCAAGGGGGCGCGCCGCAGCGCCCCCTTGCTCGATCGAAGGAGTCGGTAATGAGCGACGAAACTCTGCGGGGCCGGACGTGCGCGCTGGCGGCGTTGGCGCTGCTCGCGGCGACCGTAGCCGTGGCCCAGGTCCGCCCGGCCTCGGTCGGCCGCGTGACACCACCGGGTGCGCAACAGGGGTCGACGATCATGCTGAGCCTGGAGGGGACGAACCTGACCGACGCGCGCGCGGTCCTGTTCGACGACCCGGCCCTGGCGGGAAGGATCGTCACGAACGAAGACCTGGGCCCGGACGTGCCGGAGCGCGATCCGGAGTCCACCGGTGCCCCCATCCAGGACCGGGCCCGGAAGTGTCGGCTGAAGCTGGAGGTCACGCTGGGGGCGAAGGCTCCGTTGGGCCGGCACAGCTTCCGCCTGCTCACGCCGCTGGGGACGACCAACGCCGCCACTTTCGTCGTGGGACGGCTGCCCGAGGTCACCGAGCTCGAGCCGAACGGCCCTCCGGGCGGGCCGCAGGCATTGACGCTTCCCGCCACCGTCAACGGCGTCCTCGACAAGGAAGACCTGGACCGTTACCGCTTCGAAGCGCGGGCCGGCCAGCGGCTGGTGTTCGAAGCGACGGCCTCGCGCATCGGATCCACCCTGGACCCGGTGCTGCGTCTCATGGACGCAAGCGGGCACGAGCTGGCCCGCAGCCGCGGATCCGCGCGGCCGGACGCATTGCTGGCGCACACGTTCGCCGCGGACGGGAGTTTCATCGTGGAGGTCTCCGACGTCCTCCACGGTGGCGGCCCCGGATACTTCTACCGGTTGACGGCGGGCGAGCTGCCCTACCTCGCACGCGTGTTCCCGCTCGGCGTCCGGCGGGGGGCGGCGGCCACGGTTCAAGTCTACGGCGACAACCTGGGCGAAGCACCGGCAAGCGTCGACCTCGCGGGCCTCGCGCCGGGCAAGAGCAACGCGCGCGTGCGCGTGACGCCGCCCCGAGGTGAGCCGCTCAACTCGATCGACGTCGTGGTAGGGGACGACCCCGAGACGCAGGAGCGCGAGCCGAACGACCTCGCGCACGCGCAGCCGATTGCGCCGCCGCTCACCATAAACGGACGCATCGAGGGCGCCGCCGGGCGTGACGAGGACGTCTTCCGCTTCCGCGCCACGCGCGGCCAGACCCTCGTCTTCACCGTCATGGCCGCCCGGCTCGGCTCGCCGCTCGACTCCGTGCTGGAGGTGCTCGACGCGCGGGGCCACTCGGTGCCCCGCGCCACGCTGCGTCCGGTATGGCAGACCACGATCGACCTGCGCGACCACGATTCCATGGGCAACGGCATGCGGCTCGTGTCGTGGTCCGGCATCCGGCCCGGCGACTTCCTCTACGTCGACCGGGAGCTCGTCCGCGTAGACGAGCTGCCCGCGCACCCGGATGCGGACGTGGCGTTCGTGAGCTTCCGCGGGCGGCGGCTGGCCTTCGAGGAGACGACCCCCGAGGGACATGCCCTGAGCACGCCCGTCTACAAGGTCGAGGTGCACCGTCCGGGGTCCACGTTCCCCGACAATGGAATGCCCGTCGTCACGCTGTACCATCGCAACGACGACGGTGGCGGCAGCTACGGCAAGGACTCACGCCTGACGTTCGTCGCGCCCGCCACCGGCGAGTACTTCCTGCGCCTGCGCGACAGCCGCGGGCTCTCCGGCCCCGATTTCGCCTACCGGCTCACGGTCGCGGGACCCCGGCCCGACTTCAAGCTGTCGGTGGGCACGTCCGCGCCCAACGTCCCGCGTGGCAGCCGCGTGCCCGTGAACGTGGCCGTGGAACGCTACGACGGATTCGACGGCGCCGTGGAGGTGGAAGTCGTGGGACTGCCCCCGGGCCTTCAGGCCACGGCGGGCACCGTGCGGCCGGGCTCGAGCTCCGTCGTGCTCACTCTGTCAGCGGAAGGGGGGTCTGGGGGGACCGGAGAGTCCCCCCAGCTTATTGAGCGAGCGCGGATTCATTCCGCGCGAGCGGACGAGGAGACCGCGGCGATCGCCGAACCTGTCCCCTTCAAGGTCGTGGGGCGCGCCCGCATCGGCGGGCGACTGGTCGAGCACGACAACGCGGACGCTACGCTCAGCCTGGCCTCCGTCGTGAGCCCGCCCGACCTGTACATGGCTTCCGTGGCGCCGCGCCAGCTCGAGGTCGAGCCGGGGGGACGGGTCAAGGTCAGCGTCCGCATCCGCCGCGCGAACGGCTTCGCCGGCCGCGTTCCGGTGAGCGTCCAGAACGTGCCCTTCGGCGTCCACATCCCCGACGTCGGCCTGAACGGCGTCCTCATCACGGAGAAGGAAGAGAGCCGCGACTTCTACCTGGTCGCCGATCCCGAGGCGGCGCCGCTCGAGCAGACGCTGTTCCTCACCGGGCGGGTGGAGACCAACTCCTCTCTCCCCACCGACCAGGCCTCGGAGCCCATCCTGCTGAAGATCGTGCCGAAGCGGACCGCGGCCAGCCGGTAGGTCCAGGAGCCCGGCCGATGAGAACGACCCGACTCGGCGTGTTCGCCCTCGCCCTGCTGCTGACCGGCCTCGCCCCGGATGGCGGTACGGCACCGGCCGGTGAGGTCGTGCCCATCGCCGCCCGAGGCTTCGCCCTCACCGACGTGCGCCTGCTGGACGGCCCGTTCCGGGAGGCCATGCTCCGGGACCAGCAGTTCCTGCTGAGCCTCGACCTCGACCGGCTCCTGCACACGTTCCGGCTCAACGCCGGGCTGCCCTCCTCGGCCACGCCGCTCGGCGGCTGGGAAGCACCCGACGTCGAGCTGCGCGGCCACAGCGTCGGTCACTTCCTGACCGCGAGCGCCCTGATGTACGCGTCGACCGGCGACGCGCGCTTCAAGGCCCGCGCCGACGCGATGGTCGCGGAGCTGGCCAAGGTCCAGGAGGCTCTGGCGTCGCGCGCCAACGCGGGTTATCTGTCCGCGTTTCCCGAGGAGTTCTTCGACCGGCTGGAGAAGCGCCAGCGCGTGTGGGCGCCCTACTACACGCTCCACAAGATCATGGCCGGCCTGCTCGACGTGCACGAGCTGTGCGGCAACCCTCAGGCCCTCGACGTGCTGATCAAGATGGCCGGCTGGGTCAAGCTCCGCATGGACCGGCTGAGCGAGGAGCAGCGCCAGGCGGCGCTCGAGACCGAGTTCGGCGGCATGAACGAGGTCCTGGCCAACCTCTTCGCCGTCACCGGCAACCCCGAGCACTTGCGGCTCGCGCGTTATTTCGACCACCGGGCGGTGTTCGATCCGCTGGCTCGGGGTGAGGACAAGCTGGACGGGTTGCACGCCAACACCCAGATCCCGAAGGCGATCGGCGCCGCCCGCGAGTACGAGCTGAGCGGGGAGACACGCTACCGCGACATCGCTTCCTTCTTCTGGGAGCGCGTGGCTCAGCACCGCTCGTACGTCACGGGTGGCCACAGCGACAACGAGAGCTTCTTTCCCGTCGAGCGCTTCTCGCAGCACCTGGGCGCGGCCAGCGCCGAGACCTGCAACACGTACAACATGCTGAAGCTCACGCGGCACCTGTTCGCGTGGGCGCCCTCCGCCGAGCTGATGGACTTCTACGAGCGAGCCCTGCTGAACCACGTCCTCGCGTCCCAGGACCCCGCGACGGGCATGATGATCTACTACTGCCCGCTCAAGCCCGGGGCGTTCAAGACCTACTCGAAGCCGGACGCATCGTTCTGGTGCTGCGTCGGCACCGGCATGGAGAACCACGCCAAGTACGCCGACACGATCTACTTCCACGGCGAGGACTCGCTCTACGTCAACCTCTTCGTCCCCTCGGAGCTGACCTGGAGGGAGAAGGGCCTGGTCGTGCGTCAGGAGACGCGCTTCCCCGAGGAGGACACGACCCGGCTCACGCTTCAGCCGGACCCGCCGCGGCGGCTGGCGGTGAAGATCCGGTATCCCGCCTGGGCCCAGTCCGGGATCACGGTCACCGTCAACGGCCGCAACGAGCAGGTATCGGCCACGCCCGGCTCCTACCTGACCGTCGAGCGGCAGTGGAAGAAGGGCGACGTGATCCAGGTGCGGTTGCCCATGGGCCTGCACCAGGAGGCGATGCCCGACGACGCGAAGACGGTGGCGCTCCTGTACGGCCCTCTGGTGCTGGCCGGCGACCTCGGCCGGGAGGGCCTGAGCGAATCGGTTCGATACGGCCCGAGCGCGCCGCCCATGCGCCGGGTGACACCGATCGAGGTGCCCGCGCTGGTCGTCGCCGATCCGCAGACGCTGCTGGCCGGCGTGAAGCCCATCCCCGGCACGCCCGTCGCTTTTCGCACGGAGGGCATCGGCCGCCCGCGCGACCTGGCCCTCGTTCCCTTCTACAAGGCTTCCGACCAGCGCTACACCGTGTATTGGAGCGTCTACACGCCGGCGGAATGGGACGCGCACCAGGCCGCCCTCGCCGCCTCGGACCGGCGGCGCCAGGCCATCGCCGGCGCGACCCTCGACCTCGTGAACGTCGACGATCCGCAAAGTGAGAGCGACCACGGCTATCGCGGAGAGGGGACGAACGAGTGGAGCTTCGAAGGACGAAGGGTCCGCGAGGCGCCCAGCGGCTGGTTCAGCTACGACCTGAAGGTGCGGCCCGAGGGGCCGATGAGCCTCGTCTTCACGTACAAGGGCGCGGCCGGCCGCTCCCGCAGCTTCGACGTGCTCGTGGACGAGGAGATAATAGCGACCAGGACGGTCGAATATCATCCTACGGAGCTGCTCGATGCCGAGTATCGCATCCCGGAGTCGCTGACCCGCGGAAAGGAACGCGTCACCGTGAAGTTCCAGAGCCACGCCGATCAGGGTACGGCCAGCATCGCCGAGGTGCGGGTCGTGCCGGCGCCGGAGAAGGTGAACTGATGGGACCGCTTTCCTACGTCCTCCTCCTCTCGGGAGCCGCGCTCGCGATGCCGGCCGAGGAGCGCTCCATCCCCACGACCTCGTTCGCGGTCAGCACCGAGCGCGTGAAGGTGGACGTCGTCGTCCGGGACAAGAAGGACGCCATCCTGCGCGGCCTGACCGCCGCCGACCTGGAGGTCTACGAGGACGGCGTCCGGCAGGCCGTCGATTCCTTCGACTTCGTCGAGCGGAGCGCCGTGGAACCGGCCGCCCTCGCGTCGGCGGCGACCCCGCCTGCTTTCGTGGCCGTGGCCTTCGACCGCCTGAGTCCGGCCGCCCGGAGCTTCGCTCAGCAGGCCGCGCTGGGATACCTGGATCGCGTCCTGCCCGCGCGCTCGTGGATGGGCGTCTTCTCGATCGACCGGGGGTTGACGACGCTTCAGCGGTTCACCGCCGACCGCGACGCGTTGCGCCGGTCCCTGGACCGAGCCGCCGCCGGGGCGTCCGCGTCGTATGCCGGGCTGCGCGAGAGGGACGCCATCCGGAATGCCTACGCCGGGCTGGCCACCGGCCCCGGCCAGGCCCACGTGGCGGCGGCGGAGCTCTCCGGCGTGCCGGAGTGCCGGAGCGCGGAAGACGAGGTCGTCCGCCGGATGGAGATCCTCGACAGCCGCCTCCTGGAGAGCTTCGAATCGCTCGAGCGCAGCCAGCAGGGCTTCGCCACGACCCATGCCCTGCTCGCCCTCATCGGCGCCCTCGAGCCGCTGCCCGGCCGGAAGGCCATCCTCCTGTTCTCCGAGGGCCTCGTGATCCCCGCCGACGTCGAGGCATCCTTCGTGTCCGTGGTCGCGGCGGCCAACCGCGCGAACGTCAGCATCTACGGCGCGGACGCGGGTGGCCTGCGTGCGGCCAGCGCCGGAGACGAGACGCGGCGCACGATCGACTCGCTCCAGACGCGGCTTCAGCTGCAGGACGACGGCGCGGGGAACCCGCTCAGC
>QHVJ01000434.1 GCA_003222275.1 Acidobacteriota bacterium | reverse complement strand
ATCTGCTGCTGCTGCACCGGGTTGCCGGCGACGTCCTGCCAGCTCCCCGCGATGAAGGTCAGCGTCACGGGCGCGTTGCTGAACTTGCCGCTGAAGAAATAGCGGTAGGTGTTCGTGAGATTGCCGCTGGCGTCGCGCAGCCGGATCGGCGTGGCGTCGAGCTCGATGTGGTCATCGGCGCCGCCGGTGATCGTGAACTCCGGGCTGGCGTCCAGGATCGACTTCGGATCCGCGGCGAACGCCGCCGCCCCGGCGGACGTCTGCAGCGGGTTGAACGTCACATCGATGTACCCGCGACTGTTGAAGTCCTCGCGATTGATCACCACTCCCGCGGTGGGGTTCGCCAGTTCCGCCGTCGCCAGCTCCACGACGAAGTGCTCGGTCTGTGGCTGGTTCGCGACGCCGCCGGTGTCGGTGAGCGTCCCGGGTCGGAACGTCACGGTGTACTCACCCGGCTCGAGGGTGCCGGAGAAGGAGTAGCGATAGTAGTCGGTGAGTCCCACACGCACGGGGGTGGGCCCGAGCGGGATCAGATGCCCCGCGCTATCGCGCAGCTCGAGCTCGTCGCCGTTGATCGACGTGGGGTCGAGATGGTTGCCGCCGCTCGCCTGGAACGCCACTTCCAGGTAGCCGAGCCCGTTGATGGTCTGCTTGCCGATCGTCCGCCCGTTCAGGCTCGTGATCACCTCGGTCTGGGTGCCGGTGGGATTGCCGTTGGCATCCAGGACCGGCACCATGGTCCGCTTGACGAGGTCGCCGCGCGTGCCCTGCACCGTGAAGGTCTGAGTGAACGCGCGATTCTTGATTCCGCCCGAGTCGGTCCACTGGTCGGCCGCGAAGTTGACCGTCACCTCGCCCGCGATGAAGTCCCCCGTAAGGAGGTAGCGGAACGTTCGGTCGCTGACGTGCAGCGGTGCGCCGGTCGTGAGAGTGACGCCCGAACCGCCGAAGCCGGTGAATGCGAGCTCACGGCCGTCGATCGACGACGTGACGAGCGTGCTGCCCGCGCTCGGGGCGAAGGTGACGTCGACGAACGTCCGGTTGTTGGTGGCGCTCAGATTGCCGAGGTCGCGGGTCTCGCCGGGCTGCGTGCCGCCCGTGGTGGGGCCCGTGTAGGCCCAGGCGTTCGCGAGGAAGTCGGCTCGCAGCGTCACCGTCCGACTGGGATTGTCGGCCAGCGTCACGATGATCGGGAAGTCGAAGGCGTTGGAGGTCCCGATCTGAACCGCGGCGCGGCTGGGATCGAACTCGACCGTCCAGTTGCCGTTCGCGACCACGATGTTGAACTCCGGGCCGGCATCGGTCACCGATGCGGGATCGAGCTTGAATCCGGGGAGGAAGCCGGCCGGGACATCCGGAATCGTCACGCGCAGCACGCTCGGCAGGTTCGCGCCGAGGCTGAAGGGCTGGTGGAGGTTGGGATTCGCGTCCGGATCGTTGATGCTCTCTTTGGTCGTCGTGGCCGGATTGGCGTCCTTGTCCGTGATCACGACCGGCGTTCCGGCACCGCTGGTACCTTTCGGGCGCTCGTTCCAGCTCTGATTGATGAACTGGTACTCGACGATGACTCTCGAGAGCGCCGACGTACCCGAATTCACGTTGACCTTGTAGCGATAGATCGTGTCCGTCACCTTGGTCGGCGCCACGGTGTCGTCGAGGGTCACCGTCCAGTCGGCAGGACCCAACATCACCGGCACGAGGACCTTGTTGATCATGATTTCCTGGGCGGTGGCGCCGGTGTCCGTGATCGAGCTCTCGACGATTTCCTTGCCGTCGTCGGCGATCGGGAAGACGACGGTGAGGAACTGCTCGGGATCGCCGAGGGCCAGGATGTTCTGGGTGGTCGTCGCCACGCGATTCTGCGGCGCCGTCGCCCGGAGAACGAAAGCGGTGCCATTCACCTTCGTGACCACGAGGGTGTCGTCCTCGGCCGCCGCGACGAACCCGGCGGCGGGATCGACGGCGGCGGCGAGCCCCCGGGCGATGTCGTTGGGATCCTGATCCGTCAATTGGACCACCGGGTAGGTGTAGGCCGTTCCGTCGACCGTCACCTTCCAGACGTCGCCGGCAGTGACGCCGCTCACCACCACGGACTTGGTGGCGACCGTAGCGTCGGTGATGCTCGCCGTAGCGCTTCCCGGCAGCGTCGCCGTCAGGTTGAACCTGCCGCCGCCGATCTTCGTGATGACCAGCGTGGCGCCCTCGGAGCCCGCTGTGAACCCCACGACAGGATCGATCTGGCTGGCGAGCCCATGCGCCACGCTGGTCAGCGTATCGGTGGCCTGTGCCACGTACTTGTAGTCGGTGCCGTCAACATTCACGACCCAATCGCCGGCAGTCACGGCGCCGCTGAGTGTGACCGCCTTCGACGCCCCCGCCAGGTCCGGCACGCTCGCCGCCGCCGGCAGGTCGGTGAGCTTCGCACTGGCGCCGGCAGGCAGCGTGGCGGCGATGGTGAAACTCGCGCCCGCAGTCTTGCTCACCACCAAGGTGTCGCCCTGCCCGCTGGCCTGGAAGTCGGCGGCGGCATCGAGAAGACTCGCGAGCCCCGTCACCACGTCGCTGAGCCGATCACCTGCCCGTACGACCTGGTTGTAGCCCGTCCCGTCGACGGTCAATGTCCACGTGTCACCGCTGTTGACGGGACCCGCAAAGATCACAGCCGTCGAGCCGGAAACCGTCGTCGGCGTCGCGAGGCCGGGATCGGTATCGGTCAGGTCGAAGTCGGTGACGTTGAAGGCCCAGGTATCCGGCAGCATCGTGAGCGTCACCTTGCCCGAGGCCGCGAACGCGCCGGTGAGCCAGTAGCGGAACGTCTTGGTGTTCGTGCTCGTGCCGACGACCACCGGGGCGCGGCTGTTGTCGAGCACGACCGAGCCGAGCCCGTCGCCGGTGAGGGTGAACTCCGGCGCCAGGTCGGTGATCGAGCCTTCGTCGATGGCGAGCCCGGCGGGGCTCGTCGGCGCCGCGAAGGCCACGTCGATATAGTTGCGGTTGTTGATCGCGTTGATGTCGATCGTGCCGCCGGCGCCCGGATCGGTGAGCGTGGCGGTGGCGCCTTCGACGGTGAACGTCGCGACGATCTGGTCGTTCGCCGCGCCGGCGACCACGTTGCCGTTCTCCAGCGTGACGTCGGCGTTCTTGAAGCTGCCAGCAGTGAACGTCACCGTCACCGTGCCGATCGGGAAGTCGAACGCCGGGTTCGCCGCGCCTAGCAGATACCGGAACCGATTGGACCCGATCTTGCGGATAGCGGCGATGAGCAGGTCGCGGTCGCTGGCGGACGCCAGATCGCCGGTCTTCTGGACCACCGTCTCCTTCGCGAGCGCGGTGACGGCGCGAACGATCTTCACGCTCCCATCCGGCATCTTGACGTTCAGGTTCTCGACAGCCAGCCCGGGACGCGCTAGCTGCGCGGCGGCGAGGCTGGTCAGCGACAGCTTCGTGAACTCCGCTTCCAGTAGACGATCGTCGAGGTCCCTGTCGCCATCGTTGTCCTCGTCGGCGGCGGCAGTCGTGGGCACGCCGGCGTCGCCCTCCTTGACCAGCGGTTCCCGGCTCGGACCGTATCGCGTCACGAGGCCGCTGACCGAATCGTCGAGCGGCATGGCCACCGGCCCCGAGTCCGTCATGATCGTATCGAGCGGCTTCGGCTTGCCGGTGACGGTGACTTGAGTCCCGTTGGCGGACACGGTGAGCTCGTTGTCGCTGTCGAGGATCGACGCATAGTCGAGCGTGGCGCCCGGGGGCGCGTCGAAGCTCACGTCGACGAAGCGCTGGCCGTTCGACTTGTGATCGGCGCTGTTCACGGTATTGACGTCGACGCTCCCACCGTTCTGCACGGGGTCGATCACCCGGGCCGTCGGCTTGGTGGCGGTCGGGGTCGGCGGCGCGCCGTCGACGACGTCGAAGGTGACCTCCTCCCCCGACGCGTTGCGGAAGCCGGTCTTGAGCTTTCCGTACAGGGTCAGCAGGCGCACCTGATCCGGCACGTCGGCCAGGAAGAGCACGACGACCTTGCCGCTCGCAATGTTGCTGAGATCGGCGTAGAGCCGGCCGCTGATGCTGACGCTGTTGCCGGCGAAGTTGAGCTTGCCGATGACGAGGAACTTGCCGTCGGTGCTGATCTTG
>QHVJ01000001.1 GCA_003222275.1 Acidobacteriota bacterium | reverse complement strand
CGGCATAGGTGGCGGGACAAGCGAGATCATGAACGAAGTGATCGCGGATCGGCTTGGGCTTAGCAAGGAGCAGTCATGAAGCGGAGAGTGTGGACGGCGAGTCTGGCGGCCGCCGCGGGCGTTCTGCTTGCGGTGGCCGGCGCGGCCGCGGTGGAGGCGCAGGCGGCCTTCACACCCGAGCGGTCGCCGACGCCGGGCTCGCGAACGTACGCGAACGCGCGCGTGGTCGCGATCGACGCGCAGGCGCGGACGATCACCGTGCGCGGCGGCGGGGTCGGCAAGGACGAGACGTTTCCCGTGGAAGCCCAGGCGCTGCAGCGCGTCGGCGCGCTGAAGCCGGGCGAGCAGGTGGTGCTCACCCTTCGCGCCGGCGGGCCGGGACCGGAGGTGGTGACACAGATCGAACGGTCGGTGGCGAGCGCCGGGGCGGGCGGAGGTGCCACCCCGCGACGTCGCGGACCCACCGGCACGGCGTCCGCGCCGACCAGACCCGCGCCACCCGCCGCGACCAGACCCGCGCCGCCCGCCCGCCCTTCTCCGGTGGCCAGTCCGGCGCCGAGCCCCGAACCCGCACACCTGCCGACGGATACGGTAGGGCCGCTCCGCGATCCCCGCCGCGACCCCAATTTCGACCCGCGCCAGAACCCCCTGCGCGATCCACGTGTCGTGCCCGGACTCAGCGAGCCGGTGCCGAGCCCGACCCCGACGCCCACACCGCCGCCCACGCCCCGGGGCTGACCCTCGACCCTCGACCCCCCTGACAGCTTTACCGGAAGGCCCGTGCCAGCGCGACCCGGGCCGCCAGATGCCCGCACATTCCGTGGACCCCGGCCCCGGGCGGGGTGGAGGACGAGCAGATGAAGAGCCGTGGGTCGGGGGTCGCGTAGGGCACGAGCCGGAAGGTCGGCCGGAAGAAGAGCTGAGGGAAGGCCGCCGAGCCTCCGGCGATGTCTCCGCCCACGTAGTTCTCGTCGTGGAGAGCGAAGTCGGCCGGCGTCGTGACGTGTCGGGCCAGGATCAGTTCGCGGAAGCCCGGAGCGAAGCGCTCGATCTGCGCCTCGATCCTTCCCGAGGCGTCGAGCGTCGAGCCGAGAGGGACATGGCAATACGCCCATACCGTGTGCCGTCCGGCGGGCGCGCGGGTCGGATCGAGCAGGCTCTGCTGCGCGAGGATGACGTAGGGCTTTTCCGCGAGCCCTCCGGCGTGCGGGGCGCGCTCCGAGGCGGAGATCTCCTCGAGTGTCGCGCCGAGGTGAACGGTCGCGGCCCGAGCGCAGACGGGGTCCTTCCACGGCACAGGGCCGGCGAGGGCCATGTCGACCTTGAAGGCGGCCGGACCATAGCGGTAACGCTCGAGTGAGCGCCGGTAGCGCGCGGGGAGCCGCGCGCCGGCGATCCGCACGACCTGGCGCGGCGTGAGGTCCAGGAGCACCGCGCGGGCCGGAGGCAAGTCGTCGACGCTGCTCACGCGGCGCCCGGTCTCGATCTCCCCTCCGAGGCTCCTCAGGTAAGAAGCCAGGGCGTCGGCGATCCTCTGCGAGCCGCCACGGGCTACCGGCCAGCCGGAGGTGTGGCCGAGCAGGGCGAAGAGGTAGCCGAAGCTCGCCGTGAACGCGGACTCGAGGGGAAGTGTCGAGTGAGCCGCGAGCCCGGCGAAGAAGCCGCGGGTGCGCTCTTCACGGAAGAGACGCCGCGCGGTGCGGCGGGCGGACGCGAGAGCCTTCCCGCCGAAGCGGGCCACGAGCAGGGGATGGCGCGGGGGCGGCCACAACGGCGCGAGAAGGTCGGGCAATAGCCGGTCCGCCGCTTCCACGAGGGCGGACATCGTCTCGCGATATGCGGCGGCGTCGCGGCCGAGGCCCTGGGCGGTGTCGTCGACGGAGCGCCGGAGGATCACCGCCGGCCCGTCGTCGAAGGGATGCGCCACCGCGGCGTCCGGGACGAGCCATTCGAGCCCATGCTCGCCCAGCGGGAGATCCTTGAAGAACGGAGAGGCGATCCCGAGGGGGTGAATGGCGGAGCAGAAGTCGTGGACGAAGCCGGGGAGCGTGAGCTCGACGGACCGCGTGCCGCCGCCCACGGTCCCCGCCGCTTCGACGAGCAGGACCGAGCGTCCGGCCTGCGCAAGAGTGATGGCGGCCGCGAGGCCGTTGGGACCCGCGCCCACGACGATGGCGTCGCGGGTACCCCTCTGGGACATCGTTCCTCCCGCCGTGATGAAGCGGCAGAGATTATGCGACTAGAGTGAGGCCATGTCGGGCTATTGGCTGACCCGCTTCGTCTTTCTCCGCCTCCTCGGCCTCGTCTACACGATCGCGTTCCTCATGGTCGTGTTCCAGTGGCGACCTCTCCTCGGAAGCGACGGGCTGCTCCCCGCCGCCTTCTTCCTGGACGCGGTGCGCGCCGCCCAGGGCCGGGACCTGGCCGCCTTCGTGCGCCTCCCCAGTCTCTTCTGGCTGGACGCCTCCGACACCGCGTTCCTCGTCGGTGGCTACGCCGGCCTCGGCCTTTCCCTCCTGGTCCTGTTCGGCCTGGCCAACCTGCCGATACTCCTCGCGCTCTGGTTCCTTTACATGTCGTTCGTCCACGTGGGGCAGATCTTCTACGGCTACGGTTGGGAGACGCTCCTGCTGGAGACCGGCTTCCTGGCCGTCTTCCTCGTTCCCCCCTGGCGTGCCGGTCCCTTCCCGAAGCGCTCGCCCCCGTCGCCCGTCGTGATCCTCCTCCTGCGCTGGCTCGTCTTCCGGCTCATGCTCGGCGCCGGCCTCATCAAGCTGCGGGGAGACCCCTGCTGGCGCGATCTCACGTGTCTCGTCTACCACTACGCCACCCAGCCGAACCCGAACCCGCTCTCCTGGTATCTTCATCAGGCCCCGGTGTGGTTCCACAAGGTCGAGGTGCTCTTCAATCATCTCGTGGAGCTCGTGGTCCCCTTCTTCCTCTTCGGTCCGCGGCGAGCCCGTCTCGCGGCCGGCGCGCTGGTCGTCCTCTTCCAGGCGCTCCTGATCCTGAGCGGCAACCTGTCGTTCCTGAACTGGCTGACGATCGCGGTGGCCGTGGCGTGTTTCGACGACGGCGTTTTCGCGCCGCTGTTGCCCACGTCCGTGCGGGCCCGCCTCGACCGCCACGTTTCGGAGGCCGCGGAGACGAAGGCCCGTCGCCTCGCCAGCTACGCCCTCGCCTCCCTCGTGGCCTTCCTCAGCCTCGACCCGGTGATGAACATGCTGTCGCCCGGACAGGTCATGAACACGTCCTTCGATCCCTTCGATCTCGTAAACACATATGGCGCCTTCGGCAGCATCGGCCGCGAGCGGTACGAGATCGTGCTGGAAGGGACGGGCGACGATCCGGCGGACACCGCGGCGCGATGGGTGGAGTACGACTTCAAGTGCAAGCCGGGCACGCCCGAGCGTCGGCCCTGCTGGATCTCGCCCTACCATTACCGCCTCGACTGGCAGATGTGGTTCCAGGACATGCCGGGGGCGGCCGTGGAGCCGTGGTTCCTGCACCTGGTCGCGAAGCTCCTCGAGGGCGATCGGGCCGTGCGCGCCCTCCTCGCGCCGGGGCCGTTCGAGGACCATGCGCCGCGCGCGATTCGGGCGCGCTACTACCGCTATGAGTTCACCCGGCTCGGCCAGCCGACGCGCGCATGGTGGAAGCGAACGCTCGTCGGCGAGTACCTGCCCCCGCTCGTCCGGGACGACCTGCGGGCCATGAACCCGTAGAGGTTGTCGAGGCACGTATCTTCGGCGGGCTTAGCGGCTCGTCGTGATGTACTTGATGAGGTCGGCCATCTGCTGCACGTCGACCTGCTGCTCGAGGTCGGCAGGCATGGCGGAGAGGTTGGCGGCGTACATCTTCCGGATGCTCGCGCGGGGCACGACCGTCTCCTTGCCCCCTTCCCGGCGCAGGACGATCGCGGTCGGGCTCTGCGCGCCCAGCACGCCGTCGAGCGTGTCGCCCGCGGCCGTCTCCACGATGTAGGATTCGTAGTTCTGGGCGATGGCGCGGCTCGGGACGAGGACGTCCTGCAGCAGCAGGGCGGGCGCGCGGTTGCGCACCGAGCCCAGGTCCGGTCCGACTTCGGCGCCCCGCCCGTTCAACCGGTGGCACTTCGCGCAGACGCGCTCGAAGGCCTGCTCGCCGCGCCGCGCGTCGCCCGCGAGGTCGAGGGCGGCTTCGTAGCGCTTCAGCACTGCCTCGCGGCCCCCCGGCGGCTCCTCCAGCAGCGGGCGCGCCAGGGCGCGGATCGCGGGATCTTCGTGCATGATCAGGTCGCGCTTCTGGCCGAAGTCCAGGCTCCAGGTCTGGACATCTCCCTTTTGCAGGGCCGCGATGAGCAGCCGGGTCGACCCGGGCTCGCGTAGAAGTGCGTCCGCCGCCTCGCTGCGCACGGGCGCCGTCATGTTGCGCCAATGGGCGAGCAGGAACCTTCCCGTCTCGTCTCCACCGACCCGGCCCAGGGCGCGCACGGCCGCCGCCTGGACCTCCTCGGGCTCTCGCGGATCCACGAGGCGGACGAACAGCTCCCGGCGGGGCGCGGCGCCGGCCAGCGTGAGCAGGCGGACCGCGTCCGCCCGCCGCTCCTCGGGGGCCTTCGTATCCACGGCGAGGTCCGCCGCGCGCCGGAGGACCGAATCCAGCCGGGGACCAGGCGAGAGGCCGACCACTTCGAGAAGCGTCAACGCCGCGCGCCGGACCGGAGCCGCCGGGCTCTCGAAGAGCGCGAGCAGCGTCGGCCGGGTGTCCGCGCTCGTGGCGAGGGCGCCATGACCCCGCGCGCCCTGGGCCAGGCCTTCCAGGGCCGCGGTCCGCCACCAGTCGGCCGTGCCTTGTGGGGCGCTCTTCACGGCGATCAGTACCCGCGTCACTTCCTCCGGGACCGGCCGGGCGCCGATCACCGAGCTGGCCAGCCGCAGGAAGGCGGCGCGTCCCCTAGTCTCCGTGGCGGTCAGCCGCCAGCGGGGAGACAGCGCGGCCTCGAAGTATTCGGCGGCCCGCTTCGGGGATGCGCTGAGGGCGGCCCGCGGCACCCACTCGTCCTCGATGTCCTCGATGAGCAGCTTGTCCTGCACGGCACGCGACGCGGCGGAATCGACGTTGCCGAGCGTGCAGAGGAGCTGGAAGCGCACCTTCGGGCTGGGGTCCCCCGCGAGCGCGATCAGCCGCGCGACCAGGGAAGGTGAGCGGTCCAGGCGCGGCTCGGCGAGCCGGATCGCGTTCTCCCGGACGCCCGCCTCCGCATCGCCGAGCGCCTGCTCGACGAGAGCGTCCTCGAGCTTGCCCAGGCCTTCGAGCGTCCACAGGGCGTGGAGCCGGCCGACCGCCGACGAGCTCTCGCGGAACAGGTGCACGAGCGGCGCCACGGCCTGCGGGCGGCGGCGCTCGACGAGCAGGCGCTGGGCGGTCCGCCGCCACCAGAGGTTCGGGTTCGCGAGCTGCGACACCAGCTCTTCGTCCGACGCCCCGCCAAGACGGACGCCTCGGGGCGGGGGCAGCGGATGGGTCGACGGCTGGATGCGGTAGATGCGGCCGCGGTCCTGTCCCGCGTACATGTCCTGCGAATGGTGGTGCACGTGCGTGGACGCCCACTCGGGGTGCTCGATCATCTGGCGGTAGTAGTCGACCACGTAGAGCGCGCCGTCTGGTCCCACCGTCATGTTGACGGGCCGGAACCAGCTGTCGGTCGAGGCCAGGAACTCGACGCCTTCGCGGGCGCGCCGGGCGGTGAAGGTGGACCCTTTCTCCGCCCACACGTCGCGGTGTACCAGGTTCTGCGCGGGCTCCGCCACGAAGGAGGTCCGGCCGATTCCCGGCGGAAAGGCGCCGCCCAGGTAGAAGGTCAGGCTGCAGGCCGAGGTGAACTCTCCGGGCTCGGTCAGCAGCTCGAAGCGCGGGCGACGGGTGATCGCGAAGACCTTGGCGTTGCTGCCGTGGTCGGAGACGTTCTGCATGGCCGAGCGCAAGGGAAGGTCGGGGTTGCGCTTCAGGTAGCCCGCCGCCACGACCTCGTGGCGCAGGTGGTTCGAGTTGTCGAGGGTGAAGTGATGGCCCCACTCGTCGAAACCGTGGCCGAATTGCGTGCTGCCCGAGAGGCCCTCGATCTGCCCGGTGTCCGGGCGGAAGCGGACGGCGTGGCGGCCGAGCTTCAGCGGCGCCGAGCGGCCGTCGGCAAAGCGGATGTCGTGGCCGGGGTCGCCGAACTCATCCTTATATATGACCGCTTCCGCGGGACCTTCGTGGGCCAGGTAGATCCAGTTGTCCAGCCCGTAGACGGGCGAGTTGACCGTGTGCTGCGGGTTCGAGAAGGCGAAGCCCGTGAGGACCTTCTCGCGGCGGTCGGCTCGGCCGTCCCCGTCCGCATCCTCGAGGTACCACACGTCGGGCGCGGCCGTCACCAGGACGCCCTTCTTCCAGCGCATCACGCCCGTCGGCAGGACCAGGCCGTCGGCGAACACGGTGCTGCGCTCCGGCCGGCCGTCGCCGTCCCGGTCCTCGAGAAGCCGGATCCGGCCCGTCGGCCGCGTGTCGAGGGGGTAGCCCGGCATCTCCACGACGAAGATCCGGCCGCTCTCATCGAAATCCATCGCCACCGGGGAGGCGATCTGCGGTTCGGCGGCGAAGAGCCCGATCGTGAAGCCGTCCTCGACCCTGAGCGTCCCGAGCGCCTTCTCGGCCGGAAAGGGAGGGCCGGCGCTCCGGGCGCAGGAGATGAGCACAGTCGCGACGGCGACGGCCAACGCCGTCAGGGCGGGCGAAGAACCGGCTCTGGCCATCTGCGGCTCCTTTGTCGGTGTTCCGGCGGCCGCCATTCTAACGATTCTGTCTGCATCACGGCACGGAGCCGCGCGAACCCTTCAATTCGCCCTCCGCAACATTTCCGTCACCTCGTGAAGGCCGCGGAGGCGGGCGTATCGGCGCGCGTATCAGGATTCCCTGATACCGGGGATTGAGCGGATCAGCCCGCGCCGATCGTGATCTACAGAAATCCCGGCGGACGCCGTCGCGTTGGGGATGCCGGCGCGAGTGGTCGCCGCCGGCGATTGACCCTCAGCCCTTGTGGAGTCCCCGGATCATCTGCCGGACGTACCTCGTGATCGCCTCGGGCTTCTGATCGTTGACGGGGATCCCTCCCGCCACGACGCTGGCCGGCCCGACGACCTGAACGCTCCAATCGTCCGTGCCTTCGCGAAGGCTGATCGACACGGAATACTCCTCCGACAGCAGGGCGAAAGACTGCTCGACGGCGGCGCGGAGGGAGGGGTCGACCTGAACATTGCGCTTGAAATGGATGTGGGCCATGGGTTGTCTCGAAGGAATCGAAATCCGTTCATAGAAGATACGCACTGTACGCCTTCGGGGGCGGGTGTCAAGCGTTCGCCGGCCGCTAATCCGCGCGCGCAGGCAGGGGCCACGCGCCGGTCTTGCTCACGGGCTTCGCGATACCATCGGTGCGAAAGGAGGGTGTTCTCATGCCCCGTGCCGCCCGCGGTCGGGTAGCGGCCCTCAACTTCATCTTCGTCACGGTCCTGCTCGACATGCTGGCCCTCGGCATCATCGTTCCCGTCCTGCCCCGGCTGGTCGTGGATTTCCTGCACGGCGACGCGGCGCGGGCCGCGGAGGTCATCGGGCTCTTCGCCACGGTGTGGGCCCTGATGCAGCTGCTGTTCTCGCCGCTGCTCGGCTTGCTGTCCGATCGGTTCGGGCGGCGGCCGGTCATCCTGCTCTCGAACCTCGGCCTGGGCCTGGACTACGTCGTCATGGCCCTGGCGCCGACGGTCCGGTGGCTGTTCGTCGGGCGGGTGCTCTCGGGGATCACCTCGGCCAGCATCACGGCCGCCACCGCCTACATCAGCGACGTCACGCCGGTGGAGAAGCGGGCCCGGGCCTTCGGCCTCATCGGCGCCGCCTTCGGCGTCGGCTTCGTGCTGGGGCCGGCGGTGGGGGGTTGGCTCGGGGCGAAGAACCCGCGCCTGCCGTTCTGGTTCGCGGCCGCCTTCAGCCTGTTGAACGCGCTGTACGGCCTGCTGGTTCTGCCCGAGTCGCTGCCCCGCGAGCGCCGCCAGCCGCGCCTGCGGTGGCAAGACGCCAATCCCGTCGGCGCGCTCGCGCTGCTGCGCTCGCACCCGGAGCTGCTCGGGCTGGCCACGGTGAACTTCCTCGGTTACGTCGCCCACGAGGTCTACGCGACCGTGTTCGTCCTGTACGCCACGTATCGATATGGATGGGGCGGGCGTTCCATCGGCAGCGCGCTCGCGCTGGTCGGCGTTTCCTCGATGCTCGTATCGGCCGCGATCGTCGGGCCGGTCGTGGCCCGCCGGGGCGAGCGCGGCACGCTGTTCGCCGGGCTCCTTCTCGGCGCGCTGGGATTCGCGATCTTCGGCGCCGCCAGGCAGGATTGGCTCTTCCTGGTCGCCATCCCGATCAATTGCCTGTGGGGGCTCGCCGGTCCTCCCTCGCAATCGATGATGACGCAGCGCGTGTCGCCCTCGGAGCAGGGCGAGCTGCAGGGAGCCCTCGGATCGGTCCGCAGCATCGCCATGCTCGTGGGGCCGGGGATCTTCGCGGTCACCTTCGCCGCCTTCATCTCTCCCGAGCGGGCGGTCAAGGTGCCGGGGGCGCCCTGGTACCTCGCGGGGGCGCTGTTGATCCTGGCCGCGGTCGTGGCGCGAGTGGTCCTTCCCCGGAGCGCCTCGCCGGCGGGCGCGAAAGGGCCCGTCGCCGCCCCGGATGGGGGACTGGCCGGAGGGTCTTCCTAAGTGTGCGGCGGCCGCACCCGCGCGGGCGAAGCGCGACCCGCCCTCGCTGACACGCGCATCGCTTCCGGCTGCCGAGCGTGCCGGTCGCATGTGATATATGGCATTGATGCTCCAGTTCCTGGCCACGGTCGCGATCGCGGCGGGTCCGCCGAGCGCGTCCCCGCCGCGCCTCGACGTCGGGGCGATCGATCGCGAGCGGATACTGACGGCCGCGAACGCCGCGCTCCGGCACGAGCCGGTGACGGTGACCTCCGCATCGTCGCCGCGGAGCGCGGGTAGGCTTCACGACTACTTCTCCGAGGCCGACTACTGGTGGCCCGATCCCGCCCACCCCGGTGGTCCGTACATCCAGCGCGACGGTCTGAGCAACCCCGACAACTTCGACGAGCACCGGAAGGCGATGCGTCGGCTGAGCGTCGACGTGCCCGCCCTCGTCGCCGCGTGGAAGCTGACGGGGGAGGCGCGCTACGCCGAGCATGCCGTCCGGCATCTCCGCGCCTGGTTCGTGGACGACGCGACGCGCATGAGCCCGCACCTGCGCTGGACGACCGACAAGAACGGAATCGAGGAGCGCGACGCGAAGAACACCCACGCGAGCTGCTGGGCGCTGCAGGCGGCGGCCTTTGCCCGGCTCGCCGGCAACGACGAGGTCCTCCGCTATTGCCGCGACCGGTTCAGGACGGTCCTGCTGCCGAGCCAGATGGCTGCGGATGGCAGCTTCCCCGAGGAGCTGCGGCGCACCAAGCCGTACGGGTACTCGCTCTTCAACCTCGAAGCGCTGGCGGGGAGCGCGCAGCTTCTTTCCACGCCCCGGGGCCGCGTAGCCGACCCGGCCGCGCCCCGGGGCCGCGTACCGGACCCGCCCGCCCCCCAGCTCAAAGAGCGAGCGAAGGATTCACTCCCGAGCGAGCGAAAGACGGCGCGCGCGGGAGAAACGGTGGTCGTAGCAAGCCCTAGCCGGAAGGTCGAAATCGTGGTCGGGGTGATCGACGGCGGCCTGACCTACCGGGTCACGCTCGCCGGGCAGCCGGTCATCGAGGCATCGCCGCTGGGGATCCTGATGGACGGGGTGGACCTCGGCCGCGACGCGCGGGTCGGTCGGGTGGATCGCTGGTCGACCAACGAGCGGTATCCCTGGCGCGGTGTTCACTCGGAGGCCGTCGACCGCTCGCGGGGCGCGCGCATCCATCTCACGCACGCGAAGGCCCCCGAGGGCCTGGTGGTCGAGCTGCGCGCCTTCGACGATGCGGCCGCCTTCCGCCTCGTCGTCCCCGGCCGCGGGCCGCGCGTCCCCGATGCGGCGTCGGCGTTTCGGCTTCCCACCGGAAGCACGGTCTGGTACCACGGCGCGCGCGACCACTACGAAGGCATCCACCAGCGCAAGGAGCTGGCCGAGGTGACGCAGGGAGATTGGGCCGCCCCGCCGCTCACGTTCCGGCTCCCGGACGGCCGCGGATACGCGTCGATCACGGAGGCCGCCCTCCGCGGCTACGCGGGGATGATGCTCCAGGCCGACGGCAAGGGAGGCTTTCAGGAGCGCCTCGGCCACGCGGTGCCGGCGAGCTACCCGTACACGCTGCGCTACGGCGAAGACAACGCGAAGCGCCTGGCGGCACCGGCGGCCATCGAGGGCACCGTCACCACGCCCTGGCGCGTGATCCTGGTCGGCAAGGACCTCGATGCCCTCGTGGGCAGCGACGCGATCCACGATTTGGCGCCGCCGCCCGATCCGAAGCTCTTTCCGCAGGGCATCCGCACTCCATGGCTCCACCCGGGACGCGCCGTGTGGCGCTACCTCGACGGCGGAGGCGACTGCGACAACGTGCCGCCGGGGGCGGAGCGTGATCAGTGCCTGTTCCCGGTCATCAAGGAGTTCTCGCGGCTGGCGGGCGAGCTGGGCTTCGAGCACCAGGTGGTCGAGGGCACATGGCGCCGATGGAGCGACGACCAGCTGAAGGAGCTGGTCGCCTACTCCCGTGAGCGCGGGGTCTCGATCTGGTTGTGGATCCACAGCAAGGACCAGCACGATGCGGCCGAGCGGCGGCGGCTTTTCGAACGGCTCCACGCCCTGGGCATCGCCGGGATCAAGGTGGACTTCTTCGACCACGAGGCCAAGGAGGTCGTCGACCTCTACGAGGCGATCCTGAAGGACGCGGCCGAGACGCAGCTGCTCGTCGACTTCCACGGCGCGAACAAGCCGACGGGAATGGAGCGCACGTGGCCGAACGAGATGACGCGGGAGGGGGTGCGAGGCCTGGAGTACCGCAGCACGCCGGGATGGGCCGTGCACAACACGACGATCCCGTTCACCCGCTTCCTGGCCGGAGCGGCCGACTACACGCCGGTCGTGTTCGGCGACCGGCGCAAGGACACCACCTGGGCCCACCAGATCGCGACCGCCGTCGTCTTCACCTCGCCCGTCCTCGTCTACGGCGGCCACCCGAAGAGCCTGCTCGACAACCCGGCCGCGGACGTGATCGAGAGCATCCCCAGCGTGTGGGACGAGACGCGCGTCCTGCCGCCGAGCGCGATCGGCGAGCTGGCGGTGTACGCGCGGCGCCGCGGCGAGCGCTGGTTCCTGGGCGTGCTCAACGGAAAGGAGCCCCGGACGCTGAGGGTGCCGGTCTCTTTCCTGGGCAAGGGACGCTACCATGCGACGCTCGTGGGCGACGATCGGACGAACGGGGCCGCGGTGCAGTTGGGCGAGCGCGAGGTGACGGCGAACGATTTCGTGGACGTTGCGTTGCGCGACGGGGGCGGCTTCGTAGGCCGCTTCGCCCATCAAGCGGGGGGGGCCTTGCGGCCCCCCCAGGACCCCCACTAGCCTGTGGCCTCCATGTTCCGGCTCGACGGCAAGGTGGCCGCGGTGACGGGCGCCGGCTCCGGTATCGGCGAGGCCATCGCGGTGCTCTTCGGCCGACAGGGCGCCGTCGTCCAGGCCCTCGACCTCGACCAGGCCGCCGCGGGCCGCACGGCGGACAAGATCCGGGCCGCCGCCGGCCACGTCGACGCGCGCCGGGTCGACGTCGGGGACGCGGCGAGCGTGACGGCGGTCTTCGACGCGATCGCGGCCGATCACGGGAAGATCGACGTGCTGGTCAACAACGCCGGCATCGCCCACGTGGGAACGGTCGAGACGACCACCGAGGCCGACTTCGACCGCGTGTTCCGCGTGAACGTGAAGGGGATCTACCTCTGCGCGCAGGCGGGCGTGCGGCAGATGCTGAGACAGGGCGGCGGCGTGATCCTCAACATGGCCTCGACGGCGGCGCACGTCGGCATCCCCGACCGCTTCGCGTACTCGATGAGCAAGGGCGCCGTCCACACGATGACGATGTCGATCGCGGCCGACTACGTGAAGAAGAACATCCGCTGCAACTGCATCTCCCCCGCGCGGGTGCACACGCCGTTCGTGGACGGGTACCTGGCCAAGAACTACCCGGGCCGGGAGAAGGAGATGTTCCGGACGCTGTCCGAGGCGCAGCCCATCGGGCGGATGGGCCGGCCCGAGGAGGTGGCGGCCCTGGCGCTCTACCTCTGCTCGGACGAGGCGGCGTTCATCACCGGCCAGGCTTATCCCATCGATGGAGGCGTGCTGGCAACATGAAGCTCATCCGCGTCGGCGAGCCCGGGCGAGAAAGGCCCGGCGTGCTTCTGGGGGACGGGACCAGGGTGGACGTCTCGAGCTGCGTTCCCGACTTCGACGAAGCCTTCTTCGGCGGCGACGGTCTCGCGACCCTCGCCCGCTGGCTCCCGGGCAACGCCTCGTCGGCGCCGCGCCTCGGGGCGCGCGACCGTCTCGGTCCGCCCTTGCGTCGGCCCAGCAAGATCGTGTGCATCGGTCTCAACTTCCGGGACCACGCGGCCGAGACGGGCGCGGCGATCCCGGCCGAGCCGGTGATCTTCTTCAAGTCGACGACGGCGCTCGTCGGCCCGAACGACCCGCTCGTGACCCCGCGGAACTCGACCAAGGTCGATTGGGAGGTCGAGCTGGCGGTGGTCATCGGCAAGACGGCGCGCTACGTCCCCGAGGCGCAGGCATACGACCACGTGGCCGGATACGCCCTCCACAACGACTACTCGGAGCGCAGCTTCCAGCTCGAGCGCGGCGGCCAGTGGGTGAAGGGCAAGAGCGCGGACACGTTCGCCCCGCTGGGGCCGTACCTCGCGACCCGCGACGAGGTGCCCGACCCACAGCGGCTGGGGATGTGGCTCAAGGTGAACGGCGAGTACCGCCAGCGGAGCAGCACCGGCAACATGATCTTCGCGGTGCCGGTGCTCGTCAGCTACCTCAGCCAGTTCATGACGCTCCTGCCCGGCGACGTGATCAGCACCGGCACGCCGGCCGGCGTCGGCCTGGGGATGAAGCCCGAGCCCGTCTATCTCAAGCCGGGGGACGTCGTCGAGCTGGGCATCGAGGGCCTGGGCGAGTCGCGGCAGGAGATCGTTCCTCCGATATGAGCTCCTCCTCGAATACGACCCGGCACGTGATGACGCTCGACCTCAAAGCCGACCCGCGGGGAATCGCCGCCTATCGCCGGCACCACGGCCGGATCTTCCCGGAGGTCCGCGACAGCCTGCTCCGCGTGGGCGTCCTGCGCATGGACATCTACCAGCTCGAGCGGCGGCTGGTGATGGTGATGGACACGAAGGAGGGCTTCGACCTCGAGCGCAGCTTCGCCGCCCACGTCGCGTCGCATCCGCGCTGCGCCGAGTGGGAGGCGCTGATGAAGACCTTCCAGCGAGCGCCGCCGGGGGCCCGGCCGGGGCAGCTCTGGACGCCGATGGAGAGCATCTTCCGCCTCGAGCCCCGGTCGTCGAGGGCACCGCGCACGCGCGGGCGCCGGAGCCGGCCGCGGCGGGTCCGATGAGCCCGTGACGACCCGCATCGACTCTCACCAGCATTTCTGGAAGTACGACCCGCGCGAGTACGGCTGGATCGACGAGCGCATGGGGGCCTTGAAGCGGGACTTCCTGCCCGCCGACCTCGAGCCTCGGTTGAGGGCCGCCGGCTTCGACGCCTGCGTCACCGTCCAGGCGCGACAGACGCTCGAGGAGACGGCGTGGCTGCTCGAGCTGGCCGACCGCAATCCCTTCGTGGTCGGCGTCGTCGGCTGGGTGGACCTGTGCTCTCCGGACGCCCCCGCCCAGCTCGAACGCTTTGCGAAGCACCCCAAGCTCGTCGGCGTGCGGCACATCGTCCAGGGCGAGGCGGACGACCGCTTCCTGCTGAGGGCCGATTTCGGCCGCGGGATCGCGTTCCTGGAGGAGTTCGGCCTGGCCTACGACATCCTCATCCATCCGCGGCACCTCGCGGTGGCCGCCGAGTTCGTCAAGAGGTTCCCGCGGCAGCGCTTCGTGCTCGACCATCTCGCCAAGCCGGAGATCGCGCGGGGCGAGATCCGCGCCTGGACCCGAGACGTGCGCGCGCTGGCGGCGGAGCCGAACGTCCACGCGAAGCTCTCGGGTCTCGTGACCGAGGCGGATTGGAAGCGGTGGACGCCGGACGAGCTCCGCCCGTACCTCGACGTCGCCTTCGCGTGCTTCGGCCCCGGCCGCCTGATGGCCGGTTCCGACTGGCCCGTCTGCACGGTGGCGGGAGACTACGGACGCGTGATGGGTGTGATCACGGAGTACCTGGGGGAGCGGCCGGCGGCTGAGCGGGAAGCCGTGCTCGGCGGGAACGCGCGGGCGTTCTGGCGCCTCGAGGTCAAGGAGCGAAGCCGATGCTGAAGACGGTGACGAAGGCGGGGGCCGTGCTCGCGGTGCTGTCCGCGCTGGCCTGCGGCGGAAAGCGCGAGGCGGGGCGGACGACCATCGCCGTGATCCCGAAGGGGACCTCCCACGTGTTCTGGCAGAGCATCCACGCCGGCGCGGCCCGGGCGGCCTCGGAGCTGAACGTCGAGATCGTGTGGCGCGGGCCGCTGCGCGAGGACGACCGCGACTCGCAGGTCTCGGAGGTCGAAGGCTTCGTGAGCCGCGGCGTGTCGGGCATCGTGCTCGCGCCCCTCGACGAGAGCGCGCTCGCGGTGCCGGTCGCGAGCGCGGTCCAGCGCGGGATACCGGTCGTGATCATCGACTCCGGCCTCAAGGGTGAGGGCTACGTCAGCTTCGTCGCCACCGACAACCGGAAGGGCGGCCGGCTGGCGGGGGAGCAGCTGGCCAGGCTCCTGGGCGGGAAGGGCAAGGTGGTGCTCCTGCGCTACACCGAGGGCTCCGACAGCACGAACAACCGGGAGGAAGGCTTCCTCGAAGCGATGAAGGGAGCCCCCGGCATCCAGGTGCTGAGCTCCAACCAGTACGGCGGGGCCGACGTGGAGAGCGCGTACAAGAAGAGCGAGGCGCTGCTGAGCAACTACAAGCAGCCCGACGGCCGGCTGGCCCTCGACGGCATCTTCTGCCCCAACGAGTCCACGAGCTTCGCGATGTTGCGCGTGCTGCAGGATAACGGCTGGGCGGGCAAGGTCCGTTTCGTCGGGTTCGACAGCTCGGAAAACCTCGCCCAGGGGCTGCGCGACGGGCTGGTCGACGCGCTCATCCTGCAGGATCCCGTGCGCATGGGCTACCTCGGCGTGAAAACGATGGTCGATCATCTCCAGGGAAGGCCGGTCGAGAAGCGCATCGATACCGGTGTCCACGTCGTCACCAGGGAGAACATGAGCCAGCCCGAGATGAAGGAGCTGCTCCAGCCGGATCTGTCGAAATGGCTGAAGCCCTAGCGCCGCGCTTCCGGATGCGGGGCATCCGGAAGGCCTTCGGGGCCACCGTCGCGCTGGACGGAGTCGACCTGGAGGTCGCTCCCGGCGAGGTGTGCGCGCTCGTGGGCCAGAACGGTGCGGGCAAGAGCACGCTCATGGCGATCCTCGCCGGGGCCCTGGCGCCCGACGGGGGAGAGATGTCCCTCGACGGGGCCGCCTACCGGCCCCGGAATCCGCTGGAGGCCCGGCGCGCCGGCGTGCAGATGATCTACCAGGAGCTCTCGCTCGCGCCGCACCTCTCGGTGGCGGAGAACGTGGTCCTGGGCATGGAGCCCGCGCGCCTCGGTCTCATGCGCCGGCGCGAAGCGCGGGAGCGGACGCGCCGGGCGCTCGCGCAGCTCGGGCATCCCGAGATCGCGCCCGAGGCGCCCGTATCGGCGTTGTCCGTGGCCGGCCAGCAGCTCGTCGAGATCGCACGCGCGCTCGCGGTCGGCTGCCGCGTGCTGGTGCTGGACGAGCCCACGAGCAGCCTGGCCCAGGACGATGCCCGCCGGCTCTTCGAGCTGCTGGCCCGTCTGAAGGCGCAGGGGCACGCGATCGTCTACATCTCGCACTTCCTCGAAGAGGTGAAGCAGGTCTCGGACCGGTTCGTCGTCCTGCGGGATGGGCGCAACGCGGGCGCGGGGCCGGCGGCCGACGCGTCGCCGCGCGAGATCGTCGCCATGATGGTGGGCTCGGCGGTGGGCGAGGTGTATCCGCGCTCCCCGCGGCGGCGGGGGGAGCCGATCCTCGAGCTGGCGGGCTTCGGACCGGGGTCGGCTCCGCTGACGCTGCACCGGGGCGAGGTGGTGGGCATCGCCGGCCTGCTCGGGGCCGGCCGGACGCATCTGCTGCGCAGCGTCTTCGGCCTCGAGCCGGTCCGCGAGGGACGCATCCGGGTCAAGTCGGTGCAGGGATTCCACTCCCCGGCGCGCCGCTGGCGGCAAGGCGTGGGGTTCCTGAGCGAGGACCGGAAAGACGAGGGGCTGGCGCTGGGCCTGAGCGTCGCCGACAACGTCACGATGTCGCGCCTGGCGGGACTGGGACCGGCCCCGCTCGTGCTCCCGGGGCCGCAGGACGCGGCGGCCGCGCGGCTCATCGAGCGCGTCGCGATCCGCTGCCGCGGGCCGCGCCAGCCGGTGCGGGAGCTGTCGGGCGGCAACCAGCAGAAGGTGGCCCTGGCGCGCCTTCTCCACCACGACGTCGACGTGCTGCTGCTCGACGAGCCGACCCGCGGCATCGACGTGGCGAGCAAGGCGCAGATCTACGCCCTCGTCGACGCGCTGGTGGCCGATCCCGGCGAGGGGCGGCCGGCCCGCGCGGTGCTTCTCGTGAGCAGCTATTTCCCGGAGCTGCTCGGCCTCTGCGACCGCATCGCGGTCATGTGCCGCCGCCGGCTCGGTGAGGCCCGCCCGGCCTCGGATCTCGACGAGCACCGCCTGATCCTCGAGGCCGCGGGCACGGAAGGCGCGGCGTGAGGGCGCGGGAGCTGCTGACGCGGGGGGGACCGGTGCTGGGCCTCGTCCTCGTCAGCGCCTTCTTCGGCGTGCTCGTCGGGCCGCAATTCTTCTCTCCGGGCAACCTCGAGCTGATCGCCCGTCAGACCGCGATCGTGGGCACGGCCGCGCTGGGCATGACGCTGATCATCGCCGCCGCGGGGATCGACCTGTCGGTGGGATCGGTCATCTCGCTGAGCACCGTCGTCATCGCCCTCGTGCTCCGGCGCGCAGCGAGCCCGGCCGCGGCGGCGGCGCTGGGCGTCGGGGCGGCCGCGCTGTGCGGGCTCGCGACGGGGCTGCTCGTGACCGGGCTTCGGGTGGTCCCATTCATCGTGACCCTGGGCATGATGCTCCTCGTGCGCGGGGCGGCGAAGGGACTCGCCGACGAGAGGCGCATCGAAGCGCCCGTCACCTGGCTGAACGACCTCCTCCGCACGCACGCGCTCGGCGGGGGCATCCTGCTGCCGACGGGCATCTGGATCCTGATCGTGATGGCCCTGCTCGTCGCGGGCGTGCTCCGATACACGCGCTTCGGCCGCCACCTGCTCGCGATCGGATCGAACGAGCGCACGGCGCGCCTGTGCGGCGTGAGGGTCGAGGCGTGCAAGATCGCGGTCTACACGATCTCGGCCGCACTGGCCGGCCTCGCGGGCGTGATGCAGTTCGCCAAGCTGTCGGTGGGCGATCCCACGGTGGCCGTGGGTCTCGAGCTGGACGTGATCGCAGCGGTGATCATCGGCGGCGGCAGCCTTCTCGGCGGCCGGGGTACGGTCTTCGGGACGCTGGTGGGCGCGGTGCTGATGACGGTGATCCAGATCGGATGCTCGCAGCGAGGCCTTCCGAACTGGGTCCAGCAGATCGTCACCGGGGGCGTGATCGTGGCCGCGGTCGCGCTCGACCGCTGGCGCCAGGGAGCCCACGGGGCGTAGTGCAGTGAGATCGCTAGTCCACACTCGCTTTTATGGAGCCGGTGGTGATGCCGCCGTCGACGAGCAGCGTCTGGCCGGTCACGTAGCGGCTGGCCTCGGAAGCGAGGAACACGATCGCGCCGTCGAGGTCGTCGGGCTGCCCGGGCCGGCCCAGCGGGATGCGCTCGCAGAGGTACTCCACCCACTCCGCGTTCTCGTAGAGCGCGCGGGTCTGCTCCGTCCGGAACCAGCCCGGCGCGAGACAGTTGACGGTGATGCCGTGCCGGCCCCACGCGTCGGCGAGCGCCATCGTCATCTGCTTCACGCCCCCGCGGCTCGCGCAGTAGGGAGCGATGGCCCCGTAGCCGAAGACCGAGGTGACGGAGCCGATGTTGACGATGCGGCCGTAGCCTCTTCGGATCATGCCGGGCGCCACCGCCTGCGCCACGAAGAACGTTCCCCGCAGGTTGGTGTCGAGGACCTTGTTCCAGTCCTCCCAGGTGAAGTCCACCGCGGGCTTGCGGACGTTGCCCCCCGCGTTGTTCACGAGGATGTCGATCTTCCCGAAGGCCGCGTCGGCCTCCTCGGCCATGAGGCGGATGCTCGCCTCGTCCCTCACGTCGAGGGAGAGCGATGCCACCCGGCGGCCCCGCGCCCGGATCTCGTCGGCGAAGTCCTCGGTGTCCTCGCGCCGGCGGGCGGTGACGATCAGGTCGGCTCCCGCCTCCGCCAGCGCGCGGCCGAAGTACTGGCCGAGGCCGCGGCTGGCCCCGGTGACGAGCGCGACGCGGCCCGACAGATCGAAGAAGTTCTTGACCATGGGTCAGGCGTTCGGCCGGAGCAGCACCTTGATGAGCCCGGGCTCCTTGCGGTGAAGCCGGTCGAACCATTGCGGACCGTCTTCGAGGGGCGCGGTCGCGGAGATGAAGCGGTCGACCTGCACCTGGCCGGACGCGATCAGCTCCAGGCACTCGGGATATTCTCCGCTCGACGCGCACGAGCCCTGGAGGCGGATCTGGCGCGACACGACCGACTGCAGCGGAATGGAGACGTCCGGCGAGAGGTTCCCGACCAGCGTCACGCTGCCGCCCTTGCGCACGGCGGAGATCGCGCCGCGCACGGTGGGCTCGATGCCGACGGCCTCGAAGGCCGCATCGGCGCCCCGGCCTTCGGTGAGCGCCCTCACCGCGGCCCCGACGTCGCGGGCGCCCGAGTTGACGACATGGGCCGCGCCGAGCTCCTTTGCCACCGCCAGACGGTCGTCCTCGAGATCGGCGGCCACGATGAGCTTCACTGGGGCCGCCTTGAGGACCTGCACCAGCATCAGGCCGATGAGGCCCGCGCCGAACACGACGACGACGTCCTCGGGCGCGAGGGGAGTGAGGCGCCGGGCGTGGACCGCCACCGACACGGGCTCGACCATCGCCGCCTGCTCGTAGGTCATGCCCGCCGGGAGGCGGTAGACGATATGGGCCGGCACTGCCACCAGCTCCGCGAAGGCACCGTCCTGCCGGTAGTCCTCGCAGGAGACGCCGAGCACGCGCCGGTCGTCGCAGAGGTTCACGAGGCCGCGCCGCGAGAAGAAGCTGTCCGGGTTGTAGATGGTCGAGTCCATGGTCACGCGGTCGCCCGCGCGCACGGTGGAGACCCCGGCGCCGACCCGCTCGACGACCCCCGCCGCCTCGTGCCCCATCACGACCGGAGGCCGGCGGCGGCCCGTGCTGCCGTCCAGCCCGTGCACGTCGCTTCCGCAGATGCCGCAGGCCATCACGCGCACGAGGACGTCGCCCGGGCCCACCGCGGGCTCGGGACGCTCCTCCATCTCGAGCTCACCGTACGCCTTGAGCACCAGCGCCTTCATGGTGCTCCTTACTACCATGTTCGGCGGCCGCTCCGCCACCGGGCGGGCGCCCGTCACGGGAGAGATCGCCGATGAGCAAACGCCGAGACTTCCTCGCCACCACGATCACGACCGCGGCGGGGGCGGTCGTCGCGGGCGCGGCCCGCGCCGACGATCGGGACTGGTCCGGCAACCGTCCCGTCCGCTATCCCGACGCCGACGTGGTCGTGCTCGACCCGCGCTTCCAGAAGTACAAGCTCGGCAACGCCGCCATCCAGCGCCTCCACAGCGGCACGGCGTGGGCGGAGGGCCCGGCCTGGAGCGCGGTCGGGCGCTACCTGTTGTGGAGCGACATCCCCAACGACGTCCAGCTCCGGCGGATCGACGACGACGGGCACATCAGCGTGTTCCGCAGCCCTTCGGGAAACAGCAACGGGAACACCTTCGACTTCGAGGGGCGCCAGATCGCGTGCGAGCACGGGAACCGGCGCGTGGTGCGCTACGAGCACACGGGTGCTCTGACCGTGCTCGCCGACAACTGGAACGGAAAGCCGCTGAACGCGCCCAACGACGTCGTCGTCCATCCCGACGGCGGGATCTGGTTCACCGATCCCGGCTACGGGAGCATGATGAACTACGAGGGCCACAAGGGCGCGCTGCAGATCAAGGAGGCGGCCTATCGGATCGATCCCCGCACGGCAAAGATGGATATGGTGGACGACGCGCTGAACAAGCCGAACGGCATCTGCTTCTCGCCCGACTACAAGAAGCTCTACGTCGTCGATACCGGCGGCCCGCCGCCCGGGGCCATCCACGTCTTCGACGTCGCCGACGGCCGCCGCCTCTCCGGCGGACGCCGCTTCTGCACCATGGAGCTGGACGGGAAGCGCGGGGGCTCCGACGGCATCCGCACCGACGTCGACGGGAACCTCTGGGCGAGCGCAGGCTGGGCCGGCGACGGCTTCGACGGCGTCCACGTGTTCGCGCCCGATGGCGCCCGCATCGGCTTCATCCGTCTCCCCGAGACGGCCTCCAACCTGTGCTTCGGCGGCGCCAAGCGCAATCGGCTGTTCATCACCGCGAGCCAGTCGCTGTACGCGCTCTACGTCGAGACCCAGGGCGCGCACATCACGTAAGGAGCCGGAACGGCATGCGCTACGCGGACAAGATTGTAATCGTCACGGGGGGCAGCAAGGGGATCGGCGAGGGCTGCGTGCGCGTCTTCGTGGAGGCCGGCGCGAAGGTCGTCTTCTGCGCGCGCAACGCGGCGGCGGGCGAGGCGATGGCGCGGGAGGTGACGGCCCGGGGCCCGGGCGAGGCCCATTTCGTGCGCGGCGACGTCTCGAAGGTCGACGATCTGCGCGCGCTCGTCGAGGGCACCCTCCGGCGCTTCGGGCGGATCGACTGCCTCATCAACAACGCGGGCTGGCACCCCCCGCACAAGCCGATCGACGACTTCACGGTCGAGGAGTTCCGCGCGCTGCTCGACCTGAACCTCGTCAGCATCTTCGCCGCGTGCAAGCTCGCGCTCCCGCACCTGCGCCGGACGAAGGGGAACATCATCAACATGTCGAGCCTGGTGGGCACCATGGGCCAGATCCACGCCACCACCTACGTGGCGACCAAGGGCGCGATCACCGCCTTCACCAAGGCGCTCGCCATCGACGAGGCCGCCCACGACGTGCGCGTGAACTCGGTGTCGCCGGGGAACGTGTACACGCCGCTCTGGCAGGAGGCGATCGACGCCGCGCCCGACCCGGCCCGGTGCCGGGCGGACGGCGAAGCGGCGCAGGTGCTCGGCCGCATGGGGACGATCGAGGAGGCCGGGAAGCTGTGCCTGTTCCTGGCCGCGGAGGCGACGTTCACGACCGGCGTCGACCACATCCTGTCGGGGGGCGCCGAGCTGGGCTACGGCCGCAAAACGCGCAAAGGTTGAGGCGCTCTTTCACGAAGAAGACACTGCTTTTCAGCGCAGAGGCCGCAGAGGGTTCGCAGAGGCCGCAGAGGATGGAACGGATAGAACGGACGATATCCTGCCTCTCGTTTCCCTTACTCTGCGGTCTCTGCGCGTTCTCTGCGGCCTCTGCGTTGTAGCGCCGACGGCTAGGTCTGCTCTTCGCGGGCGAGCGTGAGGGCCGCGACTCGGATGTGCTCGTCCATGGCGATGCGCGCGCCGTCGGCGTCGCGGGCCCGGATGGCCTGATAGATCTTGCGGTGGGCGTCGGCGGACTCGCGCAGGTTCCGGGCGCGCTCGATCGTCACCCGGCGCTCCTCGAAGAAGAGCGCCGTCACCGCCTCGATGATCGCCCCCAGCATGGGGTTGTTGGCGCCGGCGGCCACCGCCCGGTGGAAGCGCAGGTCGTAGTCGAGGAACGTGTGGGGATCGTGCAGGGCCGAGTACATGCCCGTGACCTCGTCGGAGAGCGTGGCGATCTGCTCGGGCGTGGCCCGCTCCGCCGCGAGCGAGGCCGTCCCCGCCTCCAGGACCCGGCGGACCTCCCACAGCCCTCCGAGGTGGAGCCCGTGCATCGCGGCGATCAGGCGCAGCGGCTCGCTGACGAGCGTGGGCGGTCCGTCGGTGATGAAGGTGCCCGCGCCCTGGCGCGTCTGGACGACCCCCATCGCGGCGAGGGAGCGGAGTCCGGCGCGGACGCTGGGGCGGCTGACGCCCACCTGTCGAGCCAGCTCGCGCTCGGAGGCGAGGCGGTCGCCCGGCCGCAACGTCCGGCGCTCGATCAAGCCGCACACGTGCGCGATGACCTGCTCCGCGGCGACGGGGTCGCGGGCTTCGGGGCGCTCGGGGGTGACATTGGTGCTCACGGGCAAGAGATGGTTTACCATCGACAGATAAAACCTGTCAAGGAAGCGCACCACGACTGGAATGACCACGAACCCGCCGAGGCTCCTTGGTGCCTGCCGGTCCCCTGGCCTCGATCAGGACGAGATGCGCGCGGCGTCAAGACACTGAGCCTTTTTTAGATAGGGCACTCGGCGAAAAGGGGCTTGACAGCGGTTCGACGGCCATGCTACCAAATTGGCCGTTTCACTGGAATGACAGTTCAGGTCGAAGGGCCATCAGAGGTGGGCTCCTGGTCAGTCCACTGACGACGGCGCGAAGGAGGAGCCCAATGTCCGCTTTCCGGTTCCTGAGAGTCTCTCTCTTCGCCGTTGTGGTGAGCGGGCTGGGGGCGGCGCCGATCGTGGCGCAGGAGATCAGCGGCACGATCTCCGGTTCCGTTGCCGACGAGCAGGGGCAGGTCCTGCCCGGCGCCACGGTCACGACCGTCAACGAGCGCACGAGCGCTTCGCGCACGGTGACCACCGACGACAAAGGCAACTTCCAGTTCACCGCGATGCCGCCCAGCACCTACACCGTCCGCGTGGAGATGCCCAACTTCCGCACCGTGGAGCGGAAGCGCAACGTCTTGAGCCCCTCCGACCGCCTCGCTCTCGGCACGATCAAGCTCACGGTCGGCCTCGGCGAGAGCATCGTGGTGGAGGCGAGCGGCACCCGCGTCAACACCGAGGAGACCCAGCACGCGGGACTCATCACCGCGAAGGAGATCGAGCAGATCCAGACCAAGGGCCGCGACGTGACAACACTGATGCGCCTCGCGCCCGGCGTCCGGTACGAAGACACCGTCGACTCGCTCGGGGAGAGTTTCGGAACGCTCGTCCCCCACGTCAGCGGCCAGCGCCGGACCTGGAACCACATCACGGTGGACGGCGTGCTGGGGAACGAGATCGGCCAGACCGACCGCATGGCCCAGCAGATCAACCTCGACGCCGTCGGCGAGATCAAGATCCTCCTCAACACCTACCGCGCCGAATACGGGCGCACGGGGGGCGCCCAGATCCAGATCGTGAGCAAGGGGGGCGACGCCCAGTACCGCGGCAACGCGTACTACTACGGCCGCAACGAGCACCTCAACGCCAACAACTTCTTCAACAACCGCTCCCACCGGCCGCGGCCGCGCTACCGGTTCAACACGTTCGGCTTCAACCTCGGGGGCCCGGTCCCCGGCCTGAACAAGGGAGAGGAGAAGAAGCTGTTCTTCTTCTATTCGATCGAGGCGCCGCTGACCGAGAGGCCGGGACCGTTGCGGCAATGGATGGTGCCGACCGAGCTCGAGCGCAGGGGCGACTTCTCGCAGACGCTCGACAGCGGGGGTCGTCTCATCGTCATCCGCGACCCCCGGACCGGCCAGCCGTTCCCCGGCAACATCGTCCCTGGCAACCGCATCAACCCCAACGGCCTCGCGCTGCTCAACCTGATGCCCTTGCCGAACTCCACCGATCGCGGCTTCACGAAGGGGCAGTTCAACTACGAGAGGCAGGAGATCGCGGACAACCCCAAGGTCAACAACCTGCTGCGCCTCGACTGGCGGCCCTCGCAGGCCGACAGCCTGTACGTGACGGTCAAGGACTGGTGGTCCGATCAGCGCGGGAGCGAGGTCACGGCGGGGCCGAACAAATGGGGCTGGTTCAACACGCATTACTTGAACACCGACCGGACCTATAGCGTGAGCCACACGCACATCTTCAGCCCCCACCTCATCAACGAGGCGCAGGCGGGCGCCCGCCGGCAGAGCGAGAGCTTCCAGCCCGTAACCGATGCCGACTGGAAGCGCCTCCGGCGGGCGGACAACGGATATACCCTCGGCCAATTCCATCCCGAGGTGAACCTCGTCGGCGCGCTGCCCAAGGCGACCTTCAACGTGCTGGGGAACACGAACTCGCCGCCCAATCCCAACCTGACCTACGAGAACCGGTTGGTCGGCGACGGGGGGGTGGCCTGGGTGCACTCCTTCAACGACAACCTGAGCTGGATCAAGGGCAGTCATACCTTCAAGGGCGGGCTCTACTTCGAGCACCTCTACAACACGGAGGGCAAGGGCAGCGTCGGCGCCGGCCCGTGGGCCGGGCAGTTCAACTTCTCTGCCGACGGTGCAAACCCGCTCGACACCGGGTACTCCTTCGCGAACGCGCTCGTCGGCACGTTCCGGGACTACACCGAGATCGACGCCCTTCCCGAGGTGAAGGCGCACCGCTATCTCGGCGAGTCGTACCTGCAAGACACGTGGAAGGTCAGCCGGCGCGTCACGCTCGACTACGGCGTGCGGTTCCTGTGGTTCAAGCCCTGGTACACCAACCTGCCCGCGGCGACCTTCGTGCCGGACCGGTACGACCGGGCCAGGGCCCCGCGGCTCTACCAGCCGGCGAGGATCAACAACCAGAACGTCGCCTTGGACCCCGTCACCGGCGAAGTGCGCCCCAACCCCTACGTCGGAAGCTTCGTCCCGGGTACCGGCGACCCGTACAACGGCATGGTGAGCAGCACCGATCCCAACTATCCGAAAGGCTTCCGTGACAACCAGGGGATCATGCCCGAGCCGCGCGTGGGAGTCGCCTGGGACATCTTCGGCAGCGGCAAGACGGTCCTTCACGCCAGCGCCGGCCTGTTCCACCAGGCGCAGACCACGGCGCGAAGCATGGACCAGGCCGCGAACAACCCGCCGGCGGTGAACACGCCGCAGCTCTTCTACGGCACGATGGACACGCTGCTGGCCGCGGGGCCGTCGTTCTCGGCCCGTCCGAGCAGCGTGAACGCCCTCGAGAGGGACGCGAAGACGCCCAGCAGCTACCAATGGACGATCGGCTTCCAGCGCGACCTGGGCTGGGGCACGGTCGTCGACCTCACCTACGTGGGCTGGGTCGCGCGCCACATGGAGCAGTTCAGCAACATCAACGTCGTCCCCGACGGGGCCAAGTTCGTGGGCCTCCACCCGGAGAACGCGAACCCCCAGAACCCGAACACGCCGAAGCCCGACGACTTCCTGCGGCCGTACCTCGGCTACGGCGACATCATCCTGCGCTCGAACTTCGGCACCGCGAACTACAACGGCCTCCAGGTCCAGATCAGCCGCCGATACATCCGTGGCCTGCAGTTCGCCGTCGCGTACAGCTACGGCAAGTCCCTGGGGATTGCGGACGAGGACGAGACCAACATCAGCATCGCGCGTCCATTGAAGCCGTGGCACTACGCGCCTTCGGCCGGGAACCAGATCCACAACCTCGTGATCAACTACACCTGGGACCTGCCCAAGGCGAGCAGGCTCTGGAACAACGGGCTCGTCCGGCTGCTCTTCGACGACTGGCAACTGTCCGGCGAGAACGCCTTCGCGAGCGGCGACTGGGCCCCCGTGCTCATCACCACCACCGACAACTTCGACTTCACGGGCGGCACCGGGGGACAGGGCCAGGACGTGGGCAACGGCCTGCGCGTGGTGCGGCCCCGCATCGTGGGCAACATCATCCCGAGCAACCGGAATGCGGCGCCCGACGGTCCCGGGAGCTGGCTCGACGCGAGCGCCTTCGCACGGCCCGCACGGGGAGAGTACGGAGATGAGCCGCGCTACATCTTCCGCATGCCCGGGATCAACAACTGGAATCTTTCGTTCTTCAAGAATTTCCCGCTCGGCAGCGGCCGGCGCCGCCTGCAGTTCCGCTGGGAGATGTACAACGTGCTCAACCACACGCAATTCGGCATCGCGAAGGACGTGACCGGCTACCCGGGGATCGACAATACCGTGCGGTTCGACGCGGCGGGCAACCAGGTCAACGCGAACTTCGGCAAGGCGACCGGGGCCCGCAACGCGCGGATCATGCAGGGGTCGGTCCGGTTCACGTTCTAGTCCCGCGGGCTATCGGTCGCCGGGGGCCACGGGAGCGTCGTCGGTGGCCTGGGCGATCTGCGCGAGACGGACGTGCTCATCCATCGCCGCGCGCGCTGTCTCCGGGTCGCGGGACCGGATGGCCTGATAGATCTTCCGGTGCATGTCCGCAGACTCGCGCAGGTTGTGCGCGCGCTCGATGGTGGCCCGGCGCTGCTCGAAGAAGAGGGCGGCCGGCCGACGCGCAGAGCGTGGCGTCCACTATCCCGTCAATACTCTCCGAGGTGTCAAGACCCAGCGAGATGTCATTGGTCCGACCGGTGGACCGTACACGGGGCTCATGGCAAGTCCTTGTTCGAGGACCTGGATCGCACACAGCATCCGGCTTCAGAGCTATAAACACATATAGATACGGTTGTTACGGAGATAATATATTTCCTATTGACAAGCCACAAAAACGCATGATCAGATCGATCGGTAACATAAGAGTCAGCTCAC
>QHVJ01000433.1 GCA_003222275.1 Acidobacteriota bacterium | reverse complement strand
ACGGACAAGACCGCCATGCTCGGCGCGGACCTGCCGGAGACGGTCTGGTTCTACGAGGTCGACCGCGCCCGCGGCATGGCGCGCACGCGCTCCCAGGACGGCAAGCAATCCTGGGAAGTGCCGCTGGCGCCCTTCCTGGGCTGTCTCGGCGTCGCGCCGGCGAACGGCGAGGCGCGCTCCACCGTCGTGCCCGGCGACTTCGGCGGCAACATGGACTGCCCGGAGGTACGTGCCGGCAACACGGTCTACCTCGGGGTGCGGGTGCCGGGCGCGCTCGTCTCGTTCGGCGACGGCCACTACGCGATGGGCGACGGCGAGATCATGGGCACCGCGATCGAGGGGGCGATGGACGTGGAGCTGACGGTGGACCTCGTGAAGCACCGCGAGACGGCCTGGCCCCGCATCGAGAACGCGGAGTGGATGATGTCGCTGGGGGCCGCGCGGCCGCTGGAGGACGCGGCCCGCATCGCGTTCAAGGACATGGTCCGCTGGGTGCAGGCGAAGACCGGCCTCGGCGAGATGGACGCCTACGAGCTCGTCTCCCAGAACGCACGCGCGCCGATCGTCGAGATGGTGGACCCCGAGTACACCGTGCTCGTCAAGATCCCGAAATCTCGCCTGCCGGGGCCGGCGCCGCGCTGAGTGGTTAATTCTCGGGGCACTTCACGTCCGGCCCCAGGTAGCCGAGCGACTTGAGGTCCTCGCACTGCGCGCGCGTGAAGACGCGGCCCGCCGCCCCGGCCGCCGCGGGCCGGGCGAGCCCGAGGGTCCAGTGCTGGAGGGCCTCGCGGTAGTAGGCGGTCCGCAGCGGGTCCGTGCTCGTCAGGTTGCGTCGCTCGTCGGGGTCGGCCCGGAGGTCGTAGAGCTGCTCGTCGCCCGTGCGCGTGTCGTCGATGAACTTGTACCGCTCGTCGCGGAGCGCGTAGCGAGGCCGGTCCCACACCGTGCGGGAGAGCACCGCCGCCCGCCCCGGCCCCCCGGCCATCACGTCGAGCAGGCTCCGGCCCTGGAACTCGCGGTCGGAGCCCCCGCGTCCCATCACCCCGAACAGGTCCGCGATCGTGGGCGCGAGGTCGAGCAGGCTCGCGAAGGCGGCCACGCGCCGGCTCGCCGGCCCCTTGCCCGAAGGAAATCGGACGATGAGGGGCACGCGCGTGAGCGGCTCGTAGAGCTGGACGTTGTGGCCGATCCAGCCGTGCTCCATGAGCCCTTCCCCGTGATCCGCGGCCACGATGATCACGGTGCGCTCGAGGAGGCCCTCGGCCTGGAGCGCCTTTCGTATCCCCCCGATCTCCTGATCGGCGAAGGCGAGGCTCCCGTCGTAGAGGCGGACGAGGTGCTCGCGCTCGGCGTCGCTGATGCTCCGCCGGCCCTGGTTGACGTCGGTGAAGAAGGCGGCATCGCGCCGCTGCTCCTTCGTGAGCGGCGCGTCGGGGCCGAACCTCGTGGCGAAGGGCGGCGGCGGGTCGTAGGGGAAATGGGGCTCGCGGAAGTGCACGTACGCAAAGAAGCGCCGCTCCTTGTTGGCCCTGAGCCAGGCGGGCACCACCTGTCGGAAGGAATCGCCCCCGCTCCCGATCTCGCGCCACACCTCGTGGAACTCGGTGAACCCGCGGTCGAGGCCGTTGAGGCCGCCGGCGATGGGGTTGGCGACGAAGCCGGCGGTCTGGATGCCCTGGGCCGACAGGAGCTGGGCCAGCGTCAGACGGCCCCGCGGCAGCGGCTCGGAAAACGACGCCGCGTCGTGGTGGCGCTCGGGGTACTGCGACGTCCACACCGACGACATCGCGGCCAGCGTGTAGACCGCGGGGGTGTAGGCGCGCTCGAAGAGGACGCCCTCGGCGGCCAGGCGGTCGATCTCCGGCGTCGTCGGCCGCGCGTAGCCGTAGGCGTGCAGCTCGCTGGCGCGGGCCGCGTCGAGGATGATGAAGAGGACGTTCATCCCCGCGGTCGCCTGCCGCAACGGACGCGCGCGCGCTCTCTCCTCGGCGGGCGGCGGCGGACCATCGAGCGAAGCCGGCGCGCCCGCGGCACCGTCGTCACCCCGCACTCGACCCAGGATGCGCGGCGCCGTCCAGAGGCCCCAGGCGTGCCGCTCGCCGGCGGCCGTCCCGCCGACGTGCAGACCGACGCGCACGATGTCTCCCGCCCCCCCCGGCAGCGCGACGCTCAGCTCCCCCGGCGCCGCATCCCGCGGCCCGAGAACCCGGCTCCACGCTTCCCGCTCCTCGCCCGGCCGCGTCTCGACGGTCACGCGGAAGGAAGCGGCCGCGCCCGCGGCGCGGGCGGAAGGATGCAGGTCGGGCGAGAAGCGCAGCTCCGCGCCCGGCGGCAGCCGAACCGCATAGCGCACGACAGCGGGGCCGATCTCGACGAGGGCGGGGGCGCTCCCTGTCTCCATCACCGAGAAGGGATGCGGCGCATCGCGCGCCAGCAGGTCTTCCAGGCCCTCGTCGCGCGCCGGGGCCACGACGAGACTGTAGAACGCGGCCGCGAGCTGACGCCGGTCGGGGTTGGCCGGATCATCCGCGGGCGACGCGGTGGCCGCGAAGACGAACCGGAGCCGGTTGTCCCCTTCGCGCTGGGCCTCGGCGGGCAGCGCGATGCGGTAGCGGTAGCGGAGGTCGTTCAGCGTGACGTGGCCGACGCGAGCGCCGTTGAGAAGGACTTCCGCCGACTGGCCCTTCACGCCGCGGTAAGGCGCCAGGTCCACGACCCCGACGCGCGGCTCGGCCGTCGGCCAGGTGAGCGAGATCTCGGCCTCCCCCTTGGACCAGAGGAAGCTGTCGCCCTTCGGCGGCGCCGCCTCGCGGTAGAAGCCTTCGACCTGGTGGGGCTCGGCGGCCGGGGTGCCGAAGAGCAGGACGTCGCGGGGCGACCAGCGGTCGGCCACGGCGATGCGCCCCGCCAGGTCGTACACGACCCGCTTGGGCGCGGACGGGCATGCGAGCGTGGCCGCGGATGCGACCACGATGAGCAAACGCGACAGGCTCTTCAACGCAGAGGCCGCAGAGGCCGCAGAGGACAAATCAGAAAGGGCTCTACTTGACCTTCGCCCCCGGGGGGACGTCGGCGTCGAAGGTGCACAGCACGGCCTTGCCGTCGACGGAGGCGGCCAGCACCATGCCGTTCGACTCGACACCCATCAGCTTCGCCGGCTTGAGGTTCGCCACGATCACGACCTTCTTCCCCACCAGCGTCTCCGGCGCAGAGGACTCGGCGATGCCGGCCACGACCTGGCGCTTCTCGGTGCCGAGGCGCACCTGCAGCTTCACGAGCTTCTGCGAGCCCTCCACCTTCTCGGACGCGGTCACGATCGCTGCCCGCAGCTCGATCCGGGCGAAGTCGGCGATGTCGATGCGGTCGGGCACGAGGGGGGCCGCGGCCTGGGTCGCGGGTGCGGCAGGTGGCGGAGGGGTATTGCTGTCGGGCACGGTCTTCTCCTTGGCCGCGGCATCCGCAGCCTTCTCGATGCGGGGGAATAGCGGCTCGATGGCCCCGAGCGGCGACCCCGGCTCCAGGCGGCCCCATTCGAGATCGCCCGGCCCCGGGTCGCGTTCGGGCCGGCCGAGCATTCGGGCGATGCGCCCCGCCGCGCGCGGCATCACGGGTTGCACGAGCAGTGAGATCAGGCGGACACCCTCGAGCAGGTCGTAGAGCAGAGCGTCGAGCCGGGTCGACTGGTGCGGGTCCTTGGCCATCTCCCAGGGGGCATTGGTCACGATCCTCTGGTTGAGCTTCGTGACCGCGGCCCACACCTGGGCGAGAGCCCCCGCGAAGTCCAGCGCCTCGTAGCTCGCCAGCACCTTCGCCGGCTCGACGACGTCGACGCGAGCTCCGCGCGGAGGGACCTTCC
>QHVJ01000432.1 GCA_003222275.1 Acidobacteriota bacterium | reverse complement strand
TTGCTGCCCGCGGTCCTGATCTTCTGGTTCCATGAGCTGCGCCGCACCGAGCGGCGGCCCGCGGCCCTTCGTCCGGCCGCCGTGGCCTTCGCCGCCTTCGCCGCGGCATTCCTCGTCCCCACGACGTGGCTCATGCTTGCGCGCACGCCCGACGGCGCGCGTTACTACGACGTGGTACGGCTGGGCGGCGTGTCCGCCGACCCGGAAGCGATCGCCACCCAGGCCCGCACGCTCGCCAGCTACTTCGCCGACGGATCGGCGGCCGCCCCGCGGGTGCTTTCGTTTCCAGGAAAGCCGATCGACCTCGTGCCTTGCGCTCTCGCTTCGGTGCTCCTGCTGTGGGCCCTGGGGCGCGGACGCCGCGGGCCCGAGGCGTTCTGGCTCGCCGCCGCCTTCGTGACGTTCCTCGTCATGCTCCCGAGCGCCCGCGCGTGGGCCGCGCACCACTTCGTCCTCCCAGCCTGCGGCGGCTCGGGGCCGAACGCCCCTCTCTCCTGCGCGGCGCGGTGGTCGTCGTCGCCGCCTACTGGCTGAGCCTGGTCGCGCGGTGGCCGGCGGCCACGATCGACCCGCGGGACAGCCTGGCCAAGGACCGCCTGCTGGCCTTCGTCCGCTCGAGCGGGCTCGACCGCCGCTCCGTCCAGCTCCACGTGTCCTGGGGCACCTACTACATCGCGCACCTGTTCGGCGCGCGCGACCAGGCGGTGCTTTTCAGCCGGAAGTTCCCCGACGATCCGGGAATGCTGGCCTTCGCGCGCGCGGCGGCCGACGCTCGGGGCCGGGGCGTGCTCGTCGTCACGCGGCGGCTCGACAAGCTCCAGACCGAGGCCATGGGCGCGGTCCTGGGCGCGCCGCTCGTCACCCATGCCTTCGACGACTGGTGGGCCGTGGAGTACCTACGTCAGTGACGGCGGTGTCTCCGGCCGCCCTCACGTCGGCGCGGCGCGGGCAACGGCGGGGGCGGCTCCGGCTCGACGTCCTCGGCCACGGGGGCCTGGAAGTGGCCGCGCAGGAAAAGGGCGAGGATGCGGTCGCGATGCTCGTGCTCCGCGATCCGCCGGGCGATGGGAGCGAACTCCGCGAAGTCGTCGAGCGGCAGGTTCTGCCCCTCGGCGGCGAGACGGGTGACGATGCGCTCCACCTTGCGCGCCGTCACCTCCTCGTCGGAGGGGACCGACAGCTCTCCGACCTCGACGTGGTAGCGCCGGACGAGCCGGTTGAAGTTCATCAGGTCGTGGGCCGAGACGAGACTGATGGCGCGGCCGCTCTTGCCGACGCGGCCCGTACGACCCGCTCGGTGGATGTACTGCTCGGGAGAGTCGGGCGTCGAGAAGATGAACACGTGCGAGAGGTCCTCGATGTCGATGCCGCGGGAGGCCACGTCGGTCGTGACCAGGTGGCGGATCTCGCCGGAGCGGAACCGGGCCATGACCCGCTCGCGCTTCTTCTGGGGCAGATCGGAGGAGAGCATCGAGGCCGGCATGCCCTTGCCGGCCAGGAACGCGTGCACCTGCCGGGTCTCCTCCCGCGTGTTGCAGAAGATCATCGAGGACGCGGGGTTCTCGTACTCCAGGAGCTTGTAGAGCGTCGCCTCCTTGTGGAGCTTCGGCGTCAGGCAGTAGAGGTGCTCCACTTCCTTGACGTAGATCTGGTCCTCGGAGAGGAGCACCCACTCGGGCTCGGAGAGGTAATGGTAGATGAGGCCGCGGATCCCGAGGGGAACCGTGGCCGAGAAGAGCAGCGTCTGCCGCTCCGCGGGCATGTACTCCATGATCTGGCCCATCTCCACCGCGAAGCCCATGTCCAGCATCCGGTCGGCCTCGTCGAGGACCAGCGTCTTGACGCCGTCGAACCGCAGCGTCTTGCGGCGCAGATGGTCGAGCACCCGTCCCGGCGTCCCCACGATCACGTGGGCGCCGGCGCGGATGCCTTCCAGCTGCCGGTCCATGGAGTCTCCCCCGTAGATCGTCTCCACCTTCACGCCCCGCCCGCGTCCGATCTCCGACAGCTCCCGCGCGACCTGGATGGCCAGCTCGCGGGTGGGGGCGAGCGCCACCGCCTGCACATGGTCGGCGGCGGGATCCACCCTTTCCGCGATCGGAATGCCGAAGGCGGCGGTCTTGCCGGTGCCGGTACGCGACTGCACCACCAGATCCTTGCCGGCGAGGGCGCGGGGCAGCGTTTCCGCCTGCACCTCGGTGGGAGCGCGGTAGCCCATGGCGTCCAGGCTGGCCAGGGTCTCGGCGGTCAGATTGAGCTCGGCGAAGCTTCGGGTCGCGGCGGCGGTGATCTCCATGAAGGGGGCATTATCTCACGACCGGCCGGATGGGTCCGCGGGAAGACCCCCGGCGGTCCGTGAGCGCGCGGGTTATAATCGGTGGTTTGGGGAGAGGGCGATGACCTGCATGCGGTGTGGACGTGAAGCCGATCCGCCCCCGCGCCACCGCATCGGCTTTCCCGCGCCGGTCAAGGAGCGGATCCTGCAGTCGATCTGCGCGGAGTGCTGGAAGGAATGGGAGGGCGTCGAGGTCAAGGTGATCAACGAGTACCGCCTCAGCTTCCTCGACCCGCAGCACCGCGAGATGCTGCAGAAGGCGTGCTTCGATTTCCTCAAGCTGCCCGAGCAGGCGTGAGGAACCGTTGGTACACATAGAGGGGCTGAACAAGCGTTACGGCGAGAGAGTCCTCTTCGAGGACGTGTCGTGGCACGTCAAGAAGCGGGACCGCATCGGCCTCAGCGGACCCAACGGCGCGGGCAAGACCACCCTCCTGCGCATGCTGGCCGGCCTCGAGGAGCCGGACGCCGGCTCCATCCGCATGGCCTCCGACACGACCATCGGGTACCTGCCCCAGGACGGCCTCGTCCACCGGGGGCGCACCGTCTACGACGAGGTGGTGCTGGCCTTCCAGGAGCTGATCGCCCTCAAGGAGGAGCAGCACCGGATCGAGGACACGCTGGCGACGGCGACCCACGACGACGGCGGCGAGCACGAGAAGCTGCTCGAGCGCTACGCGGAGGTCACGGAGCGCTTCAAGCACCTCGGGGGCTACGAGATCGACGCCCGCGTGGCCGACGTGCTCAAGGGCCTGGGCTTCTCGCTCCCCGACCAGCAGCGCCGCACCGAGGAGTTCTCGGGGGGCTGGCAGATGCGCATCGCCCTCGCCAAGCTGCTGCTGGCCCGGCCCAACCTCCTGCTCATGGACGAGCCGACGAACCACCTCGACCTCCCCGCCCGCAACTGGCTCGAGGAATACCTCCACGACTATCCGGGATCGGTGGTGCTCGTCTCCCACGACCGCTACTTCCTCGACGCCACCGTCGCCCGGATCACCGAGGTCGGCCTGCGCACCCTCACCGACTACCACGGAAACTACACGCACTACGTCGTGGAGCACCAGGCGAGCATGGAGCGCCTGCGGGAGGCCCACCGCCGGCAGAAGGAGGAGGTGGAGAAGGCCACCCTCTTCATCAACAAGTTCCGCTACCAGGCCACCAAGGCCCGCCAGGTCCAGAGCCGCATCAAGATGCTGGACAAGGTCGACCTGATCGAGATCCCGCCCGAGCGCAAGAAGATCCGTTTCAAGTTCCCCGACGCGCCCCGGCCCGGCCGCGTCCTCCTCGAGCTGAAGGGCGTGCGGCGAGCGTACGCCGAGAACGTCGTGCTCGAGCACGTGGACCTGATGGTGGAGCGCGGCGACCGCATCGCGCTCGTCGGCCCCAACGGCGCCGGCAAGTCGACGCTGATGCGCATCCTCGCCGGCGTGGACCGTCCGGACGCGGGCGTCCGCATCGCGGGCCACCAGGTCGTCACCGACTATTTCGCCCAGGACCAGGCGGCGGTGCTCGACGGCACCCGTACGGTCTACGAGGAGATGAGCGCGTCCAGCCCCGTCCAGATGGTGCCGATGATCCGTCACATCCTCGGCGGCTTTCTCTTCACCGGCGACGACGTGTACAAGCGCGTGGGCGTGCTCTCGGGCGGCGAGCGCAACCGGCTCGCGCTGGCGAAGATGCTGCTGAACCCGAGCAACCTCCTGATCCTCGACGAGCCCACCAACCACCTCGACCTCGACTCGAAGGAGGTCCTGCTCGACGCCCTCGCGGACTACGGCGGCACGCTGATCTTCGTCTCGCACGACCGGTACTTCGTGGACCGCCTCGCGAGCAAGGTGATCGAGGTCGGGGGCGGGCAGGCCCTCGTCTATCCCGGCGGGTACGAGGACTTCCTCTATTGGCGGAAGCAGCAGGAGGCCGGCCTCACGCCCCCGCTGCCGACGAAGGAGCGCAAGCCGGTCGTCCACCTCAAGGAGGCGGCCGCGGCGCCGAATCCGGCGCCCGGCGCCGCGTCCGCGCCCCGTGTCCGCGCGCCGAAGGCCGCTCCGGCGAAGGCCGACGGCGGGCGGCCGGCCCCTGCGAACGACTCTCCGGCCCCGTCGTACGATCCGCTCGCCCCGCGCCTGCGGCCCGCGGGCGCGCCGCCCGACCGCCAGGCCCGCGAGCGCGAAGCCCGGAAGGCGAGGCTGCGGCTGGCCGAGCTGGAGCGAGAGATCGGCGAGAAGGAGCAGGCGGTCAAGGACATCGAGCACCTCATGGCGACGCCGGG
>QHVJ01000435.1 GCA_003222275.1 Acidobacteriota bacterium | reverse complement strand
TCGCCCGTCGCGCGGTGCGCCAGGGTGCACGCGGGACCCTGCCCAAGGCTCTCGCACGCACGGAGCGGCTGTACCTGGAAGAGGTGACGCGCACCCGGGACAGCGAAGAGGGCGTCGAGGCCTTCCTCGAGAAGCGCCGGCCCCGCTGGACGGATCGCTGAGGCCCGCATGCTGACGCTCATCGAGGGCGCTCGCCTCGTCGTCACCCAGGACGACCGGCGGACGCGCATTCCCGGCGGCTTCGTGCTCGTGCGCGACCGCGTGATCGAGGCGGTGGGCTCGGGAGATCCGCGCGGCGTCGAGCGGATCGAGCGCCGGATCGACGCGCGGGGCAAGGTGGTCCTCCCCGGCCTCGTGAACACGCACCACCACCTGCCCCAGACCCTGACCCGCAACGTCCCGCGGGTACAGGAGGCACCGCTCTTCCACTGGCTCACCGAGCTCTACGAGGTGTGGCGCGGCACCGACGCCGCGGCGGTGGACGTGGCCGCGCGGGTGGGCCTGGGCGAGCTGCTGCTCACCGGCTGCACCACCACCGCCGACCACCTGTACCTCTTCCCTCGCGGGCAGGAGCGGCTCATCGACGCCGAGATCGCCGCCGCCCGCGAGCTGGGGATCCGCTTCCAGCCCACGCGCGGCTCGATGAGCCGGGGCCAGGCGCAAGGGGGCCTTCCGCCCGACGACGTCGTGCAGGACGAGGAGACGATCCTCGCCGACTCGCGGCGTCTCATCCGCGAGCATCACGATCCCCGTCCGGGCGCGATGGTGAGGATCGCGCTCGCTCCCTGCTCCCCATTTTCCGTGACCGACGACTTGATGCGGCGGACCGCGGACCTCGCTCGCGAGCACGGGGTGCGGCTCCACACCCATCTCGCCGAGACCCTCGACGAGGAGTCCTACTGCCAGCAGCTCTACGGCTGCCGGCCGGTGGAGTACCTGCGCCGCCGGGGCTGGCTGGGCCCGGACGTGTGGCTGGCCCACTGCGTCCACCTCTCTCCGGAGGAGGTATCGCTCTTCGGCGGCACGGGCACCGGGGTCGCCCATTGCCCCACTTCCAACTTCCGGCTCGGCTCCGGCATCGCCCCCGTGCGGGCCATGCTGGACGCCCATGTCCCGGTGGGGCTGGGTGTCGACGGCTCGGCCAGCAACGACACGTCCAACATGCTCGCCGAAGCGCGCCAGGCGCTCCTCGCCCACCGCATCGGCGCGGACCCGTCGCGGTGGGTCACCGCCGAGGAAGCGCTGTGGATGGCGACCCGCGGCGGCGCGCGCTGCCTCGGGCGAGACGACATCGGGAGCATCGAGCCCGGCAAGTGCGCCGACATCGTCCTCGTCGACACCCGGCGGCTTTCCTACGCGGGCGCCTCGAGCGATCTCGTGGCCGCGCTCGTCTTCAGCCCGTTCCCCGCGCCGGTCGACACGTCGATGGTGGACGGCCGGGTGGTGGTGGAGAGCGGAGAGCTCGTCGGCGTCGACGTTCCCGCCCTCGTGGAAAAGGCCGATGCGATCGCCGAGGGCCTGCTCCGGCGCGCCTCGGAGCGCACCGGGCGCAACTACTTCGAAAAGGGCTAAGATCGCCGGACGTCATGCTCGCCCGCGGCATCCGCAGCTATCACCGTCCCACGCGTCTCGAAGACGCGCTCAGCCTCGCCGCGCAGGGCGCCGTGGCCCTGGCCGGCGGCACACGCGTGCTCGCGTCCCCGGTCGAGGCGCCCAACGTCCTCGACCTCGCCGCCCTGGACCTCACCCGCGTGGACAGCGAGGACGGCGACCTCGTGATGGGCGCGATGACGACACTGCAGGAGATCATCGAGTCCCCGCGCGCCTACGAAGGCACGGCCGGCCTGCTCCCGGCCGCGTGCCGCGTGCACTCCGCGTCCCGGATGATCCGGGGGATGGCCACGCTCGGCGGCGAGTCGGTCCAGGCCGCCCACGACTCGGAGCTCGCGGCCGCCCTGCTGGCCCTGAACGCCGTGTACGTGGTGACCCGGCCCGAGGGGCCCGTCGAGAGCCCGGCCCTGCGCTTCCTCCGCAAGCCCGCGGAAGACCTGGCCGGAGGCGGCCTTCTCACCTCGCTCTTCATACCGGGGGCGCCGGAAGGCGCCGCCCTGGAGCGCGTGGCCGTTCTCCCCTCGGCCCCGTCCCTGGTCGCGGTCGCGGTGACCGTCTCGTTCTCGGGCGAGCACCTGGCCCGGGCCCGCCTCGCCCTCACCGGCCTCGAAGGACCTCCCTCGCGGATCCTGGAAGCCGAGGCCAAGGTGGAAGGGAGCGCGGGAAGCGGGGACGACCTCGAGCGCTGCGCGGAGCAGGTGCTCCGCCACGCCACGTTCCGCGAAGACGCCCACGCTTCGGCCGACTACCGCCGCCGGGTCGCGCGAACGCTCACGTTGCGCGCGCTGCGCCGCGCGATCGATCAGGCGCGCAACCATGAGCCCGCCCAGATGGAGCGACCCCGGCCGTTGCTGCCCGTGCGCCTGCCCGTGGCCGTCCCCTACTTCACGTCCGGCCGGATCGAGATGACGGTCAACGGCGTCCTTCGGGCCGCGGAAGCGGAGGCTCGGACGACCTTGCTCGAATGGCTGCGGCGGGAGGGCTACTGGGGCGTCAAGCATGGCTGCGAGACCGGGGAGTGCGGGGCGTGCACGGTCCTGCTCGATGGCCGGCCCGTGCTCGCGTGCCTGACGCTCGCGTTGCGCGCCCAGGGCCGGAGCGTGCTCACCGTCGAAGGACTGGGCAACCCCGACCGCCTGCACCCCATCCAGACGGCGTTCGTCGAGACCGGAGCCATTCAGTGCGGCTACTGCACGCCGGCGATGGAGCTGTGCGCGAAGGCGCTGCTCGACGCCCAGGCCGATCCCAGCGAGTTGGAAGTGCGCGACGCCCTGGCCGGCTGCCTCTGCCGATGCACCGGCTACGTCAAGCCCGTCGAGGCCGTCCGGCGGGCGGCGCGGGAGTCGCGGCAATCGTGAGAAGTCTCGCGGCCGCGGTCATCGTCCTCGCCTCGCTGCCGGCGGGTGCGGTCGCCCAGTCCCAGGTCGAGCTGAGCGTCGGGGGCGGGATCGGCTCGAGCTTCACCCGGCGCGCGCCGTTCGCGCTCGACGGCCAGACCTACGGCGGCCCGTATCGAACCTGCCCCGAAGGGATCGCGGCCGGGCTGTGCCTTCAGGCCGGAGCCAGCGATCTTGCCTTCGCCCTGGAGACCCACTATTCGTCGCTCGCCGTCGTCGGCCTGGAGGCGCGGCGGGGCGTCGGGGGGCCGTTCCTGGCCGGGGTGGGCGTGCTCGGCGGGCTGGCGCTGCGCTCGCAGCGGATCCTGACCGCGGACACGGGCGAGGTCGTCGACGGCCGGCCCCCCGCGACCCAGGACCTGGTGGATGCCGCCGACAGCCACTCCTTCTCCAGCAGCAACGGCGTCGGCGCCCTGGCCTATCTCCACGCGGGGCTGCGCTGGGAGCGCGGCTTCGAGAGCCGGACGACGATGGGCTATCGGTCCTCCGGGACCCGTGTCTTCGTGGAGGCCGGCGGCGGTTTGCTGGCCGCACTGCCCGGCGGCGGCGACGCCGGCGTCGGCCACCCGCCCGGCCTTCATGTGGCCGGCGGCCTCGTCTTCAAGCGCACCAGCGCCCATCCGCTGACCCTTTCGCTGCGCTACGTGAAGGCGCTGGCCAAGCGCGACGAGGCGACGCTCGTCGCCTCCCGGCAGAGCTGGGCCGTCGTCCAGGTCGGTTGGCGGTCGGGGCGCTGAGTCTCAGCCTTCGAGCAGGTGGTACTGGCCAAGGGCGCCGCGGGCCAGGGCGGCGTAGGCCAGGATGTAGGTGATGTGGATGAGCGGGTCGAGGCGCGAAGAGGATGTCCCCGGCGCACATGAGAAGGAAGCCCGTGAGCAGCCCGGCCCAGACCTTCCAGACCTGCCCGCCCCGGAAACGGACGGCGATGCGGAGAAGGACGGCGACGGGAACCAGGACCGCCAGGTCGAGGACGGGATACGCGACGTTGAGGAACATCTCGAGCGGAGGGGCGGGGACCGACACGACGGGCTTCAACGTCGGGTAGGCGATGAGCGCCGCCAGCGCCGCCATCGCTCCCGCCGTTGCGACGCGCTCCCGGGCGGTGCCGATCGGATAGCCCGTCTCGCGGTAGGCGCGGATCGCCCCCACGAGAGCGGCGAGCAGGAACGGGTAGGACGCGACGAAGAACGCATCGGCCAGGGACGGGAACGGGCTGGGCAGGCGCAGCAGGGCCTGGTACACCGCCAGCGTCGCCTGCCCGGCGGTGAAGCTGAGCAGCCCGGCGGCCATCATGCGCCAGGTGCCGCGCATGGGGTTGTCCGACTCGAATCGCGCCGCGCTCCGGATCGCGCTGAGGGCCGCGAGGCCGATGAAGAGGAGCTTGCTCAGGTTGCCGACGTAGAGGCGGATCTCCTCGCCTACTGCGCCCCCGGAGAGCCCCGTGAGCTGGAGGGCGAAGGGAGCGACGGCCGCGGCGGCGGCGAGCACGAACGCGGCGTCGGTGCGCGTCTGGCGGGTCATGAGCCGGACCGCGCCGCCATGGCGGCCTGGATCTCGCCGACCACGGCCGCGGCCTTCTCCCGGCCGACGAAGATGTTCAGCCCCTGCGCGAACTTCCGGAGGAGCGCGTCGAGCTGCTCCGTCTTGATCTCGGTGCCGTCGACGACGATGCCCAGCTTCTGGCAATGGGCCAGCGTGGCCGCCCGGGCCATGGTCTCGCCCAGGTACGGCGACAGCATCCTGACGATCGTGTCCAGCGCGTCCTTGGTCTTCACCACGCTCAGTCCGCCGGAGAGAAGCGGAGAAGTCTAACATTGCGCGTCGGTACCGGCTGTGACCGCTGTCATCGGCTCCCAAGCCGCGAGCGATGGTACGTTTTCGGTTGGGCATTCCCCGAAGGAGGGCTCGTGAACCGGGTGCTCGCATGGCCCCGGCGCGCGCGGCGCCATCCCCGCGCTCGAGAGGGTCAGGGACCAGGCCCGGGCCGCGAAGCGACCCTACTTCGAAAACGCGCTTCAGCGCATCCGGCCGAAGTAGTTGCACGCTGGTCCGTCCCGTGGAATCCTCCGCGGGGATGCCCAGCCCCAAGCCTGACCTGAAGACGGTCGGCAAGCCCGAGCGCAGGGTCGACAGCGTCAAGCTCGCCACCGGACGCGGCACCTTCGTCGACGACATCGCGCTGCCCGGGCTGCTCTTCGCGCGCATCCTGCACTCGCCGCACGCCCACGCACGGATCACGCGGATCGACGCGTCCCAGGCGCGGGCGATTCCGGGCGTCGCCTGCGTGCTCACCCACCACGACGTGCCGAGGGTGGCCTACACGACCGCCGGCCAGGGCTGGCCGGAGCCCTCGCCCTACGACGCGTTCATGCTCGACGAGAAGGTCCGCTTCGTGGGCGACCGGGTGGCGGTGGTGGCCGCGGACGACCCCGAGCTGGCCCAGCGCGCGTGCGATGCGATCAAGGTGGATTACCAGGTCCTGCCTGCCGTCCTCGATCCGGAGCGGGCGATGGTGCGCGGGGCGCCGGTCATCCACGACGAGCCCGACGCGACGGGGATCAAGGACCCCGCGCGGAACCTGGCCGCGGAGATCGCCGCCCAGGTCGGCGACGTCGCGAAGGGCTTCGCGGAGGCGGAGCACGTCCTCGAGCAGACGTACCGGGTCCCCTACGTCCAGCAATCGTCCATCGAGCCCCACGTCACCATCACCTGGCTCGACGAGGACAACCGCCTCATGGTGCGTACCTCCACCCAGGTGCCCTTCCACGTCCGGCGGATCATCGCGCCGCTGCTCGGCATCCCCATCCGGCGCATACGCGTGATCAAGCCGCGCATCGGGGGTGGCTTCGGGGGCAAGCAGGAGATCCTCATCGAGGACCTGTGCGGCATGCTCACGCTGCGCACGGGACGGCCCGTCCGCCTCGAGTACACGCGGGAAGAAGAGCTGACCGCCGCGCGCACGCGCCATCCGCAGATCGTCACCGTCAAGAGCGGCGTGAAGGACGGGCGCTTCACCGCGCTCGAGATGCGCGTCATCGAGAACACCGGCGCCTACGGGACCCACGCCCTCACCGTCATGAGCGTGACCGGCAACCGCGCGTTGTCGCTCTACCGGTGCCCGAACGTGCGCTACGAGGCCCGCGCCGTCTACACCAACCTCGCGGTGGCGGGGGCCTTCCGCGGCTACGGCTGTCCGCAGGGCTTCTTCGCCCTCGAGAGCCACGTGGACGAGGTCGCCGCCTCCCTCGGCGAGGACCCGCTGGAGTTCCGCCGGCGCAACCACGTCCAGGAAGGCGACGATCAGCCGATCGCGGAAGTGCTCGGTGAAGGCAAGGAGGGCTTCAAGCAGATCATCCGCTCCTGCGGCCTGCCCCAGGCCATCCAGCTCGGGGCGAAGGCCATCGGCTGGAAGGACCGCGCCAAGAAGAAGAGGGCCGGCAACGGCCCCGTCCGCCGCGGCGTGGGCATGGCGATCGTGTGCCAGGCCTCGGGGATCCCGGGGGTCGACATGGGCGCCGCTTCGATCAAGATGAACGAGGACGGCTCGTTCAACCTGCTGATGGGGGCCACCGACATCGGCACCGGGTCCGACACGATGTTCTGCCAGATCGCAGCGGAGTCGCTCGGCGTGCCGGTGGAGAAGATCATCCCGTACTCCTCCGACACGGACATGACCCCCTTCGACCCCGGCGCCTATGCCTCGTCGACGACGTACATCTC